>JAFQUN010000105.1 GCA_017408525.1 Oscillospiraceae bacterium
ACCTTCGCCACCATGTCGCTGGAGCATGGTATGGATGTGAAAACCCTCTCCGCCATCATCGGTCATGTATCCGCCAAGACAACGCTGAATATCTACACTCACATCACCAGTGAGATGGAGGAAAACGCAGCGGTCAGCATCGACCGGGGCATCGCGAAAGCGGAGGCGGGGGAAACGAAGGCACAGAAGCCCGCCGAGCTGCAGGAGTTCGTGCCGCACACAGCACCACGGCGCAGACCCGGCACGGGGTACATCAAGCAGCTCAAGGACAATCTCTGGGAAGGTCGGTACTCCCCGGTGTGGCCGGACGGCAAAAAACACTCCCGGAATGTATATGACCGCACCCGTGAGGAGACCGAAGCAAAGCTGGCAGCTCTGGCTGTATCATAATAAAAAGCTGCTATATGCTGCGGATGGACTTCGTGGCATATAGCAACTTTTGTTTCTGCATAGGATGCAGACTTGCCGGGTATTGAAACCGACAGAGCAACATGATACGATAAAATGCGAACAGTAAATGTCTTATGCAACTGCGAAGGGCGGGGGATACAATGAGAGATAAAATCATTCGAATTCAGTGGTCTGATCCTGCGTTGGTGGAAGATATAATTGATTCGGAAGATTCGTTTCATGCCGGACTGTATTACATAACACGAATGTTGCACGGCAAGGAAACAAGCCTGTATATAGGCAAAGCTACTCGGACAATTAGAGAGCGGTTGATTCAACATCGGAAAGAATGGCTCTCCAATCGTTATGGAGAAAAATATGTGCGGCTTGGAACAATTATATATCCTTACCATGTTGATTCCGAGCTCATTGACCATGCTGAGAGCGCATTGATTTTTGAACACGGCAGCTTGCTTATTGATAATACTGACAAGACAAAGACATATTCATATTCTGAGCTATATCAGGTTCAAAATGTCGGAAATATAGGGCAACTAAAAAGTGTTGTTCGTATGCACAATCATCCGGACTGAGTTTTCATATTCCTTGCATTGCACTAATCGTTACACCTAATCAAAGAAAACAACGGGCGGTGAGTTTCAAAAACTCGCCGCCCGTGTTCTTGTAAAGTGGTCAAAATTTATTCCCGTCTGTGGTATTGTTGTGGTCAAATGAAAAATCACCGCCGATTTGGCGGTGATTTTTCTCGATTTGGTGGACCCGAAGGGGATCGAACCCTCGAACCTCACGGATGCGAACCGTGCGCTCTCCCAGCTGAGCTACGGGCCCATATTGGCACTGCCGCGCAGCACTTGCTGCATCACAGCGTAGACCATTATACCATCTATTTTCAAATTGTAAAGAATAAATTTTAAAAACGCGAAAATTTTCTTGCCAAGCGGAAAAGTATATAGTAGAATAGGGGACGTTGATATTGTCCTCCGCATACAGCTGCGGAGCCGGTCTTGCGCAATGGCTGCCCGCGAACCATGTCAGGCGGGGAACCGAGCAGCATTAAGTGGGATCTGCCATGTGCCGCGAGGGTGCCGGTTCCGCAGCTGTATGCGGAGGACTTTTTTGATGGGAGGCTCGTTCATGTATCAGGCGCTGTACCGCAAATGGCGGCCAAAAACCTTTTCCGATGTTATCGGGCAAGAACACATCACACAAACACTGCGCCGTCAGGTCGATGAGGGACGCCTTTCCCACGCATATCTTTTCACCGGTACGCGCGGCACCGGCAAGACGACCTGTGCAAAGATCCTTGCCAAGGCGGTCAACTGCGAAGCTCCCGTCGGCGGCGACCCATGCTGCGCGTGTCCGTCGTGTCTTGGGATCGAGTCGGGCGGCTTTATGGATGTTGTTGAGCTTGATGCCGCGTCCAACAATGGTGTGGACCATGTGCGCGCCCTGCGCGACGAGGCGATCTATTCGCCCGCAAATGTCAAGCGGCGCGTCTACATCATCGACGAAGTCCATATGCTCTCCACTGCGGCGTTCAACGCGCTTTTGAAGATTTTGGAGGAGCCGCCCGAGCACCTCATCTTTATTCTCGCAACCACGGAGCTTCACAAGGTGCTCCCCACGATCCTCTCCCGCTGCCAGCGCTTTTCCTTCAAGCGCATTATGCCCGCCAAGATCGCCGCGCGCCTTTCCTGTGTTGCTGCGCAGGAGGAGATCGATCTTGCGCCCGACGGCGCGGATATTCTTGCCCGCCTTGCCGACGGTGCGCTGCGCGACGCGCTCTCGCTTCTTGACCAGTGTGCTTCATCGGGCGGGAGGATCGACGCTGAGCGTGTGCTCGAGACGCTTGGACTTGCCGGCTCTGTGCAGACGGCGCAGCTTCTGGAGCTGATCCTCCGCCGCGACGCGAAGGCGGCGCTGATGCATTTCCACTCGCTGTATGTTGGCGGCAAAGATGTCGGCGCGGTGCTTGGCGAGCTTTCGGGTCTTTGCCGCGACCTTATTATCCGTGCGACTGCGCCCGAGGGAGGCAGCGCACTTTTGACAGGCGGCTTTGACGCTGCTGCGTTGGAGCGGCTTGATGCGCTGTCCACACCGCAGCGGCTGATCGGCATGGCTTCTATGCTCGGGCGCTGCACCGCTGACCTTGGCACAAGCACGAACCGCAGAACAGATGCCGAGCTTTGCATCCTGCGTCTTTGCGACGAATCGCTCTGCGGCGATGTGACGGCGCTTTGCGCGCGCATCGAGCGGCTTGAAAAGGCAATTGCAAACGGCGTGCCTGCCGCACCCGCTCCGGCAGCGGCACCTGCGGCGGTCGAGCCTGCGCCCATGCCTGTACCGGATGATGTTCCGTTTGACCTTTACGATGATGAACGCCCGCCCCTTCCTGAGGAGCCTGTCTGGGACGACGAGCCGCCGCGTGAGGCTGCGCTGCCCGCACCGCAAGCTGTACAGACAGCGAACGCGGCAGGTGACACGGCGCTTTGGGGTGCGCTTTTAGAGCAGTACAAAAACCGTGTTGCCGTTGACAAACGGGCGTTTCTTGGGATGTGCCGCGGTGAGCTGAAAGACGCGGCTATGACCGTTTGGTGCGCCAATGAACTCGTTTTGCAGCGTCTTCGTACCGAAGAGGTCACCGCCGTTTTGGAAGAGGTCACAAGCGAGGCGGCGGGTCGGGATGTACACGTTATATTTAAGGTCGGCACACCTGCCGCTCCGGCGGGCGCTGACAAAATGCAGGAGCTTTTGTCGCTCGGGCAGAAATTTGACAACTTCACTATTAAATAAACAGGAGGATACACGATATGGCAAAAGGATACAGCGCGCGCGGCGGCTTTAGCAACGGCACCGGCAGCGCCATGCGTCAACAGCAGCAGCAAATGCAGATGCAGCAGAAGATCGCCCAGCTGCAGGAGGAGATGAACCGTGCGCAGACGGAGGTTGAAAACCGCACGTTTACGGCAAGTGTCGGCGGCGGCGCGGTCAGCGCGAGCGTGAGCGGCAAAAAGGAGCTCACCGCGCTTTCCATTAAGCCTGAGGCGGTCGATCCCGACGATGTCGAGATGCTGCAGGATCTCAT
>JAFQUN010000106.1 GCA_017408525.1 Oscillospiraceae bacterium
GCCGCGCTTTTGCACGACTGCATCGAAGATACCGGCGCGACGCGCGAGGAGATCGCAAAGCGGTTTTCGCCCACCATCGCCGAGCTTGTCGAGGGTGTGACGAAGCTCTCCCGTGTGCAGTTTATCAGCAAGGAAGAAGAGCAGATGGAAAATCTGCGAAAGATGCTCCTTGCGATGTCGAAGGATATCCGCGTCATCCTCATCAAGATCGCCGACCGCACGCACAATATGCGCACGATGCAGTTCCAGTCGGCGGAAAAGCAGCGGCAAAAGTCGCTTGAGACGATGGAGATCTATGCCCCCATCGCGCACCGCCTGGGTATGCAGCGCATCAAGTGGGAGCTGGAGGATCTTTCGCTCAAATTCCTCGATCCGGATAAGTATGAGCATATTACATCAAACCTTGACGCGAAAAACGACGAATATAACGACTTCCTCAATCAGATCCGAACGCAGATCGAAGACCGCCTGTACGAGCTGGACATCCCCTTCTTCAGCGTCTATGGCCGCGTGAAGCACCCCTACAGCATCTACCGGAAAATGCAATCGCAGGATAAGACGATGGACGAGGTGTTTGACCTTTTCGCCTTCCGCGTCATCGTCGACACCGTTGCCGACTGCTACAATGTGCTCGGTGTGGTACACGACCTCTATAAGCCGTTGCTCGGTCGCTTCAAAGACTATATCAGCACGCCCAAGCCCAATATGTACCAGAGTCTGCACATCACCGTCATGGGACAGACGGGACTTCCCTTTGAGGTGCAGATCCGCACGCAAGAGATGCATGACATCGCCGAATACGGCATTGCCGCGCACTGGAAGTACAAGCAGGGCGTTTCCCGCGAGGGCGGCGAGCAGACTTACGAGTGGGTGCGCCGCCTTTTGGAGAATCAGGAAAATACCGATGCGGAGGAGTTTATCCACTCGCTCAAGATCGATATGTTTGCCGATGAGGTGTTCGTGTTCTCGCCGCGCGGCGACGTGACGAACCTCCCCGCCGGCGCGACGCCCATCGACTTTGCTTACAGCATCCACTCCGCCGTCGGAAACCGCATGACCGGTGCGAAGGTAAACGGGCGCATCGTGCCGCTCGATTACAAGCTGCAAAACGGCGACATCGTGGAGATCCTCACCTCCAAAACGACGCGCGGTCCCAGCCGCGACTGGCTGAAGATCGTTTGCAGCAACGAAGCGCGCAGCAAGATCCGCCAGTGGTTCAAAAAGGAAAAGCGTGACGAGAACATCGTCACCGGACGCGCCGCTTTTGAATCGGAGCTCAACCACGCGGGGCTTCGCATGAGCGCCATCACCGATGACCTCATCCCCACGATCCTCAAAAAGCTTCCCTTTGGCACGATGGATGACCTCTATGCCGCCATCGGCTACGGCGGCTTTTCCGCGCAGAAGGCGGTCACACGCGCAAAGGAGGAGCTCACGCGCATCTCGCGTGCGCAGCAGGCGGAAAAGCAGACCGCCGCGCCCGCCGAAGAGAAGGAGCCGCCGCGCCCCATCCCCACGCCGCACGGGAAAAGCGAGCAGGGCATCGTTGTCGAGGGCATCTCCAATTGCCTTGTCAAGTTCTCCAAGTGCTGCACGCCCGTCCCGGGCGATGAGATCATCGGCTTTATCACGCGCGGATACGGCGTTTCCGTCCACCGCGCCGACTGTCCCAACGCCGCGATAGAGCGCCGCCGCCCCGAAGAGGAGGGGCGCTGGCTCAAGGTTTCGTGGGGCACGGACACGCGGCAGACCTATGCCACCTCGCTCGAGATCACGAGCAAGGACCGCCCGAACCTTATGCTGGACGTTTCGGCGGCGCTTTCCACAACACAAACGAGCGTCGGTGCTATCAACGCCAAGGGAACGGGGGACGGCTTTTTCGTCATGCACATCAATGTTCTTGTCAAGGACAGCGAGCATTTGCAGACGGTCATCCGCAAGATCTCGCAGATATCCGGTGTTTTGAGCGTCACGCGGCCGGCGGGATAACGCTATCGCGTTCGGCAAAAGCGGCTTGCCGCTTTTGCCGAGGTTTTGCGCGGCGCTGCGTCGCACTCACTTCGTTCGCACGCTTGCGCCGCGAGAAGAATTTTCGCCGACGCACATGTCGCCGGCGAAAATGATTTGAAATTCTGCCGCGTCGCGGCAACGTTTCACGGAATTTCGCGCCGTCGGCGCGAAACAAAATAGAAATATTTTCTCCGGCGGCGTGTACTGCGCAGCCGTTGGCGGCTTTGCCGCCCTACGGATGCGGCGTGCCCTTTACGGGTGCGTCGGAGAAAATACCCTGCACGAAGCGCGTGTGCGAGCATCGCGAGTGCACAAAGCGGAGTGTAAAAAAACTCAAAGAAGATGCTTTGCATCTTCTTTGAAAGGAGAATGCTCTGCGCGCGGTTTTAATGAAAGTTTCAAGTGCCAGCGTAAAAGTAGATGACGCTGTGTGCGGCAAGATCGGCGAGGGTTTTTTGATCCTGCTCGGCGTCGCGCCGGAGGATACGGAGGTCGAGGCGAAGAAACTTGCCGACAAGCTCTGCTCCCTTCGCATTTTTGATGATGAGAACGGAAAAATAAACCGTTCGCTCGACGATGTCCACGGCGAGATCCTTGTCATCTCTCAGTTTACGCTCTACGGCAACTGCCGCCATGGGCGCCGTCCCGATTTTCTCGGCGCGGCAAGACCCGAAACTGCCATCCCGCTCTACGAAAAATTTGTCGCACTTTGCCGCGAAAAGGGATACCATGTCGAAACAGGTATTTTTGGCGCGCACATGGCGGTCGAATCGGTCAACAACGGACCTTTTACGCTGGTCATAGATACCGACCAGCTCGCTTAAACTTGAAAAGGAGGTGTCGCTATGACCATCCATGCCATGCAGGTCGGCCCGATCGGCACGAACTGCTATCTGCTCATCGATGAGGAAGCGTCGCTTTGCGCCGTTATCGACCCGGGCGACGATGCCGCGCGCATCGCCGCGAAGATCGGGGAGCTTGGCGTGACGCTTTGCTATATCCTCATCACCCACGGTCACTATGACCACACCACCGCAGCGACGGAGCTGTCGCTGCGCTATCCGGATGCAGAGCTTTACATTCACGCAGCGGAGCTTTGCGTGGATGGGAAAAGCCCGCGCTATTTCTATCCGGCTCCGGAGAATGTCAAGACCTATGCCGAGGGCGATACGCTCACGCTCGGAAGCCTCACCATCCGCGTGATGGAAACGCCGGGTCACTCGGCGGGTTCTGTCACCTTGCAGGTGGGTGACGTTCTTTTCTGCGGCGATACGCTCTTTGCAGGGTCGTGTGGGCGCACCGACCTTCCCGGCGGCGATATGCAAACGATCCTGCGCTCGCTGCGCCGCCTTGGGGCGCTTGAGGGCGACTACCACGTTCTCCCCGGTCACATGGAGCCGTCCACACTCTCGCGCGAGCGGGCAAGCAACCCCTATCTCCGCGAGGCAATGAATTCGTAAAGGATGCTTCGCATCCTTTACGAGGTTTCTGCGCCCTGCTCCGCGCACTCGCCGCAGAGTGGCTCGCACACTGCGCAGGGCGAGAAGAATTTTCCCCGACGTACACGCCGCCGGCGAAAATGATTGAATTTTATTTTGCCGCTTTGCGGCAAAACTCGGTGAGACCTTTTGGCGGCGGCAAAACGTTTTGACAGGAGATTTTATGAAATTACACCTCATTGGACACGATGAAAAATACGCGGTGGAGCAAAGTCTTTTGACGCTCTTTCCCGCCGAGCGCCCCGTCTATGGTGAGGTCGACCGCGAAGCGGACGCCGTGTGGGCGGTCATCACGCTTGCGGAGGACGCAGAGGCTGTCACCGTCACGACGGAGCTTTGCGTGGACGGCAAAAGCGAAACGCACAGCTATTCCCATCCGCTGCGCGGCACGGACTACGAGCGCGAGGGACAGCGCCGCCACACGATCGGGCTTTCCTTTTTCGGCGCGGCGAAAAAACTTCTCGGTATCGCGCCGGCATGGGGCTCGCTCACGGGCGTGCGCCCGACGAAAGTTGCCATCGCCGCGATGGCGGAGCACGGGCGCGAGAGAGCAGAGCGCGTTTTGCAGGACACCTATTTTGTAACGCCCGCGCGCGCACGCCTTGCGATAGAGTGCGCCGAGGCGGGACTTCGCGCCGAGGCGGCGCTCGAGCCGCGCGATATCTCGCTCTACGTCGGCATTCCCTTCTGCCCGACGCGCTGCGCCTATTGCAGCTTTGTCTCGCAGTCGGTCGAAAAGTCGCTCGCGCTCATCGAGCCGTATCTGGACGCGCTTTGCCGCGAGATCGAGGATGCGGCAGCGATGGTGCGCCGTCTTGGACTTCGCGTGAAGTCGTTCTATATGGGCGGCGGCACGCCGACGACGCTCTCTGCGCCGCAGATGGATCGTTTGCTCACGGCACTTGAAACGCACTTCGACCTCTCCGCGTGCGCCGAGCGCACGATCGAAGCGGGGCGCCCCGACACCATCACACTTGATAAGCTGCGTGTTCTGAAAGACCACGCCACAACGCGCGTTTCCATCAACCCGCAGTCGATGAGCGACGAGGTGCTGCGCGCCATCGGGCGGCATCACACGGCGGCAGACATCGAAAACGCAATGCGCATGGTCGACGAGGTCGGCTTTGCAAGCGTCAACATGGATCTCATCGCGGGGCTTCCGCAGGACACGGTGGAGAGGTTCCGAGATACGCTCACGCGTGTTCTCGATTTTGGTACCGACAACATCACCATTCACACACTTTCACTCAAAAAGGGCAGCCGCATCACGCTTGAGCAAAGCCGCATCCCCTCGCCGGAGGAAGTGGGAGAGATGCTCGACTTTGCCGCGCCGCTCCTTCGTGCGCAGGACTTTGCGCCGTACTACCTCTACCGCCAGAAATATATGTCCGGCAGCTTTGAAAACGTCGGCTGGGCAAAGCCGGGCGGGGAGTGCCTTTACAATATTTACATCATGGAAGAGCTGCACACCATTCTCTCGCTCGGCGCGGGCGGCTCAACAAAACTGGTCGACCGCAAAGGCGAATATATCGAGCGCGTGTTCAACCACAAATACCCGCAGGAGTACATCGAAAGACCCGAAAAGCTGGGATCCAACCGCGAGGCATTCGCGGCATTTTATACCGATCGGATGAAAGGAGAAAATGGGAAATGACGTACACTTATGAGCAGTATCAGCAAAGCGCGGATCACATCAAAAACTGTATCGGTGACCGTCGTGTTGAGGTTTTGATGATCCTCGGCTCGGGGCTTGGCTTTATGGGCGAGTTTGTCGAAGACCCTGTCATCGTGCCTTATGCCGAGATCCCGCACTTCAAGCACTCCACCGCGCCGGGACATGAAGGCCGCTTTGTTATCGGACAGCTTGGCGGCAAGTGCGTTGCCGTGATGCAGGGGCGTATGCATACCTATGAGGGCTATTCCTATGAGGATGTTTCCTACGCCGTGCGTGTCGTGCGCCTTTTGGGCGCGGACACGATGATCGTCACCAACGCTGCCGGTGCCGTCAACACATCCTTCCGTGAGGGCGAGATCATGCTTATCACGGATCACATCAAATTCTTTGGCGTCAGCCCTCTTGCAGGACCGAACCTCGACGAGTTCGGCACGCGCTTTCCTGATATGTCCACGCTCTACACACCGGAGCTTCAGCAGATCGCGCGCCGGAGCGCGGCGGAGCTTGGCGTCCGTCTGAACGAGGGCGTTTATATGTTTTTCCCCGGCCCGCAGTTTGAAACGCCCGCCGAGGTGCGCGCCGCGCGCATTCTCGGTGCGGACAATGTCGGCATGAGCACCGTGCCGGAGGTCATCACCGCAGGACACTGCGGGATGCGCGTTCTCGGCTTCAGCCTTTCGGCAAACCCTGCCGCGGGCGTCACAAGCGCCCCCATCCTCGGCGAGGATGTCAACGCCGCCGCAGAGGCAACGCGCCCTGCGTTTTCGGCGCTCATTTTGAAGTGCCTTGAAAAGATGTAAATGCTTTTGCAAAAAAGATGACGTCTTTTTTGCGGAGCGACGTAAGGAGCAAGTATGGCAAACGGCAAAAAGCAATCCTTCTGGGGCGGTGCGGCAGTGCTTGCCGCCGGTATCGCCATCGTTAAGGTCATCGGCGCGCTTTTCAAGATCCCGCTGGGCAACATTCTTGGCGAAGCGGGCACGGCGGATTTTAACAACGCCTATAATATTTACGCGACGTTTCTGAACATCTCAACGGCAGGACTGCCCGTTGCGCTTTCAAAGATGGTGTCCGAGGCGAACACGCTTGGCCGCACGCGTCAGGTGCGCCGCATTTTCCGCGTGTCGCTTTCCGCATTCCTCCTTTTGGGCGCGCTCTCGTTCACGCTGATGTGGTTTGGGAACGATATGCTCGCGGGACTTTTGAACAACGAGCGCGCTGCCCACGGTATCCGCGCCCTTGCGCCCGCCGTCGTCTGCGTGGGGTGCCTTAGCGCATTCCGCGGCTACGCGCAGGGCAATTTCCGCATGACGCCCACAGCCGTTTCGCAAATTTTGGAGGCGCTTTGCAAGCTTTTTGTCGGGCTTGGACTTGCTGCCTATCTTCTGCACCTTGGGTTCCCCGATTATATTGCCGCCGCAGGTGCGATCTGGGGCGTTACCATCGGCACGATCCTCGCGCTTGCCTATATGCTTGTTAATTTCCTTCGCACCCGTGCGGCGGAAAAGGTCACATCAAACGATACACCCGACCCCGACAGCGCGATTTTGCGCCGTCTTCTCTCCATCGCCGTTCCCATCACGCTCTCGTCGTGCATGGTCTCGGTCATCACGCTTATCGACACGTCGCTTGTGCAGGGGCAGCTTCAAAATGCGCTTGGCTATTCGCTCGACAAGACCCGCGTGCTTTACGGCACCTATGCCTCCGGCATGAACCTTTACAATCTTCCGGCGTCGTTTATGGTCGCGCTCACCTCGTCCATCATCCCCGCAGTCTCCGCCGCGCTTGCGCGGCGCGATTCGCGCGGCGCGGCGTCGATCGTCGAGTCGTCTCTTCGCATCACGGGGCTTTTGGCGTTCCCGATGGCGGTCGGTCTTGCCGTGATGGCGCAGCCGATCATGCTGCTGCTCTATCCCAAATATGACAGCGTGCTCGGCGGCTCGCTCCTTTCGGTGCTTGGTGTTGCTTCCGCGTTTGTGAGCATTATGCTCATCTCAAACTCTATTTTGCAGGCGCACGGGCATCCGAATCTCCCTGTTGTTACCATGCTTGTCGGCGGCATCGCCAAGATCATCGTCAACTACAATCTTGTTGCCATTCCGTCTGTCAACATTCATGGCGCGCCGGTCGGTACGCTTTTGTGCTTTGCCATCGCCGCGCTTGCAAACCTCTTTCTCGTCCGGCGCATCATGCCCACGGCTCCGCGCTATCTCCCGCTTTTTATAAAGCCGCTTGCAGCGTCGCTTATCATGGGCATCTTTGCGCGCGGCGTGTACGCGGTGCTTTGCGGTGCGCTCTCGCTTCCGAACGCCATCGGTACGATCGGTGCGGTCGGTGCGGCAGTCGTGGTGTACCTTGTGTTGGTTATAATTTTTCGCGTCATTACGGCGGAGGATCTCGCTTTGTTACCGAAGGGAGCAAAAATCGGGCGTATTCTTCGTATTAAATGACGAAGTATTGTGAAAAGAAGCAAATTCGTTAAAAATAACTTGCATTGAGGATATATCTATGGTAGATTTTCTTTATAAGTCCGCTTACGGGGTCGATGACCTTGTTGAGATATTGCGCATCCTCCGCTCGCCGGAGGGGTGCCCCTGGGACAGGGAGCAGACGCACGCGTCCAACCGCCGCAATTTTTTGGAAGAAGCCTACGAGGCTGCCGAGGCGTTTGACCGCGACGATCCCAAGCTCATGTGTGAGGAGCTTGGCGACGTTTTGATGCAGGTGCTCTTCAACATCCGTATCGAGGAGGAGGCGGGGCGCTTCACGCTTGCCGATGTGACCGACGGCGTGTGCAAAAAGCTCATTTTCCGCCATCCGCACGTTTTTGGCAGCGAAAACGCCGAAACGCCCGACGATGTGATGGTGCATTGGGAGGAGCAAAAGCGCCGCGAAAAAGGCTTTTCGACAGCGTCCGACGCACTCGATGCCGTTGCAAGAAGCCTTCCTGCGATTTGGCGCGCGGACAAGCTGCAAAGCAAAGCGGCGAAGGCGGGCTTTGAGTTTGCGGATGTTTCCGGCGCGATGGACAAGCTCCGCGAGGAGCAGTGCGAGCTGGAGGCGGCTGTCGCAAACGGCACGAACTATGCCGAGGAGCTTGGCGACGTACTCTTTGCCGCCGTGAAGGTCGGGCGTTTTCTGAACGTTGACGGCGAGGATGCACTGCACGCAGCGTGCGAGAAATTCATCACGCGCTTTACCGCGATGGAACGCCTTGCCGAAAAAGAGGGCGTTTCGCTCGAAACGCTTTCCCCCGAAGCGCTGGACAAGCTCTGGCGCCGCGCAAAGGCGGAATAAATCGGTTCTAAATATGAGACATCTCATTTTAGGAATATACCTGCCGACGATCGTCGGTAAAATTTAGGAGGGTAACATCTATGAACAAGACTGAACTCATCGCAGCCGCAGCCGAAATTTCCGGCATTTCCAAGAAGGACACCGAGGCTGTCATCAACGCCACCATCGAGTCCATCGTTTCCGCTCTGAAGGCGGACGATAAGGTTCAGCTCGTCGGCTTTGGCTCTTTCGAGGTCAAAAAGCGTGCTGCCCGCACCGGTCGTAACCCCAAGACCAAGGAGACCATCGAGATCCCCGCTTCCAAGGTCCCCGCTTTCAAGGCCGGCAAGGCTCTTAAGGATGCCGTTGCCAAGTAAAGCCTCCATATGCAGAAAATCGATGCGGGATCTCCCGCATCGATTTTTTTCGCTGTTGACATTTCCGCACTAACGGGAAGGAGGGGCCGTATGCGTCTTGACAAATATCTCAAGGTCTCGCGCCTTATCAAGCGCCGCACCGTCGCCAACGAAGCATGCGACGGCGAGCGCGTAAGCGTCAATGGGCGCGTTGCCCGCGCGTCATACGATGTGAAGGTCGGTGACAGGATCGCGATTGCGTTCGGTTCGCGCACGCTCACCGTCGAGGTTTTGAGCATCAATGAAAACGCCGGAAAGGCCGACGCTGCGCTCATGTACCGCGAGATCACGGGCGAATGATGCTGCCGCGAAATAGAGCCAAATCATTTTCTCCGGCGGCGTGTACGTCGGAGAAAATACTTCTCGCCCCGCAAACGTGCGTTTTGTCCGCTTTGGGCGGACAATGCGTGCGCTGCAGCGGGGCGCAAAAGACTCGAAAAAGTGGCGAAGCCACTTTTTCGAAAGCCCGAAGATGGGGGTCGCCGTGCGGCGATCCCCATCTTTCGTATCAATATTCAAATTTGCTGCCGCCGACAAATTCACGCACGATGGAATCGAGCGGAACATAGTCGGTGCGAAGCGGCGTGATGTTCTTCACCACGCGCACAAGGTCGGTCAGCCCATGCTCGGCAACGAACGCATCGTCAAGCTCCTCGTTGAACTGCGGGATCTCGCGAAGATACCGCGCAAGGATGCACGGCTCGTAATCGTGGAACGAGTCGATGTGGATGGACGCGTTGGGCTTGTTGGGCATGATGTAGTTCAGCTCGCCGCGGTCGACGCTGCGTGCGCGCTCGACCGTGTCGCGCAGGGAGTGTCCGCGCGTGTTGTAATCGCGGATGAGCCTGCGGGCAACGCGAAGCTGCTCGGGGCGGATGATCTTGTCGTCGGCGGTGATGATACGCGTGCGCGGGGCAACGTACACACCGTTTGCGCGGTCGCGCACGCGGTCAAAGATCAGGGGGTTGAGCATATGGATGCCCTCGGCGATGATGATGGCGTTTTTATCGCCCTGCATCGTCGTATAGCCGCCGATATCACCCTTTTTGAAGTCGTAAACGGGAAGGCGGACTTCTTTTCCCTCGGCAAGCTGCTCGATGCTCTCGATCAGAAGGTCGGCATTGACGCAGCGCGGATCCTCCCAGTCCTCAATGTCAGAAGAGCGCTCGGCAAGCGGCGTGAAGAAGTTATCCATGCTCAAAAGACGGACACTCACGCCGAGGTTTTCAAGATACGCCTTCAACCGCATCGCCGTCGTCGTCTTGCCCGAGCCGGAGGGACCTGTGAGGCAGACGAACGGCTTTTCCTCCTTTGAGGCAAGGATGGTCGCAGCGGCGGCGCCGATCTTGTCGTGAAAGATCTCCTCGCACTGCAGGACAAACTGCGTTTCGTTACGCATACCCTGGTTGATGACCTCTATATCGATAACACGCATATCCCTTGCTCCTTTCTTTCTCGGGCAAGCCCGCTTTTTTGATTATACACCTTTTATCCGCACGCGGCAAGGGCGGAGTTTCAAAACCGTCCCCGCAGGACGCCGCCCGCTCGAACGCCGGTCATTTTTCCGCCGTCGACGGCGAATTTCCCGCCGACCATCACAAAGTCGAATCCCTCGGCGCAGCGCTTTGGCTCGGCGAATGTACCTGTCTCATGCACGCGCGCAAGGTCAAAAAGCACGATGTCCGCGTCCATCCCCTCGGCGATGCGGCCCTTCTGCGAAAGACCGAGCCGCTGCGCGGGAAGGCTCGTCGCTTTCTGCACCGCTTTTTCCACCGTCAGCGCGCCGCGTCGAACAACATATTCCTCAAAAAGCCGCGCAAAGCTGCCGCAAACGCGCGGATGCCACATTCCCGCCGTCGGATAGATCGCGTCGGAGATGACGCAGCTCCCCTCCCCGCGCAGGATGCACTCGATATCCTCCTCGCAGGTGATGCGGTCGATCATCGTTGTACCGCAGGTGTCGGCTGCAAGCAGGTCAAACGCGCAGTCGAAGGGGTCGCGCCCCTCACGCTCGGCGATCTCTGCGATGGAGAAGCCTTCATATCTGCGCAGATACTCGTGTGCGGCGGAAGAGACGACGATATTCTCCCACCCGACAAGAAGCGAGATGTTCTCAAAATCCGTACCCGTGCGCATCCGCTCACGCATCGCTTTGCGTGCGGACGGCTCACGCAGGTGCTGCGAAACCTCTTCGAGCGTGAACGCCTTTGCCTCCGGCGGGAGGATGTGGATGAGCTGTGTCGACCCCGCCGTGTAGGGGTAGACGTCATAGCCGACGCACACGCCCTCCGCGCACGCCGCTTCCAAGAGTGAGAGCATCTCGGGCACGGCACGGTGCCAGTATGCGCGGCC
>JAFQUN010000107.1 GCA_017408525.1 Oscillospiraceae bacterium
AGGGTGTTGGCGATAAGAACATTATCACAATGCTCCTTATCTTCATGACCGCCGGTGTCTTCGTAGGCGTCGTTGGCAGAAGCTCCGCCGAAAGCGTTGCTTACTTTATGCTGAGCATCATTCCCGCACGTTTTGCTGTTGCCGTTCTCTTTGTCGTCAGCTGCTTCGTTTCCACCGCCATGGGTACGAGCGTCGGCACCATCACGCTCATTACGCCCATCGCCGTGCCCATCGCTGCAGCCTCCGGCTTCTCCCTGCCCCTTTGCATCGGCTCCGTTATGGGCGGCGCCATGTTCGGCGACAACCTGAGCTTCATTTCCGACACTACCATCGCCGCCTGCAACGGTCAGGGCTGCGCGATGAAAGATAAGTTCCGCGAGAACTTCCATATCGCCCTTCCCGCCGCGCTTGCAACGCTTGTGCTGATCATCGTTCTGTCTCTCAATGCAGACGTTGTTGCCACGGCTATCCCCGAGTATAACCTCATCCAGATCATCCCCTATGTGCTCGTGCTCATCGGCGGCATCATCGGCATCAACGTGTTCGTTGTGCTCCTGATCGGTATCGTCTCCGGCTCTGTCATCATGCTTGCCACCGGCGCCACGCAGGTGACGGCGCTCCTCTCCTCCATGGGCAGCGGCGCCGCCGGTATGTTCGAAACCGCCATGGTCGCTATCCTCGTCTCTGCCATCTGCGCGCTGATGCGTGAGTACGGCGGCTTTGAGGCTCTGCTCTCCTGGATCCGCGCCGCGTTCAAGGGCCGCAAGGGCGGCCAGATCGGCATGGGCCTGCTCGTCGGCGCGATGGATATCGCTACGGCGAACAACACCGTTGCCATCGTTATCGCCAACCCCATCGCCAAGGAGATGAGCGAGGAATATGGCATCTCCCCGCGCAAGGCCGCGTCCATCCTCGATACGTTCTCCTGCATTTTCCAGGGCATTATCCCCTACGGTGCACAGATGCTCGTGGCGATCTCCGCCGCGCAGTCTCTGGGTTATACGGTCTCGGCCTTTGAGGTCATCCCCAATCTGTTCTATCCCCTGCTGCTGGCTGTGAGCAGCTTCATCTTCATTGCGATCGACAAGAAGTAAGAAAACGAAAAAAGAATAGCACCGCAAAGCGGTGCTTTTCTTTTTTATACGATTTCCAACAACTCGCTAAGATCCGTGATCTCGTGGTCGATGCGAAGTCCTTTGTCGTTCCTTGCACCCTTGGGATTATACCTGCAGCAGGGGAGGGAAAAATTGTTCGCGCCCTGCATATCGGTTGCGAGGGAGTCCCCGATGACGAGGCAGTTTTCCTTCGTGATGCCGTCGATGTGGGCGAAAACGTACTCAAAATACGCGCGCGAGGGTTTTGATGCGCCTGCTGTTTCGGAGATGAAGGCCTGCTCGATATACGGTGCGAGAGGCGACTTGGCAAGGCGGCTTTTCTGCACCGGGGCGACGGCATTGGTCACAAGGAAGAGGCGGTGCGTTTTAAAGAGCGTTTCGATGACCTCGAGCGCGTGCGGGAGGAGAAACACAGCGTTGCCCAGCCCTTCGAGCTGTACGCGGTTGCACTCGATGGGGTCGAGCGAAGAGCCGATCTCATCAAGGAAGTTTACATAACGTTCGATAACGATCTGCTCTTTCGTGGCAAGCCCGCGGTCGAACTTATCCCATGCGGCGCGATTGTGCTTTTTATAGCAGGCGTAAAGCTCCTGCGAATAAGGGAGGGAAAACGCGTCACAGACCGTCTTGAATGCATAGGCGTTTGCCTCGTCAAAATTAAAGAGCGTGTTGTCCGCGTCAAAAAGAAGATAAGGATAGCGCATTGGTGTCCTCCTGTCCGTTTTGTTCCACTCTACCATACTTGCGCCTTCCGTGCAATCACAGATTGCGCTGATGCAGCATAGATGGAAAGGAGGGGGGATCATGATGGAACGAAGTGTTGCGGTGCTGGGTGGGGACAGACGCAGTGTCCTGCTCGCAAAGCTGCTGTGTGACGAAGGGTACGAAGTGTGTACATGGGGGCTGGATGCGCTCAATGCTGTGCCGCTTGCCGCGGCTGTCGGTGCGCAGGCAGTGCTGCTGCCGATCCCGCTGTCGCGGCAGGGAAAGGTCACGGGGACGGAGCTTTCGGTTGAGGAACTGTTTTCCCATCTTACACCCGAGCAGACCATCTTTGGCGGCGGCATTCGCGCGGATGACTATGTTCGTGCGTCGGCGCGGGGGCTGAAGCTTATCGACTACATGGACCGCGAGGATTTCACGGTGCGAAATATCGTGCCGACGGTGGAAGGCGCGCTGGAACTGGCGATGACCCATCTTCCCGTCACACTGCACGGTACGCGCTGTCTTGTGCTCGGTTACGGGCGCATTGGCAAGCTGCTTGCGCACCATCTGCGCGCCTTGGGCGCAAGGGTGAGCGTGGCAGCGCGCAAAGCGAGCGATCTGGCGTGGATCGAAAACTATGGGTACGAAGGACTGCACAGTGGGAAACTTGCAGGGGCTCTGGGGGGATTTCGCGTGGTGTTCAACACTGTGCCGAAGCTGTTGATGAACGGTACGCTCCTTGGCGAACTGCAGAGGAATTGTCTGCTTATCGAACTTGCCTCTTCGCCGGGGTTTGACACTGCGGCGGCGGACGCTCTGGGCCTTTGCGTCGTAAACGGCGGAGGTCTTCCCGGGCGCTGTGCACCGGAAACGGCGGCTGTGGCAATGAAGAAAATCGTAATGGAAAGCTTGGAGGAATTGGATGCGTAAACTGAAAATCGGCTTTGCCCTGTGCGGCTCGTTCTGCAACCATACGAAACTGCTCGGGTGCATCGAAGCCTTGGTAAAAGAACACTAGCTGATCCCCATCGTTTCGGAGAATGCACTGCGGTACGATACCCGATTTGGTGCATCGGAGGACTTTCTTCGCCGCGTGGAGGAACTGACGGGACATCGCGCAATTCGCAGCATCGTGGAAGCCGAGCCCTTTGGCCCGCAAAACTATGCCGATGTGCTCGTCATCGCGCCCTGCACGGGCAACACGCTG
>JAFQUN010000108.1 GCA_017408525.1 Oscillospiraceae bacterium
ATGCGCTGGATGAACTGACTGTGACCGACAGCCAGGGCAACAAAATCGAATTGACTGATAAGGGCGACGGCACCTTTACCTTTAAGATGCCAAGCCGCAAGGTCACGGTGACGGCGGCCTTTGTCTCGGACGGCAGCTACTCCACCTGCCCCGGCGACCATACCTGCCCCATCTGGCCCTACACCGACGCAGAGACAACGGCGTGGTATCACGACGGCGTGCATTACATCATCGAAAAGGGCTTGATGACCGGCTATGGCAACGGTATTTTCAAGCCGAACACGGACACCAGCCGCGCCATGATCGCCGTGATGCTCTGGCGGCTGGAGGGCAGCCCCGTGGTCAACTATCTGCTGGACTTTGAGGATGTCAAGGCGGAGGCATGGTACACCGAGGCGATCCGCTGGGCGAAGTCCGAGGGCATTATCGGCGGCTATGGCAACGGATGCTGGGGGCCGGATGACGCCGTGACCCGTGAGCAGATGGTGACAATCCTCTGGCGCTACGCCCAGTACAAGGGATACGATGTGAGCGTTGGGGAGAACACCAATATCCTGTCCTATGACGATGCCTTTGATGTGGCCGAGTACGCCATCCCCGCTATGCAGTGGGCCTGCGGCTCCGACATGGTGCAGGGCATGAACGACCCGGACGGCGAGGGCATGATCCTCGCGCCCGAAAGTAAGGGCACCCGCGCACAGATCGCCACCATGATCATGCGGTTTTGTGAGGAAATTTTGAAGTAAACAGGCCATACGTTCAAAACGGGGCGGCATTGAAATGCCGTCCCGTTTTCTGTGGCAAACAAATTATGTTTTGCTGTCGGCATATATACCGATGCTTACATTTCAGTGATTAGGTCGCAGAAGCTCGTGGGGCCTGTGATCGGAGGAATCCCTGCGGGGGTTTCTCTTTTGTTTTGATAATGTGATGAGTTGTTTCCGGTGTTAGGTTATCAAAATCAATACTGAATGGACAGAATAATTCTAACATAAATATTGCATACTAACATTCGACGTGGTATTATTTGTGCGAGGTGAGTTAGATGCTTCAGTATTTGAAAGAAACCCTCGGTATGACTGCTGAAGAGGCGGCATGGAGCGAGGCAGAACACCTGCCGTTATACTTGAGGAATGGCCGTAAATATTCGGTGCTGTCCGTTGAGGGGGCAGAGTTGCTGCTCATTTATATGGAAGCGGCATCCTTTAATCTGACGGCCTTTCAGAAACAATGGAAAAAACTGTCTGAATACTGGAGCGGAGAGCCGGTTCTCTGCTTTGAAAAACTGACGACCTATCAGAGAAAAGCACTCATAGAAAAGCGGATTTCCTTCGTTGTGCCGGGAAGCCAGATGTATTTGCCTTGCCTTGGTGTTGCCTTGCAGGAACGAGCTGCCGCTGGACGAAGAGCTGTCTCAAAACTCTCGTCGGCATCCCAATCTCTGCTGTTGTACTTGTTATACCGTGGCGAGGCTGCAATGCTTAAAAAGGTTGAACTGGCCAATCGGCTGGGTGTTTCTGCAATGAATATCACTCGTGCCGTTCAGGAATTGGCATCTCTTGGGTTGGTGGAAACCCAAAAAGTCGGTCGCAGTGATTTGGTGCTTCCTACTGGCAGTGGAGCCGCGCTGTATGAGAAAGCTAAGGCACATCTGATCGATCCGGTACAGAAGCGCGTGTTTGTCAAATGGAAACATGAGTTTGATGCTCTGCCGTTGAGCGGCGAATCCGCGCTTGCGGAGAGAACTATGCTCAATCCACCACCGGTAGCTTGCAGAGCGATTGCCCGGAGAGCATATAAACAGTATCAGGAAAGTGGTCTGGAACTCGTTGATCCGGCCTGGTATAGTGGGGCAGATTATATAGAACTGGAAGTCTGGAAATATGCCCCCGACTTGCTTGCGGAGAGCGGCATGGTAGATGTGGTTTCGCTGGCTGCTTCTTTGGTGAACAATCAAGATGAGCGCATAGAAATTGCGGTTGAAGAGATGATGGAGGCACACAAATGGTAATCGGCTTTGAATCATTCCGTACCCATTTGCGGGATATGAAGATTGCTATACGATTATCGGAGGAACAGCCTGTGATATTCTGATGAGCGAGGCGGCGCTGGATTTTCGTGCGACCCGTGACATTGATATGATCCTGCTGATCGAAAATCGCTTCGAAGAATTTGCTCCAATTTTCTGGAGCTACATAAAAGCCGGCGGGTACAAATGCGGTTGGCGCAATTCGGACGTTCCTCATTTTTATCGCTTTACCGAGCCTCAGACACCAAACTATCCCAAGATGATCGAGTTGTTTTCCAAGCGACCGAACTTCCAGATGAACCATCCTGAAGTACATTTGACGCCGCTGCCCGTTTCCGAGGATATTTCCAGTCTCTCAGCTATCATGCTGAACGATGATTATTACAATCTCATGCTGTCCGGCAGAAAGACGGTCGATGGGATCTCCGTGCTCGGCGCTGAATACCTGATTGCATTTAAGGCGAAGGCGTGGCTTGATCTGTCTCAGAGAAAAGCGGAGGGCGGCCATGTCAACGAGAAGGATCTGAAAAAGCACAAGAATGATGTTTTTCGGCTGTTTTCCATCGTTGATCCGCAAGCAAGGATCGTGGTCAGTGATGCAGTTGGAAAAGATTTGAGAGATTTTATTGGTGCAATGGAGCGTGAACCCGTGGATTTGAGATCGCTGGGCATAGAGGGTGTCGCCGTGGCTGATATTTTATCTTCCCTTGAGGCTGTTTTTTCGCTGAAAGCGACGAAATGATTCTGTAAAGCATGGTGTGCAGACAAGTTGCCTTCCAACAAATCTTCCAACAAACGGCTTAAAACGTCCTAATACAGGGAAAAACTCGATAACGTCAATTGAAAAAAGAAAATCCCGAACCCCTTGCAGAACAAGGGATTCGGGGATATTTCCTAACATGAATGGGTACGTCATAAAAAGCGAGAGGGCTTTTTGGTAAGGATGAGGTCGGCAGTTCGAATCTGCCCAGCAGCTCCAGAAAACACCTGAAATCTTCGGATTTCGGGTGTTTTATTTTGCTCTTGGCAACTTTTTGGTGTGATGCGATTTTTCGCATTTCCGCTGACCACATAGAATACCACAGACAGAACGAAGTGGTGTTCCCGATGCCATGTCGGGAACACCGCTTTATCGGTGGTTATGATTCATTCGCGTTTGTTTTTCTGAGCTGCTCTTTCAAAGACCGCATCGTTCCTGTGATGATCCGAAGCTCGCGGTGCGTGCAGTCGGACAAAAGCCCGGCGGCTTCCCTTTCAAACGCCGCTCTGGAAGTCTCAAGGCTGTCGCACAGAAGATCGTCCACTGTCACGCCGAGGGCGTTGGCGACCTTGACGATCGTTGGAAGGCTCAGCTTCGTTGCGCCGCGCTCAATGTGTGAGATGTTGGACGGCTCTTGCTCGGAAAGCTCCGCCAGCGTCTGCTGGGTCAGCCCCTGCTCTTTTCTGAAACGGCGAATGCGGACGCCGATCGCGTGATAGTCAAGCTCCATCTCGGTCACCTCTTTTTTTGATAAAGTTATTGTATGTCCGATTCGGATATGTTAAAATAGACTGCATATCCGAAAAGGATATATAATAACTTTTTGGGAGGTAAAAATGAGAGTAAGAAAGCATTTGACAGCTATCGTATTGGTTCTGACCATGGCGATAACGATGGTATCAACAGTCCACGCTGAAGATTTAAAGGCCAATTGTTTTCCGCTGCCGGTGAAGTCATCTCCATACCTTGTATCTGTTTTATCCTCATACACATGGGGACCTCATTCCAGCTATATCTATACGTGGGGACCTTTAAAAAACCAAAGTGAGGATGGAAACATCCTTATGGATATAGTGGCACCTGCAAATACCCCGATATACGCGGTAGGGGATGGAAAAGTAATAACGAATACGTTTGGAAGCGAAGGCGGGAACTATCTCGTTATAGCGCATACGGATGGAACATACTCTTATTATGGGCATATGACCAATCTTTCGCCTTTTTCTGTGGGCACACAGGTCAAAGCGGGGGATACGGTTGGCTATGTTGGCAAGACGGGAACAGCAACAGGCTATCATTTGCATTTTGAGTGGTCGGGACATGATCCTTATTGCGAATTTGCTGCGCAGGGATATGTAGCAATTTCCCCAAATTCCGGAGCGAGCAAATATCCACATTCGCACGAGGTCAGCGCCCCTGCAACACCTGCAACCTCTGTTACAGCCACCACTATGGGTGCCGATCCTATTATGCAGACGAGTGCAGTCCTTCACGGACGGGTCACATCCTCCGGTATCGGTCTTATCGAGTGCGGTATGCACTTGGGTGAGTCTCCTAACAATATGACCTTATTTGCCTATGAATTCATCAATGCGGATAGTGCGTCGTGTGATTATGATACCGAAAAATGCGGTCGCCCTCTTGCGCCCGGAACAACATATTACTATCAAGTTTATGCCAAGGCAAGCGACTATACAATCACATGGGGAGAAATTAGGAGCTTTACGACAGCCTCTTCCGTCACTGCCGCCACGTTGTCCGCCGATCCTATTACGCAGACGAGTGCGGTCCTTCACGGACAGGTCACATCCTCCGGTATCGGTCTTATCGAGTGCGGTATGCATTTAGGCGAAGCTCCCGACAGTATGACGCTGTTTGCATACGAATTCATCAATGCAAACAGTGCAGACTGCCGATACGACACTGAAGATTGTGGAAAGATGCTTACGCCCGGAACAACGTATTATTATCAAGTCTACGCCAAGGCAAGCGACTATACAATCACATGGGGAGAGATCAAGAGCTTTACAACGCTTGCAAGCATCCTTCCTGACCCACCGACGATCGTTCCGCTGCCCGCGTATCAAATCTCGCTTGACCGAAGCGCGCTTTCACTGAAAGTCGGCGAGGGCGCCGCAATCAGCGCGACTGCATCTCCGAGCAGCGCAGCGGTAGAATGGAGCAGCAACGACGCTGTTGTGATAGTAGTAAATGGCAGAGTGGACGCAGTTGGAGTGGGTCACGCGACGATCACGGCGACCGTGGGAGATAAAACAGCAAGCTGCACTGTGACGGTGACAACGGCGCAGACTATGCCGACCATCACGACGCAGACGATTCCCAGCGGCAAAGTCGGCGAGAGTTATCAGGTGATTTTGTCCGCAGGTGGCTCGGCACCGATCAAATGGAGTGTAAGCGCAGGTCTTTTGCCGGAAGGGCTTACCTTGTACGAAGCTACCGGCACGATCAGCGGTGTGCCGCAGGGATCTGGTTCTTTCAACTTTGTGATCGCGGCGGAAAACGAGGCGGGAGAGGCAAAAAAAGAGTTCTCTCTGACGATCAAAGACGAGAAGAAGACACTGGCTGGAAGAGATGTTCATTTTGAGCACATCACCGTCTATTTCCAGGATCAGTTCAGCGATGTTCCCGCGAACCAGTGGTACACGGAAAATGTCGAGGATGCCTTTGAATTCGGCTTGATGAAGGGTGACAGCGCGACAACATTCAACCCCTACGGTTATGTGACGATCGCCGAGGCGGTAACGATGGCATCGCGCATCCACAGCATCTACACGACTGGAACGGAAAACTTCATACAAAGTAGCGGCAAGTGGTATCAGGTGTATTTGGACTATGCCCGTGCGAATGGGATCATCGGCAAGGACTACTACAACTGTGATGCCACACAGAAGGCAACACGGGCGCAGTTTGCAGAAATTTTTGCGAACAGCCTACCGGATGAGGCGCTTTCACAGATCAACACCGTTGCGGACAATGCAATTCCCGATGTGAAAATGTCGGCGAGTTATGCCGAGTTCGTGTACGAGCTTTATCGTGCGGGTATTTTGACCGGCAGTGATGCCAACGGCACGTTTAGTCCACAAACCTATATCACCCGTGCAGAGACGGCGGCGATCGTCTCCCGCATGGCTGAGTCGAACAACCGCGTGGTGTTTTCGATGATGTGAGCGGATACGCTTACGCGAAGTTCATTGAGCTTCGGTGAGAAGCTCTGCGAGACTTTTTAACAAAAGGACAGGATGGCACTGCCGTCCTGTCCTTTTGTCATTCCTTTCGCTTGTCAAAATACACTGATGTGCGGTAAAATAGCGTGAGGGCGTATTAAAAGCGGAGGGGGTGCGCGGATGAAAAATGCTTTCAAAAATATGGTCTTTTGGAAAAAGCTGGTGCTGGTCAGTGTGACGCCGCTTTTGATCATCAGCATCATGATCGGCTATCTTTCCTATGATCGGGCGAATACGGTCGTTCGAGAATCAACAAAAAAGAGCCTTGCCGATGCGCTCAACCGCATTGATATCAGCCTGAGCGTGCGTGTGCGCCAGCTTGAAAAGACGACGCAGGTCCTCGCCTCCGGCATTTCGGGCGCGCTGGAGACTGTGCAGGTCGGAGCAGAGGAGGAGCGGCTCGTCGCGCTTTGCCGTGGGCTTGTTGAGCCTTTTGGAGAGGTGAGCGCGGCGGCGATCGTTCTTGGAGAGGGGAGGGTCTATGCAAGCGAGGAAAAGCTTACCACAGACCCGACGATGCTCCCGGCCCTCTGCGCGGCGGCGGCAATGCAGCCTGAGAAAACGCAGTGGTCCGGTCAGACGCGGAGCATTTTCCTTGAGCGGCAAAAAGGTGCGCTCCCCATGCAGGTGTTTCGTGCCATCTGCGGCGCGGATGGCGAGATACTCGGCACGCTCATTTTGGAGGTCGACAGAAGGCAGGTCGCAAATGCCGTCTTGATGGATCAGGAGGTCATCCCACGCCAGCGGAGCTTTCTTGTCGGGCGTGACAGAAAGATCATTTACAGCGACGGCATGGTGACAGGCGAGCTGGCGAAAACCGCAATGGAGCAGTATCAAAGCGGGCGGCGGCGCTTCAACGCTTCGGCGGATGGAAAGGACTATTTTTGCTGCGCGCAGTATAACGCGATGACGGGCTGGGTCTCCTTTTCGGCGGTCGAGGAGGAGATGCTCTTTTCCGAGAGCGGCTCGCTGCGGCGGTACGTCGGCATTCTGGTGCTGTGCTGCGCTGCGGTCGCTGTGCTTTTGCAGATGGCGCTCTCGCGTATGATCACGCTCCCGCTGCTGCGGCTCAAAGAGGGGATGCACCAGGTGCAGGAGAGCAACTTTGAGGTGCAGCTTGAAAACGATCGGCGTGATGAGATCGGGGAGCTGACGGACAGCTTTAACTATATGGTCGATCAGATCCGCACACTCATCAACCGCGTATACCGCGAGCAGCTTGCGCAAAAGAACGCCGAGATCGAGTCGCTGCAGGCGCAGATCAATCCGCATTTTTTGTATAACGCGCTCGACTCGGTCAACTGGATGCTCATTGAGCGGGGGCAGACAGACATCAGCAGTATCGTTGTGGCAATGGCAAAGCTCATGCAGTACAGTATGAACACCGGTGCTTCGATGGTGACGCTGCATGAGGAGTACGACAACGCGCGGAACTATCTGATGGTGCAGAAAAACAGGCTGGAAGATCAGCTCGAGTATGAGCTGGAGCTGGATGCGGCGTATGAAAATTTCCATGTGCCGAAGCTTATTTTGCAGCCGCTTGTTGAAAACTCCATCAAGCATGGCGTGGTGGGCTCGCCGCATCCCTGTACGGTGCGGGTCAAGACCGTTTGCAGCGACGAATATATCTGCATCACCGTCAGCGACAACGGCGTGGGCATGGATGGGGAGAAGCTTGCAAGATACCGCAGGCTCCTCGCCGGTACGGAGGAGGAGCGGCGCGGCATCGGCATCCGCAATGTCGCGCGGCGGCTGCAGCTCCATTTTGACGGTGCGTGTGAATTTTCGGTGGAGAGCAGCCCTGACACGGGAACGGCGCTTTGTCTGCGCATCCCGGTCACGACGAGGGAGATGAGAGAATGAAGATCGTAATTATTGACGATGAGCCGAAGATCCGAAAGGGGCTTTCAAAGGTCGTTGAGATGCATCCTGCGTGGGAGGTTGCCGGCATGTTTGCCGAGGCGGAAAGTGCGATGGACTTTTTGCGCGAAAACACGGTGGATGTCATCATTACCGATATCCATATGCCGGGGGTGACGGGACTTGACATGATCGAGCAGATGCGCGAGGTCTGCAAGGGCGTGTCGTTCATCATTCTCAGTGGGTTTGGCACGTTTGAGTATGCGCAGCGGGCGATCGACCTCGGCGTGAAGAAGTTTTTGACAAAGCCCACCTCGCCCGAAGAGGTCACAAAAACGCTTGCGCAGATCGAAGAAGAGCGGATCGGAAACGTGCCGTCGACCGTTTCGCAAAAGCCGACAAACAACCTTTTGATCCTGCGCGCAAAGGAGTATATCGACCTGAACTATCGTGGGAAGCTGACGCTCAAGGATGTTGCGGCGGCACTCTACATTTCGCCGAATTATCTTTCCGAGCTTTTCAAGAAGAATACGGGGCTGAAGTTTTCCGACTATCTGATGGAGGTGCGGCTTGAAAAGTCACGCCAGTATCTGACAGATATCCGCTACAAGGTCGGCGACGTTGCCGAGCTTGTGGGCTTTTCCGATGCGCGTTATTTTTCAAGCGCCTTTCGCAAAAAGTTCGGCGTGACGCCGCTGGAGTTCCGGCGAAACTACGCCGCCGGCGGCGAATAAACGGGGACAAAAACGGGAAGAGGCGGAAAGGACTCGGCAAAAGGCATAGTTTGTCAAAGCGTGTTGAACGATTTGTGTGGTATTTTCGACAAAACCGTAGCTTTCTCGCGTTGACGGAGGCGGGGGGGAATTGATACAATTCTGTTGCGGTCACCGAAAAGGTGAAAAGTATCATACGAAAATGGAGGAAACGTTATGAAAAAGTTTTTGTCTCTCATTTTGACCCTTGCTATGACGCTCGCGCTTCTGACCGCCTGCGGCGGCGGTGGCGATGCAGGTACCACGACTCCCGATGCCGGCGGCGATGCTGCTACCGGTGAAAAGACCGCTGCGGATGTCAAGATCGTTCTCCTTCTCCCCGGCGAGATCAACGACCAGGGCTGGAACGCTTCCAACTATGCCGGCGTTGTCGCCTGCAACGAGAAGCTCGGCACCAGCATGGAGTACGTTGAAGCAGTTCAGGAAGCTGACTTCGAGTCCACCTTCCGTGAGTACGCAGAGCGCGGCTATGATATCATCATGGCAGCCGGCTCCCAGTTTGACGAGGCTGCTTCCAGCGTTGCTGCGAGCTATCCCAACACCCTCTTCATGGTCGTCAACGGCTCCAAGGCCGATGCTGCCAACCTCTGCCCCCTGTTCCCGAAGGAATATGAGGCTTCCTACCTCGCAGCCGTTATCGCCGGTTACCTCACCGAAAGCGGCAAGTTTGGTCTGATCGGCGGCGACCCCAACCAGGCGATGAAGGACCTCATGGCTGTTTACGGCAAGACTGCTGTTAAGATCGCGCAGGAGCGCGGCATTGCGGATGCTTCCTATGACCTCGCCTATGCCAACAGCTGGAGCGATATCGCTCTTGGCAAGCAGATGTCCGAAAACATGATCGATGCCGGTGCTGACGTGATGTTCGTCTACGCCAACGAGCTCGGTCTCGGCGTTATCGACGGCGCTGTTGAAAAGGGTGCCAAGGTCGTCGGCTATTCCTCCGACCAGACCACCATCGATCCCGCAACGGTCGTCGCTTCCATCGACTTTGACTATGCTACCATGTACGTTTGGGCGATCAACGAGTGGCTCGGCGGCAACCTCAAGGGCAACCAGATGGTCGAAGTCGGCGTTCCCGAAGGCATCTACTTCCCCGTTTACACCGAAAACTGCCCCGCAGAGGCAAAGGCTGCCTGCGATGAGGCTGTGAAGGCTCTCCAGGACGGCTCCGTTGACCTCAAGGCTCTGTTTGACTAATTCTCTTTTTCTTCTTTTTCTTCTTCCCGATTTGCCTGCGGCGCTGATGCGCCGCAGGCAAAAAACAAAAACATCTGCGCCCTCCCCCTTACGGGAGGGCGCGGTTTATCCAAACGGTTTGGAGGGTGCATTATGGCAGTTCCTGCAGTAGAATTACAAAACGTGACCAAATGCTTCGCCAAGGTCGTGGCAAATGCGAACGTTTCGCTGACAGTGGGTGAGGGTGAAGTCGTCGCACTGCTCGGCGAAAACGGTGCCGGCAAGAGCACCATTATGAAGATCCTCTACGGTCTGTACGGTCTGGACGAGGGCAAGATCTTCGTTCGCGGCGAGCAGGTCAACATCAAAACGCCCGCAGATGCGATGGCACGCGGCATCGCGATGATCCAGCAGCATTTTTCCCTTGTCCCCACGCACACGGCGACCGAGAACATTATCCTCGGCAATGTACACGGGCTTCTTTCCATCAAGGAGCATGAAGAAAAGCTCCGCAAGATCGCGCAGGATTACGGCTTCGAAGTGCCGGTCGACAAGCCCGTTGGGCAGCTTGCCGTCGGTCAGCAGCAAAAGATCGAGATCCTCAAGGCGCTTTACATCAACACGAACATTCTCATCATGGACGAGCCTACGGCTGTTTTGACGCCGCAGGAATCGGACAATCTGATGCAATTTATCAAGAGCTTTACCGCCAAAGGCAACAGTGTCGTCTTCATCACCCACAAGATGAAAGAAGTCATGGAGGTCGCAGACCGCATCGTTGTCATGCGCAACGGCGTCGTGGTCGACACGGTCCGCCGTGAGGATACGAACGAAACGGAGCTTGCCCGTCTTATGATCGGACAGGAGATCGTTCCGCCCGTGCGCAAGGAGGAAGACACCACGCAAAGCCCCACCGTCCTCGAGTTTCGCGGTGTATCGCTGCAGGAGAAGGGCGGCAGCAGACTGCTTGATGATATCACCTTCTCCGTCCACGAAGGCGAGGTTTTCGGCATCGCAGGTGTCAGCGGAAACGGTCAGGACGACATCTGTGAAGTCCTCATGGGTCAGAAAGACCCGAACGAGGGCAGCGTTTACCTTGCGGGTGAGGACATCACCCATGCGAGCATCCGCCACCGCAGCGAGGCGGGCATCGGCTACGTTCCCGTTGACCGCTACCGCGACGGCATGGTGATGGACATGACGCTTTCGGAAAATGTCTTTTTGAAGTGGTGCTACGATAAGGAGTGGCTCAACCGCGGATTTATCCGCCAGAAGAAGCTCAACGCCTACACCGATGCGCTGATCGAAAAGCACCGCGTCAAGGCGACCGGCTGGGGCGATATCGCGGGCGGGCTTTCCGGCGGCAACCAGCAAAAGGTCGTGCTGGGGCGTGAGGTCGACGTTGGCAGCAAGCTTCTCGTTTTCAACCAGCCCACGCGCGGACTGGATATGGGCGCGGTCGACCGCATCCATCACGTTATTATGGGCGAGAAGGAGAAGGGCAAGGGCGTTCTTCTCATCTCGACCGAGCTTTCCGAGATTTTTGAGATGTGTGACCGCATCGCAGTCATGCACAACGGAAGATTTATGGGAATTTACAAAAATGGTGAGCTTACCACAGAGCGCATCGGTCTTTTGATGGCAGGTGTGAGGGAGGAAGGCGGTGCGGCACAATGAAGAGATTCAACACTGTTTTTTATAATGTTGCCGCCGTCATCGTCGGTCTTGTCATCAGCGCGTGCCTCCTTTTGTTCATGGATGTCAACCCCATCGAGGTGTGCGGAAAGACGCTCGGCAAGATCCTCACTGACCGCTACAACCTCGGCGAGATCTTCGTCAAGGCGACACCGCTCATCTTTACATCCCTCGCGTTTGCGTTTACTTACAAGGCGAACCTTTTCAACATCGGTGCGCAGGGTCAGTTCACGATGGGCGCCGTCGCGGCGGTATCCATCTCCCTTGCCTTGCAGGACATCGTCCCGACGCCGATTTTGCTTATCCTCGCGCTGCTCGGTTCGTTTATCGCCGGCGCTGTGATCGGCGCGCTGATCGGTCTTGCGAAGGCGAAGTTCCAGGCGAACGAATTTCTTGTCAGTATGATGTCTACCTACGTTATCAGTGCGTTTGTCGACTATCTTCTTCGCACGTCGCTGCAGGAGACGAAGGCAGAGTATTTGCAGACGGATGCGATCGCAAAGTCTGCGTATCTGCCGAACATCATTTCCGGCACGCGCGTACATCTCGGCTTGATTTTGGCGATTTTGGTCGCGGTCGGCGTTTCCGTTCTTCTGAACAAAACGTCGCTGGGCTTCCGCATCCGCGCTGTCGGCAAAAACCGCTTTGCAGCGGAGCTTGCGGGCATCCCGTCAAGCCGCATCTATGTTATAAGCTTCCTCATCGCGGGCGGTCTTGCAGGTCTTGCCGGCTTTACGGAGATCAACGGCGTGCAGCATATGCTGCTGCGTGAGTTCAACAGCTCCATCGGCTCGTTCGGTATCGGTATTGCGATCCTTGCAAACGGCAACCCCATCGGCTGCATCTTCGCATCCATCCTCTTCGGATTTTTGAACGTCATGGGTACGACAATGGGTCGTCTTCCGGGACTGAGCATCCCGGCGAGCATCATCGAGCTGATCGAGGGTATCGTTATGACGTGCGTTATCGCCTCGTATGCCGTTCGCATTTATGTTGACAACAAGCGCGAAAAGCAGCGCATCAGAAAGGCGGGTGTTTGAGTATGATCGTCAATCTGTTATCCCGCACGATCATGATGAGTACGCCGCTTCTGCTCGGCTCACTCGCAGAGGTTTACGCCGAGCGCACCGGCATGATGATCTGCGCCATCGAGGGTATCTTCCTCATCGGCGCATGGGGCGGCTTTGTCGGGGCATATATCTCCGGAAGCCTTGTTATCGGGCTTTTGACGGCGGTGATCCTCGGTATGCTGATGGCGCTTTTGTACGCGTTTGTGACCGTTACGCTCCGCCAGCAGCAGGTCGTCACCGGTACGGCGCTGAATATTCTCGCTGTCGGTGTGTGCGCATTCTTCCAGCGCGTGCTTTTCGGCGTTCCCACAACGCCGCTGCAGATCGACGCGCTGCCGAAAATTGCCATCCCTCTTTTGAGCAAGATCCCCGTGATCGGCGAGATCTTCTTCCACCAGAACATCCTCACCTATCTTGCGTATGTGCTGATCCCCATTTCGATGTTCGTGCTTTTCAAGACCTCCCTTGGTCTTACCATCCGCTCCACCGGTGAAAACCCCGTGGCAGTCGATGTCGCGGGCATCAACGTCAACCGAGTCCGCTTTTTGACGGTCCTCGTCGCGGGCGGTATCGGCGGACTTGCGGGCGCATTCTACACGGTGGGCTACCTGGGAATGTTTACCACGAGCATCATCGGCGGCCGCGGCTGGATCGCTTTTGCGATCTGCTTTTTGGGCAACTGGACACCCAAGGGCGCTGTGCTTGGCACACTGGCGTTCGGTCTTGCCGACGCGATCTCCATCTACTTCCGCACGGGCAGCTCTGTTGTGCCGACGGAGCTTATCATCGCGCTGCCGTATATCCTGACGATCGTTTTGACGATCTTCCGCAGCAATTTCAACGTGCCGGCAAAGCTCGGCATCCCGTACAGCAAGGAAAACTGAAGATGCCGCGCATTGCGCACACGGCGAGAAGACCGCAGGGAGAACCATCCCCCCTGCGGTCTTCTGCATTTGGCGGCACTATCTCTCTTGCGGAGGTTTTGCGCAATATGCCTGTATGTATTTTCCGTTCTTTAAAAAACGTCAAAAAAGGTTGTATTTTTGCATTTAATGTGCTATCATGCGTAGATGGACAGTGCAGACTTTGCTGCGCCCGAGGGGCAGCGGAGTGGAGGGAAAAAGCTTATATTTGGAGGATATTCTCGTGGATAAAGAGGTGTCGAGGCATCTGCGGCGAGTGGCTGAGCGATATCTGTGTTAGGATGTGTGAAATTCAATTTCTGTATTTGAGTCGCAAATGGATAAACATGGGGGATCGCTATACCAAATGAGAGTGGTCTTCCCGTTTGTTGACGAGGTGTTGTATGGAGCGATTTTCGCACTGCAACATATGTGACATGGAGAGAGCGAGAACTAAAACCCCTTCCGTTCTGCTGCGTGGTGGAGGGAGTTGAAGCGTGCAGGCATTTTGCAAATTATTATTTCAAAATGATTTTTATACAACAGCGTATCCCTCTGAGACATGAGGGAACAGCCGCTAACGAGGAATAACAACATCAAAGTTTTTGAAAGGATATCGTGATTATGAAAGTTGTGGGGATTATTCCGGCTCGTTATAAATCCAGTCGTTTTCCTGGAAAACCTCTTGCTGAGATCTGTGGAAAGCCCATGATTTGGTGGGTGTATCAGCAATGCATGAAGGTGCCGGAACTTGACTATGTGGTAGTAGCTACGGAAGATGAAAGAATCGAAACGGAATGCAAAAAGTTGGGTGTCAATGTGATTATGACATCGGATGAGCATCCTACAGGGACTGATCGCATTGGAGAAGTTGCCAGAAAGATCCCAGCGGATTTATATGTGAACATTCAAGGTGATGAACCTATGATCGAACCTGAAACGATCTCAAAAGCAATTCAACCGTTCTTTTCCAATCCTGACCTTCAAGTATCTAATCTTATGACGGCCATCCAAAATCCTGTTGATGTGGTAAACTTTACCGTCCCTAAAGTTATAACCAACCAAGAAGGAATCGGAGTTTATCTGACTCGTAGTACTGCGCCATATCCCAAGGGCAGTATTCAGTATCAGTACTACAAGCAGGTTTGCGTCTATGGCTTCAAACCTGAGGCGTTACAATTCTATTGTACAACCCCGCGCGGTAAGATCGAAAAGATTGAAGATATCGAAATTCTGCGTTTTATTGAAAATGGATATAGGGTTCAATTTGTGGAAGTGGATTCAGAGACGACTGCGGTGGATACGCAAAATGATCTAGAGAAAGTCCGGTGTCTCATGGCAGAGAAGATCGACAGGGAGTAACAGATGAGCAAGATAAGACTATTGGACTGTACTTTGCGTGATGGAGGATATATCAACAACTGGCTTTTTGGAAGCAATAACATTAAAGAAATCTTATCAAGACTTGTTGATGCCAATATTGATGTTATTGAATGTGGATATCTATCGCAAGCGTGGAAAGAAGACAAAAACTCAAGCCGCATGGCGAGCATCGAAATAGCTAACGAGGTAATTCCAAAATATGGAAGTTCCGATTTTGTTGCGATGATAAATTTCGGCGATTATGCCATGGAAGATATTCCTGCCTGCACAGGCGTCGGACTAACCGGCTTACGAATTGCGTTTCACAAAAAAGACATGGAAAAGGCACTTGTCTACTGTGCAGCCATAAAAGAAAAGGGATATAAGCTCTATATACAGCCTATGGTTTCCCTAAATTATAGTGACGAAGAATTTCTGAACTTGATAGGGAAAGCGAATGAAATTGATCCTTACGCATTTTATATGGTTGACTCTTTCGGTGCAATGAGAAAGGAAGACCTGTATCGTTTGATGTATCTGCTTGACAATAATTTGTCCGAGAACATCAGAATAGGGTTTCATTCTCACAACAATCTCCAATTGTCTTATTCTCATGCACAGACAGTGTGCCAACATGGTCTCAGCAGGGAGGTTATTATTGATGCATCCGTGCTCGGAATGGGGCGCGGCGCGGGGAACCTGAACACGGAATTGTTTGCGGAGTATTTGAATCGAGACCATGATGCAAATTATAACATTGTTCCGCTTCTTAAGATCGTTGACCGTGTAATCGCACCGATTTATCAAACGAAATATTGGGGCTACTCGCTCCCTTATTATCTGTCTGCATCCTATAACTGTCACCCAAGCTATGCAGGATATCTGGATGAAAAAAAGACGCTTGCCGTTGAAAACATGGATGAAATATTTTCCATGATCGATGGAGAGCAGCGAAGCGTTTTCAACAAGGCGTATATTCGGGATCTATATGAAACCTATCAAGGAAAGAAGAGAATATTCAAAGGCAGTGATTGCCTGAGAAAGGCTTTTAGCGGGAAAGAAATCCTGATTTTGGCACCAGGGAAGAGCGTGTTTTTAGAGCAGGAAAAGGTGTCCGCTGCGATTGCCAAAGGGATGCCTGTCGTTTCGGTCAATTTTAAGCCAAAGAATGTCAAAACAGACTATATTTTTGTCAGCAATCTTAGGCGATGGGAAACCCTTCCAAAAGAAGACGATGCGAAGATCATTGTTACATCCAATATTCAGAAGAACACGGACGGCGTGTTGGTTGTAGATTATATAGAGCTGTTGAATACAGAGGAGTATGTTAACGACAATGCGGGGCTCATGTTAATCGCTTTTTTGATAAAGCAGGGTGCTCGAAAAATACACATAGCAGGAATGGACGGATACTCTCCTCTTGCGGAGGATAACTATTTAGATGAGGGGCTGGTCATTCCGAAGCGAAGAGATGTTATTCTGAGGCAGAATGCAGGAATGGAAAGCGTGCTGGAACGGTATTCCAAGCAAATTCCTATAGAGTTTGTCACAACTCCGAGATTTGTGAGACCGGTTTTGCGTGAAAAAATCTGAACCAAGGGGGAAATCATGAAAACTGTTTCGTTTGGAGAAATCATGCTCAGACTAAAGGCTCCTGGACATGAGCGATTATTTCAGGGAAACCGTTTGGAAACCTCGTTTTGTGGCGCAGAGGCGAATGTAGCGGTGAGTTTAGCCAACTATGGAGCAGACTCCCACTATGTAAGTATTCTACCCGACAATGCAATCGGAGATGCATGTATCAGAGAACTTCGCAGTTGGAATGTAAAGACGGAAGCGATTGCTAAGGTGCCGGGGCGGATGGGCATTCTCTTTCTGGAGGCGGGAGCAAACCAGCGTCCAAGTCAAGTTATGTATGATCGCTGTTTTTCTGCACTTGCCCAAGCAGCGAGTGACAGTATTGACTGGGAGGAAGTGCTGATCAATGCAGATTGGTTTCACATATCCGGGATTACACCGGCACTTTCACCGCAGGCGGCAGAGATAGCGTTTTCTGCTGTGAAAACAGCAAAAAGGAACGGTGTGACCGTATCTTGTGACTTGAATTACCGAAAGAATCTGTGGAATTACGGGAAAACGGCTACGGAAGTCATGCCTTCATTTGTGGAACTGACAGATGTACTGATCGCCAATGAAGAAGACATTCAAAATGCATTGGGAATTACAACCGGATTTGAGGTTGACAGCGTTTTAGATAGCGAAAAGTACGAAGAATTAGCTCAAAAAGTTTTTGCGGTCTACGGGAACCTCCAAAAAATTGCGATTACGCTGCGAGAAAGCCACAGCGCCGACTGGAACGACTGGTCTGCGTGTCTATTTGAGAAAAACGCCTGCTTTATCAGCAAAAAATATAGCATTCGAAATATTGTGGATCGGGTTGGCGGCGGAGATTCCTTTGCAGCCGGATTGATCTATGGTCTGAATCACTATGCGGAAAAACAGTCTGCAATTGAATTTGCAGTAGCGGCAAGTTGTCTGAAACACAGCATTTTGGGCGATTTTGCTAGAATCAGCGCGAAAGAGGTTGAAACACTCATGAACTCTGAGGGAACGGGTCGAATCGTTCGCTGATTGACGATTGCAAGAGGAGGAGTCGGGAGCCTATATGTTAAGTCGATTTAAAAATTGGTTGAAACGGTGGCTGCCGCCAACGTCTAAGTCGTTTTATCAGGCAATGAACCGTTTGCAAAGAGAATATGAGCGGCATTTAAGCCATATTGACCATCAGTTGAATGCTCTGACAAGCCATATTGATCATCAGTTGAATACTCTGAATCAGCAACTTGCCAGTGTTCAGAAATGCGAAGAGATGCTTATTGAGGTTAATCGGGAAATAACAACACAACTGGAAACGCTGAGCGAACAGCTTATGAAGATGTGTGAGCAGGAGACGGCTGTTGCGCAGGAGCAGAACGCTCTCTTTGGCGATCTGCGGCTACAGAGCGATTTGGGAATGAAAGTGTCTGAAGATATCAAGGAGCGTTTGGAGGAAATTGTGCAGACCCAGGCACAGAATGAGGCTGCTATACAAAAACAACAGGCAAGCCTTCTTTCTGAAGTGCGCGTTTGCCGGCGTAACTCCACTGCTCGGTATATCTACACCAACCTAACAGAAAGAGAAGCATTGGCAGAATCTTTCGCTGAAATCATGCAGGACAGCCCTGCCTTTGAAAGAAAATTCCAAAAGCTGATACGAGGATTGGATACACAGAGTAGGCAAAATGTCATTCGCATTCTTAGCAGGATGCATAAGATTCTTGACCGAAACACCAAAGGCATTGATTTGTTCACCGAGCAAGAGCAAGAAGAATTGCGCAAAATGAAGGATGACTTTTCTGCGCAAATTCTGCAGGTGTCAGATCAAATGTACTGTTACAACGGATACTTATTACCGGTTAATCAGTTTGATGCCAGCGTATTTTACAGTCGGTACGGGTTGGAATTGGTTGAAGGTCTCGAGAGAATTAGGCAGGGAGACATTATCGATGCTGGAGGATACGTGGGAGATACCGCGTTGCTTTTCTCGTCTTTGACATCAAAAAATGTTTATGTGTTTGAGGCAGCGCCTGACAACTACGATCTGGTGCAAAAGACGGTTGCCTTAAACGGTCTAACCAATGTAGTTGCTGAAAATTTGGCGTTGGGCGCGGAGCGCTGCACCATGACTTTCAGTCTCGGAGAGAGAAATTCCTGCAATACCTTGATAGAGCGACCGGGGTATGTTTATCCTGAACACATTGATGTTCAAGTTGTTTCTCTGGACGAATATGTCCGCGAACACAATCTGAAGGTGGGTTTGATTAAGGTGGATGTCGAAGGCGGCGAGCAGTTGGTCCTAAAAGGTGCTTTGGAAACAATTCGCCGCTTCAAACCGGTACTTTTATTCAGCATTTACCACAGTGCCAGCGATTTTTTTGACATTAAGCCGATGATTGAAGAGCTGGGCTTGGGGTATAAGTTCAAAGTGTTTAAGCCTATCAATAATGCTATTGCAATAGAAACTGTATTGATTGCAGAATAAATGAAAAGTTGGTGAAGGTAAATGGGTGAGAGAATAGCTGTTTTTGTATCACACAGAATTGATTTGCCTTGCGAAACGCCGCAAAGCTCACTATATCATCCGATGCGTTGCGGCGCCGTTTACGACACCGGAAACGCAACAATTCCGGGAGACCATACAGGAGAGCACATATCCGAACGGCGTAACTCGATGTGCGAACTTACAGTTCAGTATTGGGCATGGAAAAATTATGATGCTGATTATTATGGTCTGTGCCATTATCGAAGATACTTTTCTTTTTCGGATCAGCTGTATGGGATGCAGCGTTTTAACGTTGTGGATTCTGATACAATTTCTGCTGCCGCAAAAAAGTATTGTTTAACAGACGAGCAAAAAATGTCCAGAATAATTACATCACACGATGCAATTATCCCTACTGCCATCGATATTCGTACTGTTCTAACAGGTGTTCCTGGAGGAGAGCGCTTTTATCCCCATAGCATTCTTGAGTTTTGGAACGCCAAAGTTGACCAAGTTGATCCCAGGTGTGTTGACGCGTTAATAAGAGTTGTCCAAGAACATCAGCCTGAATATTATCCTGCATTAATGGAGTATTTGCACGGCACCACATTTTATGGTGGCTGTTGCTATATCATGCGCAAGGAGTTGTTCAATCAGCTTTGCGAATTCCAGTTTTCGGTCCTTGCAGAACTTGAAAAGCAATTTGATATGTCTTCCTATACGGGGGAGCATACGCGTCAACCTGCGTTTATGGGTGAAATTCTCTATGCTACGTTTTTGATCTATCTAAGGAAGAAGGAATATAAAGTCAGAGAACATCAAGTTGTGCTGTTCAAGAGGTATCAAGTTGCGGCGGTGCCTACAAAAGCGCCGGCGGCGCCTACAAAAGCACCGCAGGTAAATATGTCGAAAAAACCAAGCATTAGGGAAATGATTAGAAAAATGCTGCGTCGAATTTTTCCGGCGTATCGTGTAGCTTTGCGTATCGAGGAGTTTTTGCATGAGAATGCCTATGGCATGCTGCCAGGCACTGTGTCACCAAAAGATGCAGGGAAATCCGGAAAGTCCGGAAAACCGATCGCAGGTGTTTTAGCAAAGACACCGTGGCAAAAGCAGACCCTTACCTCAGATGTTGGGCTGGATGTTGCCTGCTTAGCGCTTGAAATTCGTGATACGCACAAGGCGAGCTTCTCCGAATTTAGGAATTGCCACACCGGAAAGAATGTGGTTATTGTTGCAACAGGACCTTCTATGCGGCACTATACGCAGATGGATGGAATGGCACATATTGGCATGAACTCTGCGTATAAGAATGACAAGATCAAGCTGGATTACTATTTTATCACGGATTTTGAAAACCGCGTGGAGATGTTTCAGGATCTGAAGGAATATGATTTTGTTAAGTTCTTTGGGCAATATTCGGCAGGCATCTACCGCGACCGCTTCCAGGCATCTGAGCAGATGATCTTTGAAAACAAGGGGCGCCGCTTCTTCCAAGGTGCACCGAGCATGGATATCCATGTGAACATTGAATATTACCCATTGATGGCGTTCTATTCCGTTGCATTCCAAGCAATTCATTTTGCGCTATATACAAATGCAAAGCGAATATTCCTTGTGGGCTGCGATTGCTCTTCCGATGGTTATTTTGACGGCTCCCAACAGATAGGAAGCAACCCACCGAAGTGGGTTCTCGGCTATCAAAAATTAAAGACCTTTGTTGAACACTTCTATCCCGAGACAGAAATCATCTCTGTGAATCCTGTTGGTCTGAAAGGATTGTTCCACGATGTCTATACAGAGAGCTACCTAGATCAGCATCCTGAAATCGACCGTACGCAGTGTGAGATTCTCAAGCCTGAACTTTATGAGGAATAAAAGTCATGAAAGTTGTACTTTTAGCTGGTGGCTTCGGCACCCGAATTTCCGAAGAAAGTCAATTCAAGCCCAAGCCCATGGTGGATCTGGGCGGAATGCCTATTTTGCTGCATATTATGAAGCTGTACTCTGCGCATGGGTTCAATGAATTCATTATCTGCGCGGGGTATAAGCAGCATGTCATCAAGGAGTATTTTGCAGATTATTTTCTGCATACTTCCGACATTACCTATGACTTTACCAGCGGCAAGAACGAAATGACTGTGCATCGCAATCATTCCGAGCCGTGGAAGGTCACTGTGGTCGACACCGGTCTGAATACGATGACCGGTGGGCGCGTCAAGCGAGTAAAGGACTACATTGGGGACGAGCCGTTCATGCTGACGTATGGTGACGGTGTGTCTGATATCAACATTACGGAGCTTGTGAAATTCCATCAGTCTCATGGAAAGCTGGTGACCATGTCAGCGTACAACGCGGGACAGCGCTTTGGCGTGCTGGATATTGACGAGAATGGCTGCATCAATGAATTCCGCGAAAAGACGCAGGGCGACGGGAACATGATCAACATCGGCTTCATGGTTTGCCAGCCGGAGTTTGTCAATTACATCGATGGCGATAGCACGGTTCTGGAGAAGAAGCCGATGGAGACGGTCGCAAAGATCGGTCAGCTGATGGCGTACAAGCACGAAGGCTTCTGGCAGTGCATGGATACTGTGCGCGAAAAAGAGACACTGGAAAAGATGTGGGTCAAGGGCGAGGCTCCTTGGAAAGTGTGGGCTGATTGATGCGGTATATTGATTTTGGGTTCTATAAAGGAAAGCGAGTCTTTGTAACAGGTCATACAGGGTTTAAGGGCAGCTGGCTCTGCCGAATTTTGGTTAATGCCGGCGCGGAGGTAACGGGTTACTCTTTGCCCGCGCCCACCGACCCCAATTTGTTCGAGCTGGCGGGGCTGGAAGGCAAGATGAAGAGCGTCATAGGTGATGTCCGCGATTTGGCTGCAATGAAGCGTGCATTTGACGAAGCACAGCCGGAGATCGTGCTGCACCTTGCCGCGCAGCCCATCGTTCGCGACAGCTATAAAGATCCCGCCTATACTTACGAAACCAATGTTATGGGGACAGTCAACATTCTCGAATGTGTGCGGCAGTCGAGTTGTGTCCGCAGCTTCTTGAATGTGACTACAGATAAGGTGTATCAGAACAACGAGTGGGCGTGGGGCTATCGTGAAAATGAGCCGTTGGACGGATTTGATCCCTATTCAAATTCGAAGTCCTGCTCTGAATTGGTCACACATAGTTATCTCAACAGCTTTTTCGCGGATGGAGCGCTTGCTGTTTCCACCGCTCGCGCAGGAAATGTGATCGGTGGCGGTGATTTTGCAAACGATCGTATCGTTCCGGACTGTATTCGTGCTATGCAAGCGGGGAAAGATATCATTGTTCGCAATCCGCACTCCACTCGTCCGTATCAGCACGTTTTGGAGCCGTTGTTTGCCTACCTGATGATTGCGCAGAGACAGTATGAGGACAGAAAATTTGCCGGTTGGTATAATGTTGGCCCTGATGAGTGCGACTGTGTGACAACGGGCGATTTGGTGGATTTGTTTTGCAAGACGTGGGGTGATGGCGCCAAGTGGATCAATCAGGCGGAAGCCAACGCGCCCCATGAGGCAAACTTCCTTAAGCTGGACTGCTCCAAATTGAAATCCGTCTTTGATTGGCAGCCTCGTTGGCACATTGATGAGGCAATCGGAAAAACCGTCGAGTGGACCAAGATTTGGTTGGAAGAAGGAGATGTGCCTGCCGAGATGGATCGGCAGATTGCAGATTACATGGGAGATATATGAGAGCGGTTGTGATTACAGGAGCAGATGGTTTCATAGGAAGCCACCTTGTCCAACATCTTGCAAAGCAAGGGATTCTGGTGTATGCCATCGTTTTAAATGAAAGTAAGACACGTTTCCGAGTGGAAGGGTTGCAGAATGTGAATGTGGTTGCAGCTGCGCCAGAAGATTATATGAGTCTGTGTTCTATACTGCCCATGGAACCGGATGCCTTTATTCACTTGGCATGGGACGGAGTTGCTCCAGAAAAGCGCAATTCTACAGAAAAACAGTCGAAGAATATTTCCTGTGCTTTCAGTGCTGTTAGATTGGCAGCTACGATTCGTGCTGGACGTTTTATCCTTCCGGGCTCCACCGCGGAGTATATGAACAGCGGAACCGTCATTAACGAAAAGACGCTGCCATCACCCCAGAACGCCTACGGTTCAGCAAAAATAGCCGTGCGTTACCTTTGCCGAAGCTTGTGTGATGAACTGGGGATTCCGTTTGTTTATGCTGTTATAACAGGTATTTATGCGTCAGACAGAACCGACAACAATGTTATATATTACGCTATTTCAAACCTTTTGGCAGGGAAAAAACCTTCATTCACAAAACTGGAACAACTGTGGGACTATGTACACATTGACGATGTCGTACGTGCATTTGCTTGTATTGCGGAAAAAGGGAAAGATGGAGCGTTTTATGCAATTGGACATGGCGATAACTGGCCCTTACGCAATTATATCTACCAGATCAGAGATATCATCAATCCCTCGCTTCCTCTTGGAATTGGGGAGATCCCGTACACGGGGGGAAGCCTCCCCATTTCGTGCGTTGACTTAACCGCGTTGCGTAGAGATACCGGATTTGAACCGGTGGTCTCATTCGAAGCTGGAATTCGGGATGTGATTGCAAAGGTTGCAGAGCAGATGAACAACAAAGAGAATCTCTAGGAGGGGCAATTATGGATTGTCTGGTTATAGGTTGCGGTCTATCGGGCGCAGTAATCGCTCGCCACCTGGCGGAACAGGGAAAGCTTGTGACGATTTGGGAACGGCGTGACCACATAGGCGGAAATATGTACGACTATGTGGATGAGCACGGGTTTTTGGTGCAAAAGTATGGACCGCATACGTTTCATACAAAAAACGAAGCGCTATATAACTACATGTGCCGGTTTGAACAGTGGAACGAATATAAGCTGACTTGTGGTGCTGTATGGAGTGGAAAATACACGCCAACGCCCTTTAACTTTACGACGATCGACACCTTTTATCCGCCGGAAAAAGCGATACAGCTAAAAGAAAAATTGACTCGTGCATTTGAAGGCAGACAGACAGCCACGGTTGTGGAAGTTTTGGAGCATCCTGATCCTGACATTCGGGGGTATGCCGAATTTTTGTTTAAAAATGATTATGCGCCGTATACCGCAAAACAGTGGGGGGTCTCCCCAGAAGAAATCGATCCGAGTGTACTAAAGCGTGTGCCGCTTCGGTTTTCTTATCAGGAAGGGTATTTTGACGATCCCTATCAGGTCATGCCTGCCCATTCGTTTACCGCTTTCTTTGAAAAGCTGCTTGATCATCCCAACATTCATGTCAAACTTGGGATGGAAGCGCTCGACCATCTTTGCGCAAAAGATGGTGCGCTGTATTTGGATGGTGGGAAACTGGATATTCCTGTCATCTATACAGGAGCATTGGATGAACTGTTTGGATGTGTCTACGGAAGACTGCCCTACCGCTCTTTGCGCTTTGAGTGGAAGTATTCTGAGGATGACAGTATTCAGGAAGCTCCTGTTGTGGCGTATCCGCAGGAGAATGGCTATACCCGTATTACGGAGTATAAAAAATTGCCAATACAAGATGGGCTGGGAACCAGCTATGCGGTGGAGTATCCCCTGCCCTATAAGGGGGATGAGAAGACGGAGCCCTATTACCCTGTACTGACGGAGAAAAGCCAGGAGCAGTATCGGCGGTATAAAGAACTTGCGGACAGAATTCCCAATCTAATTTGCTGCGGGCGTTTGGCAGATTTCAAGTATTATAACATGGATCAGGCGTTGGCACGAGTCTTAGATGTTTGTGCAGAATGTTTTGGATGAGTGCAGGTAAGAGATATCAATTCTGCCGGCATTCATGTTCTGTTGCCAAATAAACCTTGTAGCGCCACTGTATACAAGACCGCTCCGGGTGCCGGAATTGCTTGCGCAGCTGGAGGGCGGTAGTCCTGCGCTGAGGGGTTGCGATTGAAGTGTAAATCTACGGACAATAAAGCCGTGGCAATAAAGAGGTAGGAGGGGCAACGGTGCCAGACATAAAGATATTTGTTTCTCGCCGCATTGATATCGATAGTGAAATGGTTGACAATCCGCTATATGTGCCGGTGCGCTGCGGCGCGGTGTTTGACGAGGAAAACCTGACGAATATCGCAGGGGATGACACAGGAGATAACATCTCAGAGCGCCGTATGAACTTTTGTGAGTTTACTGTGCAGTATTGGGCGTGGAAAAACGAGTCAGCAGACTATTACGGGTTGTGCCATTATCGACGGTATCTCTCCTTCGACGAAAAGCACCACCGAACAAATGGGCATGGTCTTGTCATGGCAGCAAGTCTATCCCGCTTTGCAATGAAGCGGTACGGGCTGTTGGATAAAGCTGCAATGGTCGAGAAAATTGTACAGTACGATTTAGTGATGCCTGAGCCGGCGCCGGTTGCGCGGATGCCTCTGCCGCAAGGAAAAGTAAAAACAGTCCGACAACTGTGGGAATCCCATGACGGTATTTTCTTTGAGAAAAAGGTTATTGATCGAATGTTTGAGTTGATCGATGATCTGTCTCCGGAATATAGTGCCTCAGCGAGGGAGTATTTTGCTGGTGATCACCATATGGGTTATAACTGCTATATTATGTGTAAACCGCTATTTGAGCGGTTGTGCTGTTTTCAGTTTCCCATTATGGAGGCGATCGAAGAGGAGTTAGATACTACCGGCTATACCGCTGAAATGCTTCGAACACCGGGTTATGTGGGAGAAATGCTGTTTGGCATATTCTTGTATCATGTGACACGTCACGAGAAGTGGAGGGTAAGCCAACGACAGCTCGTTCTGTTTGTTGAAACGCGTGCATTGAGTTGGGCGGAGCATGCCCGAAGACGTTTTGCGTTTTGGATGGGGCAAGTGCTTCGGATCATTATTGCCCCATTTTTTCCGTTGGGCACAAAACGGCGGAAGGTTCTCAGAGATATTTTTTATGCGGTCGTTTCCGCAAAAGAGAGAAGTGCTGCAGCGTCGTCTCAAACGAAATAAGTGGCGTGCAGAAACTTTTTGGAAACAGGGGTAAGAGCAACGCGATGTTTCTTGTCTTCGGTGTGCTTTCTGACGAAGTAGGCTGCAGAGGACATCCCGATTCTTGAAATGGCCAGTATAGGCGGATCGAGCGCAAGGAAACGGTCGTTGATTTGCTGCGCAGCGCCCTCCACACTTTGCAGCTGGCTGTAGATGCCGATGATGATTTCCGTTTCCTGAAGCAGATGGTCGCTGGTTGAACCGACCGTGTTTCTGGTCAGAGTCTTGAATTCTACGAAATCCACAATAGAGAATCTCTCCCCCGAGATAGACGTTGCAATGGTTCGCGGGACATGGAATTCATGTTGGAGATTTTCTTTGGAGAAGTATAATGGGAAAGGATATACAGCGCTGTTGCCGAGAATCTTCCATTGAAAATCCCTCGCAGTCATTCTAGAATGACCACGAAGGTGGATAGCGTCAAGAGTTGTGCGTAAATTAGTTCGCAGCTTCTGGTCAAATGGAGTCAGTCGACAATAGAGGTATCCTCGAAAGCTGCCTCTAAATGCTTCATGTTCATGAGCTTCTTGCTGCCCCACTGTGTGCCGGAAATATGCGTAGCTGTGCGCAGACCAACATCAGCGCAGAGGTGCCGCAGGGAAAAGTCTCCACTATCCTCGTTAAGTGGCGGAGCTCGCGGTTTTGAACTATTCAATGGCATTGTTGGTCTGGATCCGAGTCCAGTGTTCGAACAGAAAACCGTAGTAGGTCCAATGCTGTTCGGACAAAAGCGCAAACTGTTCGGTTTGCGAAAATTGAGAAATCCCTGCCCGTTTTTGAGATGGGCGGGGATTTCTTCGCCGTTACATTTTTGATCAGCGCTCGCACAGTTCTGCAAAAAATCCACCACATAAAAAGCCAGCGTATTCTTGATACGCCTAATTGTCTCTGCTGGAAAAAAGCTGCCTCCATTGAGATGCGGCATGTGGATCGTGATACCTTCGGAAGTGGTGGTAAGATTTCGATAATAGTGGTCGCTGCGGCAGCCCTGGCGAGCCTCGCTGCGCTCGTAGCGTACCGCCTGAGTCAGCTTTTCTGCCTCGGCTTCCAGCAGTTTGTTGAGCGTTTCCTCCACGCTGCCGCGCACCAATTCCTTGATCTGACCCTTGATAATTTCTTCGTTCAGCTGTACAATCTTCTCGGACATGGCTTGTTGTCTCCTTTCGAATGTTTGCGTCGTGGCTTCATTCTACCAGAGATCTGCAAACCATGTCTCCCTTTTTACCCTTTTTTCAATTTGCGCAATTTATTGTACATTATCTCGAGCATTTATGCATTATTACAGCAAGAGACCGCTGATTCATTTCATTGAATCAGCGGTCTCTTCTATATCACAGTTTCAGCTTTCCGTCCAAAAAGTCCTGATAGCGGTCACAGATCGCCTGCACATCGTCGCCAAATTCGATTTGGCGACCTTTGTGCAGCCACAATATTTTATTGCACATTTCGCGCACTTGTGCGATCGAGTGTGAGACCAGGATCGTTGTTGCACCGCTGCCGATGATCTCGCGCATTTTCTGTTCGCTCTTTTTTCTGAACGCACCATCGCCGACGGAAAGGACCTCGTCCAAAATCAAGATATCGGGATGCACCAGCGACGCGATCGAAAAAGCCAGACGCGACTTCATGCCGGAGGAGAGCTGCTTAAACGGTCTATCCTCAAATTCGCGCAGTTCGGCAAAGTCGATGATCCGGTCGTACGTTTCATCCATAAATTTGCGCGTATAACCCAGCATGGCGCCGCGCAGATATGTGTTCTCCCGCACGGTGAGCTCGCCGTCAAAGCCGCTTCCAAGCTCCAAAAGCGCCGCAATGCTACCCTCTCTTCGTACATAACCGCAGGTTGGTCGCATGATCCCGGAGACGACCTTGAGCAGTGTGGACTTGCCGGCACCGTTAGTGCCGATAATACCAAGCATATCCCCCTTTTCAATAGAGAATGTGATGTCCTTATCTGCCCAAAACTCCACGACATTATAATTCTTCTTGATTTTGCGAAGAACGTATTCTTTCAAACCGATGTCCTTAAAGTCGCCCGTCATGTAGCGAATGGACACGTTGTTTACTTCCAAAATGCTCATGGCATCCTCCGTCAAACGTAGTACAGGAACCGGGTATTATACTTCTTGTACATCCAACAGCCGACACCCAGCGCAATGAGCACATCTGCCATCATCAGGAGATGGAACCAGACGCTGGGTATGGTGGCTTCGATGACGATCTTGCGGAAGTAGCGGATAAAAAGATATACGGGGTTGAGGAAAAACGCGTATTGCACGGGGACGCTGTAGCGGTCGATCGTGTAAAAAATGGCGGACACATACATGAGAAGCTGCGTGAAAACACCCCATAGGTATTGAATGTCACGAAAAAAGACAAAGAGGGCGGACAGGATCAACCCTAAGCCAATGTTGAAGAGGACCAGGCAGCCTATGGGGTAGAGAAGGAGGATAAATTTCCAGGTGAACGTGATATTGTCAAAAAGACAGAAAATGAAAAAGATAACGAGCGTGAGGGCGAAGTTGATGAGCGTCTGCACGTTTTTGGAGAACAGAAACAGATACTTCGGGACATTGACCTTGGAGAAGATCGCCGAATTTCCAATTAGGGAGTGCATCCCCTGCGAGGTGGATTCATTGAAATAGGCGAAGATCAGGTTGCCGCAGAAAAGGTAGGTGGTATAATGTTCCATGTTGCGCCCGAAAAACTGCGTAAAGACGAGCTTCATGATAAACAGCGTCAAAAGCGGAGAGAGAAGGCTCCACGCCATGCCGAGCACTGTGCGTTTGTATTTTGTTTTGAAGTCTCGCTTGACCAGCTCTTCAAAGAGGAAGCGATGCTGTTTTAGCTTTTGAAACATAATGTTGCTCCTTAGAGGGGGAGATTCACGAAAGAGTTTAATTAACCGAGAAAGACAACCTTTACGAAACCTTATCTTTTTTACACGCTTTGCAGCATAAGACTATTCAAAGCGTTCTTGTTGTGTTCAAATCATATCGTTTCTGCAGGTCGAACTATACTTGCAAGAAAAGGCACTCAACTATAATAACATGAAGTGGGTGAAAATTCAAATGAACTTAAATAGTACAGTGTTCAAAAGTCTCTTCGCATGGTTTTGCGGCGCCTATTCGCCGACGGTACACGCGCGGATCTTCCGGGCGATGCGCTCCTGCGTGAGAGCGGCGAGCTGCTTTGCATTCATCCCTTCATATTCTTCGGGGGGGATGGGCGGAAGGTAGTGCATTTGCATCGTGACGGGAGATGTACCCTTTTGATCGAGAACTTTATAGCTGTCAACAAAGGCGATGGGGACGACGGGACATTTTGCCTTCACGGCGCAGCGGAAGCTTCCACCGTGGAAAGGAAGCATTTCGTTGCCGCGCTTGCTGCGCGTGCCCTCGGGAAAAATCACGCAGCGGCGTCCAGCAAGGAGCGCGTCCGTGACATCGTGGATGACCTGCATCGATTGACGCACATCCTCCCGGTCCATGGAAAAGGACTTTGTCGAAAGGACGATCTCGCGCAGAAGCGGATAGGAATTGAGCTCTTTTTTGAAAACAACGGAAAGCGGCAACGGACAGGAGATGACGATGGCAAAGACGTCAAAAAGCCCCTGGTGGTTGCCGCACATGAGGAAGCTGCCCTCCTGCGGGAGGTTTTCCGTGCCGTAGACTTCCACGTTGACGTTGCCTGCCTCCACGGCGCAGCGGAGCATATAACGGATATGCTCCCAGCGCTCCTCATCTGGGAAGCGATCGGGATCTTTCGCGTGGCGGCGCAGCTTCATATATGCTGAGGGAACTTTCGCGATATTGCGAAGCACCATCATGGCAAGACGGTTCATAAAACGACCTCCGAAAATCAGGCTTGGACGATCTGGATAGCAACGCACTCGGGTCCGCCCTGCGTGATGAAGGCGGGACTGAGCGGAAGAAGCTCAAAATGCGCGGCAGGGAAAGCGGCGCAAAGCAGCTCGTGCGCCTCGCCTGCAAGATGCGGCGCGGAACCGTGCGTGACATAGATCCGCCAGCCTTCGCCCGTGCCGATCGGTTCAAGCTGCTTTGCGACAAATCGCACCGCGTGGCGGAAGCTGCGGCGGACACCGGCGATGGTCAAGTGCTCACCGTTTTCCGTCTGCGTCAGGATAGGCGCCATTTTTGTGAGCTGCCCGACATAGGAAACGAGCGGCGAGAGCCGTCCGCCGCGGCGAAGATACGCAAAATCCGCAGGGATGAGATAGCTTTTCGCGCTGTCCATCAGCTCATGCACGCGGCGGACGATCGCATCTTTTTCTGTGCCGCCGTTTGCAAGGTGCAGCGCCGTTTCCACAATATAACGGTGCGGACCGCAGAGTGTGCGGCTGTTGATGACGGTGATGCGACCGCTGTTTTCACAAAGGTCCGCGGCAGCGGCGGCGCTTGCATAGGTGCCGGAAAGACCGGCTGCCATCGAGATATTCAAAATGTCGTCGCACGGAAACTTCTCATAAAGCGAAAGGACCTCACCGATCGCAGGCTGGCTGCTCGTTGGCATATTACCCTCACGGATGATGGAGACGAACTGTTCGGCGCCGATCTCGTCAAATTCGCGGTACGATCTACCGGCGATGGTGACGGAAAGCGGTGCGACGGAAAAGCCCGCTTCATGCGCCTGCCGCGAAGAATATAGCGTGGATGTGTCGGAAATGATGCGAACCATAAATTGAGGGTCCTTTCTGCGAAAATGGGTGGGGTTCGATGCGCTTTTAAAACACGCACCAATCATACATGGAAAGAGGTCATAAAGCAAGTGTTTTATCGTGTTCGTTCGGCAAAGAATTATGCGTGCGGCTCGTATTTTTCTCATCTTGCGAAGACTCGTGCGGCGTGGTATGATGACGGTGCTGCGGAAAAAGGAAACAGGTGTGAAACCTGTGCGAGCCCGTCGCCGTGAGGTGCAAAGAAGCTGCGCTGCTCCTACCCGAAGACCGCACTTCGGGGACAAGCCATTGGCATGAGCCGAGAAGGCGGAGCGGCTGCGCACCAAGCCGGAAGACTTCCCGCGCAAATGCTCCATATTCGACCGCGAGCGCCGGTTTTGGAGTGAGAAACGAAAAGGAGAAAAGCGATGAAAATGACACGGTACAAAAAACCGTGCCGGCTCATCCTTTGCATGATGCTGCTTGCGGTGGCAGCTTTCGTTGCGGTTGGATGCGGCGGCACAAAGATGGAAAACCCCGCGGCTTCGATGCAGGTCGAACCGGCGGAGGTTGAAGCGGTCGGTACGGGGGAGACGACGTTTTCCCTTGAGGTGGTACACGCGGATGGCGCAAGCCGCCATTTCCTTGTGCACACAGACGAGGAGACCGTCGGCGCGGCACTTGCCTCGCTGGGATTAGTCGAGGGTGAGGAAGGTCCTTACGGACTTTTTATCAATGCGGTGTGCGGCGAGACGGTCGATTTTGAAGAGGATGGAAAATACTGGGCGTTTTATGAGGACGGGGCATATGCCGGTGCCGGCGTTGATGTGACGGCGGTGCGGGATGGTGCGTCCTACGCGCTGCGGGTGGAGAAGTGATGCGCTGCTCGACACGCGAGATGGCGGTTTTTGCGCTGCTCGGCGCGCTGATGTATGCGTCGAAAATGTTGATGGAGGCGCTGCCGAATATTCACCTGCTTGCCGCGTTTACGACGGCATTGACAATTGTGTATCGAAAAAGGGCGCTCTATCCAATTTATATTTTTGTGTTTATCACGGGTCTTTTTGGCGGCTTCGCGCTTTGGTGGATCCCGTACTTGTACGTTTGGACGGTGCTGTGGGCAGCGGTGATGCTGCTGCCGCGAAGGATGCCGAAAAAGCTCGCGCCGCTTGTATATATGCTCATCTGCGCGCTGCACGGGCTTTTCTACGGCGTTTTGTACGCGCCGTCGCAGGCGCTGCTGTTTGGGCTTGACTTCCATGGGATGCTTGCATGGATCGCGGCGGGGATGCCGTTTGACATCGTACACGCGGTGAGCAATTTTTTCTGCGGCGCGCTTGTGCTGCCGCTCGTGCGCGTGATGCGGCTATGTGAGAAGATGTAGGAGAGTGACGATATGAAGCTTGTCGAAATGCAAATTGAAGAGTATTTGGCGCGCCTTGCCTCTGATGCGCCGACGCCGGGCGGCGGTGCGGCAAGCGCGCTTGCCGGCGCGCAGGGCATCGCGCTCGTTGCGATGGTCGCAAACCTCACCGTCGGCAGAGAGAAGTATGCCGCGCATGAAGTGCTTTGCAAGGATATCGGCGCGCGCGCGGAGGTGCTTTTGCAAAAGCTCGCCGCGCAGGTCGACGCCGACGCCGCGGCGTATGGCGGCTTTGCCGCGGCGCTGCGCCTTCCGAAAGAGACGGAGGAGGAGAAAGCGGTGCGGCGCGGAGCGATCTCGGCTGCGGCGCTGTATGCCGCCGAAGTGCCGCTTGAGACGATGCGCCTTGGCACAGAGGGGCTTTTGTGCGCGAAGGATATCCTTGCAGGGTACAATCCAAGCTGTGCGACGGACATCGCCTGCGGCGCACAGGAGCTGCTCGGCTGCGTGAAAAGCGCGTGGCTGAATGTTGCCATCAACCTTGGAAGCATCGCCGATGCGGCGCGCGCGGAGGCGCTTCGCGGTGAGGGCATGCGCCTTTTGACACAGGCTGAGGAGATCGGCGCGTTTGTGTACGGTGAAATTGAAAGACTGTATCGATAAGATCGCTGTGTCTATCGCGTTTTCCGATTTTCTTTGCCGCACGGCACGGGAGCTGTTATAATAGCATAATAAGCATTGAAAACGATGGGCGAGGTGAATTTGCCATGATCTATCTCGACAACGCCGCGACGACGCTGCGAAAGCCGGACTGTGTCGCGCAGGCGGTGTGTGCGGCGCTGGGGAGCTTTGGAAACGACGGACGCGGCGTTCATGCAGGTGCGCTAAGTGCGTCGCGCATCATCTACGAAACGCGTGAGCGGCTTGCGTCGCTTTTGGGATGCGCACGCGCCGACCATGTTGTTTTTACGGCGAACTCGACCGAAGCGCTCAACATTGCGATAAACGGTGCGCTCGGTGCGGGTGACCACGTTTTGTCAACGGATCTTGAGCATAATTCCGTGCTGCGCCCGCTCTACCGCTTGCAGCAGGAGCGCGGCGCCGCGGTCGATTTTCTGCACGCGGACACGGTGGGGCGCATCGACTATGATGATTTTGAAAGGCTGCTAAAGCCCAATACGCGCGCGGTCGTGTGTACGCACGCGTCGAATCTTGTGGGGAATATGCTCGATATCGCGCGCATCGGAAAATTTGCGAAGGAGCATGGGCTTCTTTTCATCGTCGACGCGTCGCAGACGGCGGGGGCATATCCTGTCGACATGGAGCGCATGGGGATCGACGTTTTGTGCTTTACGGGGCATAAGAGTCTGATGGGACCACAGGGCACGGGAGGACTTTGCATCCGCGAGGGTGTGGAATTGCGGCGCTGGAAAGTCGGCGGAAGCGGCGTGAAGACATTTTTGACCGAGCATCCCGGTGAGCTTCCCACGCGTCTGGAAGCCGGTACGCTCAACGGACACGGTATTGCGGGACTGCACGCCGCGCTGGGATTTATCGAAAGCGTCGGTGTGGAGGCGATCCACGCACACGAGATCGCGCTCATGCGGCGCTTTTACGGCGCGGTGCGCGGCATTGAGGGCGTGACGGTGTACGGTGATTTTGAAACTGACGCGCGCGCGCCGATCGTCGCGCTCAATGTGCGCAGCTACGCCTCCGACGAGGTCGCTGACGAGCTTTCGGAGGTGTACGGCATCGCAACACGCGCCGGTGCGCACTGTGCGCCGCGGCTGCACTGTGCGCTCGGAACGCGGGAGCAGGGCGCGGTTCGATTCAGCTTCGGCTATTTCAACACCGAAGACGAGGTGGATGCCGCTGCCGAGGCGGTGCGGAGGATCGCGCAATGAGAGAGAAAACGATGAAGCTCGTCGTCACATTCCATACGACGGCGGGCGCGATGGCGATGGAAAAGCTCTGCCGCAAGGAGGGCATCGAAGGGCGCATCATCCCCGTTCCGCGCTGCATCACCTCCGACTGCGGCATGGCGTGGTGCGCGCCGCTCGAGGCGCGCGGCGACATCGAGCGCGCGGTCGAAGGACGCGACATCGACCTTGCGGGCTACCACGAGGTGATGGTCTGATGGGCGGGCGGATGCAGCTTGCGCCGATGCTGAAGATCGGGCGCGGTGTGACATGTATCATCGGCGGCGGCGGTAAAACGACGCTGATGGAGACGCTTGCGCGGGAGCTTTCCGCGCGCGGCGGTGTGATCGTTACGACGACGACGCATATCCTCCCGCCGGAGGATATGACCGTTTTGCTCGACCCTGATGAGGCGGCGGTTGCAAGGGTGCTTGCAAAGAAGCACTTGGTGTGTGTCGGGTCGCCGACGGCGGAGGGAAAGCTCAAAGAGAGCGGACTTTCCGCCGAAGTGCTTGCGCGTCTTGCCGACTTCGTGCTTATTGAGGCGGACGGCAGCCGCCATCTGCCGCTCAAGGCGCACCGACCGGACGAGCCGTGCATCCCCGCGTGTGCGCAGCGCGTGGTGCTGGTGGTCGGCGCGGACGGCTTTGGGCAGCCGATCGGCGAGGTGTGTCACAGAAGTGAGCTGTACGCGAGTCTCGCCGGAGCAAAAGAAAGCGACACTGTTACGCCGCAGACCGCCGCGCGCGTCATTCGTGCGGAGGGGTACGGCGACCGGATATTTATAAACAAAACAGAAACGCCGGAGCGGTATGCGTTTGCGCAGCAGCTTGCGGCGGAGCTTGACTGCCCCGTTGTGGCGGGGAGTCTTCGTGAGGGGATATTTGTATGCTTACATTGATTCGCGGGGCAGGTGACCTCGCAACAGGTATCGCGCTGCGCCTTTATCGGGCGGGGATCGAGGTCGTGATGACCGATGTTGCAAAACCGACAGCCATTCGCCGCACGGTCGCATTCTGCGAGGCGATACGGTTAGGTGAGATGAGAGTGGAGGACATTTATGCGCGGCGCGCAGAGAGTGTGGAAGATGCGTGCGCGCTTTTGAAGGAGGGCATCGTGCCGGTTCTGGTCGATGAGGATGGGACGAGCATTGAGAAGCTGCGCCCACAGGCGGTAGTCGATGCGATCCTTGCAAAGCGCAATCTTGGCACGCGCATCGATATGGCACCGTGCGTTATCGGCGTCGGTCCCGGATTTACAGCAGGCGTCGACTGCCACGCGGTCGTGGAGACGATGCGCGGGCATACACTCGGGCGCGTCATCCATGAAGGCTCGGCGCTTCCGAACACGGGCGTTCCCGGGATGATAGGAGGCTACGCTGCCGAGCGCGTACTGCACGCGCCGTGTGACGGGATCTTGCAGCGCGGGCTTCCCATCGGGATGCAGGTGTGCGCCGGAGATACGATCGCCGTCATTGACGGCATGGAGATGAAAACGACGATCGACGGTGTGCTGCGCGGGATCCTTCCCGATGGTACGCGCGTTTTTGAGGGCATGAAAAGCGCAGATGTTGACCCGCGCGGCGTCGCCGAGCATTGTCTGAGTGCGTCGGACAAGGCGTTTTCTGTCGGCGGCGGTGTTTTGGAGGCGATCCTTGGGATCACAGGGGCACTGAAACAGAAATAATAAAGGGTATCGGGAAAACCGATACCCTTTATCCGATTTTTCAAAAAGGTCTCACCGAGTTCACGGCGGAACGACGCGAAGAAATTTAAGGCATTGTCTCCGGCGGCGTGTACGTCGGAGGCAATACTTCTCGCGGCGTAAGCGGGTGACGCGGCGCCGCGCAAAAGACTCAAGAAAGATGCCATGCATCTTTCTTGAAGGTCTTAAATAAAGGGTATCGGGAAAACCGATACCCTTTATTTATTCATCAAGACATCGTATTTGCCTTTTGCGGCACAAAGACTATAATAAAACTTGCCGCTGCGGACTGTGCTGCGGCAAAAAGCGTACATAGTAAAGGAGAAAATAGAATGTCGAAAAAAATCAACCTGCTTGTCGTGATCTCCGGCGTTGCGGTCGGTATTGCGGCACTCGTACTCACGGCGCTGGGAAACCCTGCGAACATGGGCTTTTGCATCGCGTGCTTTTTGCGTGATATCGCGGGTGCAACGAAGATGCACTCCGCCGCGGTCGTCCAGTACGTCCGTCCCGAGATCATCGGTCTTGTTCTCGGCTCTTTCATCATGTCTGTTGCGACGCGTGAATTTAGGGCGAAAGCCGGCTCCTCGCCCGCGACCCGCTTTGTCATTGCGATGTTTGTGATGATCGGCGCGCTCGTTTTCCTCGGCTGCCCGCTCCGTATGGTCATCCGCATGGGCGGCGGCGACCTCAATGCCTTCGTCGGGCTTGCCGGTTTTGCCATCGGTATCATCATCGGTATCTTCTTCCTCAAAAAGGGCTTCAGCCTCAAGCGCAGCTATGAGGTCACGAAGACCGAGGGCGGCATCCTCCCCGGCGTGATGGTCGTTCTTTTCGGTCTGTTCCTCGCTGTTCCCACCATCTTCGCATTCTCCGAAACGGGTCCCGGCTCCAAGCGCGCTCCCGTTTTCGTCGCACTCATCATCGCGCTCGTCATCGGTGCGCTTGCTCAGAAGTCCCGCCTTTGCATGGTCGGCGGTATGCGTGATGCGATCATGTTCCGCGACTTCAACCTGCTCTCCGGCTTCGCTGCCATCTTTGTGACGATCCTCATCGGCAACGTCATTCTCGGCAAGTTTACCGGCTTTTCTACATATCTCCAGCCCATCGCCCACGCAAGCCAGCTTTGGAACCTGCTCGGCATGACGCTTGTTGGCTGGGGCAGCGTGTTGCTCGGTGGCTGCCCGCTTCGCCAGCTCATCCTCGCCGGTGAGGGCAATGGTGACTCCGCTGTGAGTGTTTTCGGCATGATCGTCGGCGCTGCCATCGCGCATAACTTCAAGCTCGCCGGCGCGGCTGCCTCCCTCTCCGAGGACGGTGTGTACTCCGTCGGCGGTATCGGCACTGCCGGTAAGGTTGCTGTGGTCATCGGCTTTGTGGTGTTTGCGATCATCTCCTTCATGAATATCGCAAAGGAGGAAAAGTAACATGGTGGATGCACGCGGTTATTCCTGCCCCATGCCTGTTGTGATGGTGCAGAAGGAAGTCAAGAAGAACCCCGATTCTCTCGAAGTGCTCGTTGACAACCGCACAGCGGTCGAAAACGTGTCGCGCTTTGCAAGAAACAGCGGCTATGAGGTGAGCGTTGCCGAAGAAGGCGGCGATTTCAAGCTGACGCTGAAAAAATAAGAGAATAAAAAAGCTGTCCGCTCCAGTGGGGCGGACAGCTTTTTTACTTGATATCAACGACCGTATAGCCTGCGTCGGTGACAGTCTTTTTCAAAAGCGCCTCGTCAAGCACGTTTTCCGAGCGGACGGTAGCTGTTTTTGCTTCGAGGTCCACTGTTGCCCTGACGCCGTCAAGCGCATTCAAAACGCTTTCAACACGACCGGAGCAGTGCGTACACATCATGCCTTCAATGGTGAGGATCTTTTCATTCATCGCTGTTTCTTCCTTTCTTTCTTCTTTGTTTTTCGTTTGCGGGATATTGCACAGATCGCGCGCCGTTCCGCGCCAGCGCTGCAGACGCAGCGCATTGAAAACAACACATACCGATGAAAGGCTCATTGCCGCCGCGCCGAGCATCGGGCTGAGCTTGAAGGCAAAGGCGGGGTAGAAAACGCCTGCGGCAATGGGGATACTGACGGAATTGTAGAAAAACGCCCAGAAAAGGTTCTGGCGGATGTTGCGCATGGTCGCACGCGAGACATCGACGGCATCCACGGCATCGAGAAGGTCGCTTTTCATCAGCACCACATCCGCCGATTCAATGGCGACATCTGTTCCCGTGCCAATGGCAAGCCCCACATCGGCGCGTGCAAGAGCAGGAGCGTCATTGATGCCGTCACCGATCATGGCAACGGTGCGCCCTTCGGCGCGAAGCTGCGCGACGCATTGCTCCTTGTCCTGCGGCAGCACCTCCGCGATGACGCGGTCGATGCCGACACTGCGGGCGATCGCATCCGCAGTTTGGTGGTTGTCGCCTGTGAGAAGCACGACCTCCATCCCTCTTGCCCGAAAAGCGGTGACCGCAGCCGCGCTTGTCGGCTTTACACGGTCGGCGAGGGCAATGATACCAAGAAGCGCACCGTCGGCAGCAAAGTAGAGCGGTGTTGCGCCGAGCGGGGCAAGCTTTGCCGCCTCCTCCGCGAGTGCCGAGCAGTCCACGCCGTGCGCCGCCATCAGCCTTTCATTTCCGCCAAGGACGCGGACCCCGCCAAGGATCGCGGCAACGCCGCCGCCCGGCATTGCCGTAAAACCGGTCGGTGTTTGTGAAAGGGGCAGCCCCTGTGCGCGCGCGTGGTCAACGATCGCGCGCGCGAGCGGATGCTCAGAGGACGATTCGAGCATCCCTGCAAGCGAGAGAAGGTGTGTCTCGTCGATACCGCGCGTGCAGATGATGTGCGTGACGGCAGGAGTTCCTTCGGTAACGGTACCTGTTTTATCGAGCACAACAGTGTCGACCTTGTGTAAAAGCTCAAGACTTTCGGCGGACTTTATCAATATGCCACGTTCTGCCGCACGCCCTGTTCCGACGGTGATCGCGACGGGCGTTGCAAGACCGAGCGCGCACGGACAGGAGATGACGAGCACTGCGATGGCGATGGAAAGCGCAAATGCCGTGTCTGCACCCGCAAAATGCCAGATAAGCGCGGAAACAAGAGCGATGGCGATAACGACGGGGACAAAAACGCCGGAGACCTGATCGGCAAGGCGCGCGATGGGAGCTTTCGATGCTGCCGCATCCTCCATCAATCGCACGATCTGGGCAAGCGTCGTGTCGCTGCCGATGCGCGACGCCTGCACGCGCAGATAGCCGCTTTTGCAGATCGTCGCGGCGGTGACGGCATCCCCGACCTCTTTTTCAACGGGGAGGCTTTCGCCTGTGATGGCAGACTCGTCCACTGTGCCGCTGCCGAAAACGACCGTGCCGTCGACACCGATGCGCGCGCCCTGGCGCACGATGAGGATATCCCCGACAGAGACTTCCGATGCGCTGACGGTGACCTCCTCGCCATCGCGAAGGAGAACAACTGTGTCGGGTGCGAGCGCCATGAGCGCCGAAACAGCGCTCGTAGTGCGCCCGCGCGAGCGCTGTTCCATGTATTTGCCGATCGTTACAAGCGAAACGATCATGCCTGCCGATTCAAAATACAGCTCCGGCATTGCGGCGCCATCGTGCGGGAGGAACATTTCGATCAGTGAGTACACCACACCTGCTGCTGCACCGAGCGCAACGAGCGAGTCCATATTCGGTGCAAGTGTAAAAAGACGGCGAAAGCCGTTTATGAAATACGAACGGTTTACATAAAGTATCGGCAGAAGGAGGACAAGCTGCAAAACGGCATGGCGCAAATGCGTTGCGGTGATGATGGCGGGGAGGGGGAGTCCCATCATGTGTCCCATCGAAAGATAAAAAAGCGGGAGAAGGAAAGCGAACGACACAGCAAGGCGCTGCCGCATCGCATGAAGCGTGCGCTCTGTTTCTGCATCCATGCGCGCGCGGGCGGCATCCTCCCACACGGAGGCACCGTAGCCGGCGCGCACGACGGCATCAATGACGCTTTGCGCGGTGAGAGAGGGATCTTTCGCGTCTACGCGCATACGACCGCTCATCAAATTGACCGAGACGGTATCGACGCCCGAAAGGGCGGATACGGCACGCTCCACATGTGCCGAGCAGGCGGCGCACGTCATGCCGGTGACAAGAAATGTGAGCGTCACGAAAAGTCCCTCCTATCTGCTGCACAGGGAAAAGCGCCCGTGCAATACTCTATGACCATAGAATATTATAGCACGGACGCGGGGGAAAAGTCCAATCGAAAAAGGCGCTGTACCCATTTTTCGAAACAGCTTTTGAAAAGCCTCGCAGAGTTTCGCGTGCAAGCGGGTGACGCGCCGCCGCGCAAAAGACTCAAAAAAGATGCGGAGCATCTTTTTTGAAAGCAGTCAGCGTTTGTCGCCGGGGCGGAAGATGAGCGCCATCAAAACACCGAAAACGACGGCTGCTGTGATGCCGCCCGCTGTCGCGGTCAGACCTCCGGTGAGAACGCCGAGCCATCCGCTCTCGTCCACTGCTCGCTCCACGCCCTTTGCAAGCGCGTAGCCAAAGCCGGTCAGCGGAACGGTCGCGCCTGCGCCGCCCCAGTTTACGAGCGGCTCATATACGCCGACCGCCGTGAGGAGAACGCCCGTGACGACATAACCTGTGAGGATGCGGGCGGGGGTGAGTTTTGTGCGGTCAATGAGGATCTGTCCGATGGCACAGAGGATGCCGCCGCAGAGGAAAGCGTTGAGATATTCCATGCTACATACCTCCTTTTTCCGTACTGATGCACACGGCGTGGCACACGGACGGGATCGATTCGCCCTGCATGCTTGATGTCGGCGAGAGCAGTGCGCCCGTCGGCGCGAGGACGATGCGCTTCCATTTTCCCGCGCGCATCCCGCGAAGAAGGTAGCCGTTCAAAACGGCTGCCGCGCAGCCGCAGCCGGAGCCGCCCGCGTGCATATCCTGCTTTTCCCGGTCGTAGAGCAAAAGCCCGCAGTCGCCGCCGTTTTGACGAAGGTCGATGCCGTCTCGGAGGAGCTGTTCGACAAGGATCTGGTGACCGAGATAGCCGAGGTCACCCGTGAGAACGAGGTCGTAGTCGGAAGGTGCTGTTTTTGTGTCCTCAAAAAAAGCACGCAGCGTGTCGTATGCGGCAGGTGCCATGGCAGCGCCCATGTTGTTTGCGTCGGTGATGCCCTTGTCGATGACCTTGCCGCAGGTAACGTGTGTGACATACGGACCGTCACCGTCCTGTGAGAGGATGCAGCAGCCGGCGGCGGTCGCCGTCCATTGCGCGGTAGGTGTGCGCTGGTTTCCGTACGGGACAGGCATACGGTACTGGCGTTCTGCGGTGCAAAAGTGCGAGGAGGTCATCGCCGCTGCCGTGCGGGCAAAGCCGCCGTCAATGAGCATAGCGGCAAGAGACAGGCTCTCTCCCATCGTCGAGCACGCGCCGTAGAGTCCATAGAAGGGAACGGCGAAGTCGCGTACGCAGAACGACGTGCCGATACACTGGTTCAAAAGGTCGCCCGCAAGAAGATAGTCGAGTGATTCGGGGCGCATCCCTGCCTTTGAAAGCGCACATTCGAAGGCGCGGCGCTGCATCACGGATTCGGCTTTTTCCCATGTTTTTTCACCGAAGAAAGAATCGGTCGAAAGCTCATCAAATTCATCTTTGAGAGGGCCTTCGCTCTCCAATTTTCCACCGATGCAGGCAAATCCCGCAACGCTTGGCGGCTTGGAAAGCGCCACGGTCTGTGCGCCGCAGCGTTTGGTGTTCATTTGCATCACTCCCGGTGTTTATTTCCCATAGTGTGACCGAAATGACAAAAAATATTGCACGGCGCTATAAATGCCGCGTTTGATTTTTAAGAACGATCGCTTTATATGGAAAAACCGAAAAAAGTATGGTATACTCAGAACAGTATTTGCGCCGTATTCACGGATTTCCGGCGCGGCATTTCCGGAGGTTGGGATTTATGGCTTATGTCACCGTCATCGGCGCTGCGAACATCGACATTGGCGGCGCGCCGAAAAAAGAACTTATTTCGCATGACTCCAATCCGGGAACGGTCACGATGTCGCTCGGCGGTGTTGCGCATAACATTGCGGCGAACCTCTGCCTTTTGGGGTGTGAGACGAAGTTTATCTCCCTTTTTGGCGAAGACGACTTTGCCGATATGCTTCGCGCCGATGCATCGCGCATCGGGCTTGACCTTTCGCAGTGCGAGGCAGTTCCCGGCGCGCGGACGTCCACATACCTTTTTGTAAACGACGCGCAGGGCGATATGCACATTGCTGTGAGCGATATGTCGATCTATGAGCATATGACACCCGATTTTCTGCGCGCGCGGATGGACGTGGTGAACGGTTCCGCGCTCGTTGTTGCAGATACGAACATTCCACAGGAGAGCTTGCAATACCTTTGCGAAAATTGTACCGCGCCCATCCTCGTCGACCCCGTTTCGACGGTGAAGGCGAAAAAACTCCTGCCGGTTTTGGGGAAGCTGTACGCCATCAAGCCCAACCGTATTGAGGCGCAGACGCTTGCAGGGATCGACTGCTCCGACGAGGACGGTGTGCGCCGCGCGGCAGAGCGGCTTTTGGAGCTTGGTGTGCAGAATGTCTTTATTTCGCTCAGTGTTGACGGTGTGTTTGCGTGCAGTGCTGCGGGGGAGCGCGCGCGTGTGCGTCCGCCGAGGTTTGATGCCGTTTCGACAACGGGCGGCGGCGATGCGCTGGCGGCAGGACTTGCGATGTGCATGATGCGAGGGGATGACCTTGCATTGAGCGCGCGCTGTGCGCTCGCGGCAGGCACGGTCGCCTGTGAATCGGCGCAGACGATCAATCCCGATATGAGTTTTGAGGCAGTCATGAAACGGGCGGGGGAGATGTGAGACCCTTTTCTTCCCCTTTAAAACGAATCCCAAAAACCATCACGAACGGAGGAAACGATATGAACAAGTACCTTGACATCAGCGAGCAGGTGCGTGAGGCGCTTGCAGCGGGCAAGCCCGTCGTCGCGCTGGAATCGACCATCATTTCCCACGGTATGCCGTATCCGCAGAATGTGGAAACGGCGCTGAACGTTGAAAAGATCATCCGTGAGCTTGGCGCTGTCCCCGCGACGATCGCCATTATCGGCGGACGGCTGAAAGCAGGGCTTTCGCCGGAGGAGATCGACTATCTCGGACGGTCCGGCAGCGCTGTTGCCAAGGCGAGCCGCCGCGACCTCCCTGTACTCGTTGCACGCGGTGCAGACGGTGCGACGACCGTTACGACGACCATGATGATCGCGGCGATGGCGGGCATCCGCGTTTTTGCGACCGGCGGTATCGGCGGCGTGCATCGCGGCGCGGAAACGACAATGGATATTTCCGCTGACCTTGAAGAACTTGCGCAAACGCCTGTTGTGGTCGTGTGCGCCGGTGCGAAGGCGATCCTTGATCTTGGGCTTACGCTGGAGTATCTCGAAACGAAAGGCGTCACTGTTGTCGGCTACGGCACGGAGGAGTTGCCTGCGTTCTATTCCCGAAAGAGCGGCTTTGGTGTTGATTACCGCATGGATACGCCCGAGGAGATCGCAAAGGCGTTCCACGTCAAGCAGGAGCTGGGTCTTTGCGGCGGTATGCTCGTCACAAACCCCATTCCCGAGGAATATTCGATGCCGGAGGATGTTATCAACTCCGTCATTGATACGGCGGTCGCGGAGTGTGCCGCACAGGGCATTCACGGCAAGGAAACGACGCCGTTCCTTTTGAAGCGTGTCAAGGAGCTCACCGGCGGCGAGAGCCTTGAGAGCAATATCCAGCTTGTGTATAACAATGCGCGCCTTGCCGCGAAGACGGCTGCCGCGCTTGCGGCACTGGAGGAGAACGATCGTGGATGAGCTGATCCTCTCGCCCGGGGGCATCCTTTTTTGCTACCTTCTTTTGATAAATGCCGCAACGTTTCTTGTTTACGGCTTTGACAAGTGGCGTGCCCGCCGCGACGGTTGGCGCGTGCGTGAGCGCACGCTTTTTGTGCTGCCGCTGCTCGGCGGTACGGTTGGTGCTTTTTTGGGGATGCGCGTTTTCCGGCATAAGACGCGGCACTGGTATTTTGTCTTCGGCATTCCGGCGATTTTTGTACTGCAGGCTGCGCTCGTTATTTTTATACAGCTTCGCGCGTAACGCGATAGGTCATCGGCGCGGCGGAAAAGCTCCGCGCCGGTGACCTGTAAAAAACTGTTGACATAGCGGCGGATATATGATATGCTACTTGTTGCCGATATCCGCCGGTGTGGTGGAATAGGTAGACACAGGGGACTTAAAATCCCCCGGTAGCGATACTGTACCGGTTCGAGTCCGGTCACCGGCACCAATCGCATATTTGCGGCGTAGTCGGGATATACTATATCATCTATATCGCGGAGTGGAGCAGTTGGCAGCTCGTCGGGCTCATAACCCGGAGGCCGCAGGTTCAAGTCCTGCCTCCGCAACCACAAGAAGTCCTGAAATCGCAAGATTTCGGGACTTCTCTTTTTATAAGCACCGCAAAGAGATCGCTTGCAAGGAGCAGTATTGGAAGGCTGTCGCACCCATTTTCGATATGCTGGAGCGGGAGAAGGAGAGGGGAACGAGGTGGTCCGAGCTGCGGGATAAGGCGGGCGAGGTCTACCTTCCCCTGCTACAGGCATTTTTGGATGAGGTGGAAAGAGTCTATAAGCGGGACCGTGGTGTGGCGGTTCGAATGTTTACATATTTGGTCGGTACCAGGGACTATTATAAGATCATCGGTCGTGACAAGAAAAGAAGGACGGAGGTATATGCCTTCAATCTCCGTGAAACATTGAACGGGGAAAAGGTGGATACGCCAACGAAGATCCTTGACATGGGAGTTAAGAAGAAAAGCAAAACAACTGCGGAGATATACATGGATAACGGCTGGGCGTTCAGCTTCAGGCTGCACAGTGCAGACGGCAGGATCAAGCCGAGCTTAAAATTCGACGTGCGTTTTATCTCAAAGCCAGACTCGGTCCTAAGTATTCAACGCAAATGGGAAAAGGGATGAAGGCGCCCGCGATAAGGGGAGGATGAATATGAAAAATTTCACAAGATGGATCGCCTGCTTTGCCGCAAGCATGGTCCTCTGCGGCGCATCAGTGCTTGCGGTGGAGGAAATGCCGGAGCAGGAAACGCAGGAGGTACCGGCAAGCAGCTATGCCGATATTTCCGAGACGGACAGCTTTTATGATGCCGTGCAGTATGTGAGTGAAAACGGTCTTATGAGCGGTGTTGGCGGGGGACGCTTTGCGCCGGATGCACACACTGACCGCGCGACGCTCGCCGTCGTTTTGTGGAGGCTTGCGGGCGAACCGGTGGTGAACTATGCCATGCGTTTTTCCGACGTTGCGGAGGATATGTGGTACACCGAGGCTGTCCGCTGGGCAGCGTCGTGCGGCATCGTGACGGGATACGACGATGTGACCTTTGCCCCGCGCGATGTGCTCACGCGCGAACAGCTCTGCACGATGATCTACCGCTATGAGCAGTACATGGGCGGCGGATTTTCCGGCGCGTGGATGTTTTTGCTCGCCTACCCCGATGCGGCGGAGATCTCCGAATGGGCGTACGAGGCGGTGTGCTGGCTGAGTATGCATCAGGTGACCGCACCTACCGATGCGCCGCTCCTTCCGAAAGGCGGCGTTCCGCGCGGCGAGCTTGCGCAGATGCTTGCGCTTTACGCGCAGATCGCGAGCAGGTGAGCGTTATGCAGTACAGGTCGGATAAATACGGAAACCACCTCTCCGCGCTCGGCTTTGGCTGTATGCGTTTTCCGATGAAGCTGGGGCATATCGACATCGAAGAGACGGAGCGGGAGATCATGGCTGCCATAGAAGGCGGCGTGAACTACTTTGACACGGCGTATATTTATGGCGGAAGCGAGGCGGCGCTCGGCGAGATATTGGAGCGCAATGGCGCTCGTGACAGGGTATATATCGCAACGAAGCTGCCGCACTATCTTATCAAGAGCCGCGAGGGATTGGAAAAGCTCTTTTCGGAGGAGCTTCGCCGTCTGCGCACAGATCATGTCGACTACTATCTCATGCATATGCTGACCGATACCGACACATGGGCGCGGCTTTGCGCGCTCGGCATTGAGGAGTGGCTCGCGGAAAAGCAGTCGAGCGGCGCGATCAGACAGGTCGGGTTCTCCTATCACGGAAATTCCGATATGTTTTGCAGGCTGCTCGATGCGTACGACTGGGATTTTTGTCAGATCCAGTACAATTACATGGATGAGCACTCGCAGGCGGGACGGCGTGGTTTGCACTATGCTGCCGAAAAGGGAATCCCCGTTGTCATCATGGAGCCGCTTCGCGGCGGCAAGCTTGTAAAGCGTCTGCCGGAGGAGGCGCGGCGTATCTTTGCGGAATATAAGACGCAATATACGCCCGCACAGTGGGCGTTCCGCTGGCTTTGGAACCAACCGGAAGTCACAGTGGTACTCTCGGGCATGAATTCGATGGAAATGGTGCGTGAGAATATGGCGACCGCCTGCGATGCGCAGGTGGGTGCGCTCGGCGCGGAGGAGGAAGAGATGCTCCGGCGTGTGGTGCGCGCGATCAACGCACGGATGAAGGTCGGCTGCACGGGCTGCGGGTACTGTATGCCATGCCCGAAAAACGTCGACATCCCGGGGACATTTGCCGCCTACAACCGCCGCTATCAGGAGGGGAAGTTCTGGGGGCTTGTTGACTATGCGATGTGTACGATGCTGCGGAAAAATTCGACCGCCGCATCGAACTGCGTGGGGTGCGGCAAGTGCGAACAGCACTGTCCGCAAGGCATCCCCATCCGCGAAAAGCTGCGCGAGGCGCAAGGTGAACTGGAAGGTCCTGTTTACAAGACGGCGCGTAAAATTGCCGGCAAGATCGTAAAATTCTGAAAAATCCGCCGCAAGCTTTGGCTTGCGGCGGATTTTTGGTCACTGCCCGAGTGCGGATTTTTCAAAGAGAATGTCGAGAAGGCGCGCGCCGTTTACGGTGTGGGGCGATGCATCACCGTGCGCCTCATCATACGCTGCGCCGCATTTTGTGTCGATGCGGCTGTCGTAAATGAGGAACGGTACCGTGCCGCCGGCGTGTCCGCGCGTTGCGGTGAGCGTTTTGTGGTCGCTGAGGATCAGCACGCGGTAGTCCTCGCCCTTTTCGTCAAGGCGGGAGAGAAGCGGCGCAACAAGGCGGCTGTCAAGCCACTCGATCGCCTGCAATTTCCCCGGAAGGTCGCCGTTGTGCGTGCATTCGTCGGGCGCTTCAAGGTGCAAACACAAAAAATCGTGCTTTTGCAGAACGTCCCACGACGCTTCAAGTTTGCCCTCAAAATTGGTGTCGATTTCACCGGTCGCGCCTTCAACTTCGATCATTTCAAGTCCGCGCAGAACGCCGATACCCTGACAGATGGGAACTGCCGCAACAACAGCGCCGGTGCAGTGATAGTCGTCCACAAACGAGGGGAGCAGCATGGCGCTGCCTGCCGCCCAGAACCAAACGCCGTTTGCGCCCATTTTACCTGCCGCGCGGCGCGCCTTTGTAACGGGATGGTTTTCAAGCGCGGCATGGGCAAGACGCTGGAGATTTACAAAAACCTCCGCCTGCGCGTCATCACTCGGGAGCAGTCCACCGCACTTTTCGCCCAGATGGTCGTGCGGCGGGATGAATTTCACGCCGCATTTTCCCACACCGTGCTGCACCACAAGCGGGCGGAACGTCGGCGAGGGGAAAAGCTCCATATTTGCCTCACGCAATGCGGCGGAGAAGGCAGGGTCGGATTTAAGCGCGCTGCAAACTGCGAGTGCATCCTCGCCTGCGATCGAGCCTGCCGAGTGGGAGAGGATGCGCTTTTCCTCATAGGGCATATCGCCCTCATCCATTGCGATAAGGTTGCAGCGGTAGCAAACATCACCCTCGCGCAGCGCAACGCCAAGTGCGGCAGCCTCCATCGGGGAGCGTCCCGTAAAATAGCGCAGCGGGTCGCAGCCGAAGATGGAGAGGATCGCCGTTTCGCTTCCGGCAGGCAGCGGCGGCGGGCAGTTGACCGCCGCGCCGATGATGCCCTGTGCAGCAAGGCGGTCGATCGTCGGCTTTTTTGCTGTTTGCAGCGGTGTTTTGCCGCCAAGTGAGGCGACCGGCTCATCCGCCATGCCGTCACCGATGATAAGAAGATATTTCATAGTGTTTTCCTCCGGTGCTGTCAGTTCAGCGCACCCTGCTGCGCGGCGAAAAGCTCCGCAATGCGTGTGCGCAGTGTGTCATATTTTGAAAGCGCCGCATCGCGCGCAAGGATGTCCTCGGCGGCGCGGGTCGCCTCTGTCAAAAGCTGCATGTCACAGGAAAGGTCGGCGACTTTGAGCGCGGGAAGCCCGTGCTGGCGCGCGCCGAAAAAATCGCCCGGTCCCCGAAGACGAAGGTCCTCCTCGGCGAGCTTGAAGCCGTCGCGTGTTTTGCACATTGCCTCAAGCCGCGCACGGCATTCGGGTGAATCGTTGTCGGAAACAAGGATGCAGTGCGAGCTGTGCTGCCCGCGCCCGACGCGTCCGCGCAGCTGATGAAGCTGCGAAAGACCGAAGCGTTCGGCGTTTTCGATGAGGATGACCGTCGCGTTCGGAACGTCCACGCCGACCTCGACCACGGTGGTGGAGACGAGGATATCGATCTCGCCGCCCGCAAAGGCGCGCATGATGCGCTCTTTTTCCGCACTTTTCATCCGCCCGTGCAGCGCGGCGACGTGAAGATCGGGGAATACCTCGCCGGAGAGCTGCTCGGCATAGGCGGTGACGGCTTTGCGCTCGTCAGGAAGCTCGTCATTCTCCTCGACCATCGGGCAGATGATGTAGCCCTGTCTGCCGTCTTTGATCTGTTTTTTCAAAAACGCGTAGATGCGCGGACGGTACGAAGTCGGTACGGCGTAGGTCGAAATACTTTGCCGCCCGGGAGGCAGCTCGTCGAGGACGGAAACGTCGAGATCACCGTAGATGATGAGCGCAAGCGTGCGCGGGATGGGCGTTGCGCTCATAACAAGAATGTGTGGATGCGCACCCTTTTGCCAAAGCGCTGCGCGCTGCTGTACACCGAAGCGGTGCTGCTCGTCGGTGACAACGAGCCCAAGTGCGCGGTAGGAGACCTGCTCGGAGATGAGTGCGTGCGTGCCGATGAGAACATCGATCTCACCTGCGGCAAGGTCGGCAAGAAGCTTGCGCTTTTGCGGTGCGCGCATACTGCCTGTTAAAAGTGCGCAGCGGATGCCGAGCGTATCAAAAAGCGGCGCAAGGGAGGTATGGTGCTGCGCGGCAAGGATCTCCGTCGGTGCCATGAGCGCCGCCTGATGCCCGTTCCGGACGGCGAAATAAATCGCCGCCGCCGCGACCATCGTCTTGCCGGAGCCGACATCGCCCTGACAAAGGCGGTTCATCGGACGCGCGGCGCACATATCGCGCAAAATCTCCTCCACGCAGCGCGACTGCGCGCCGGTGAGCGAGAAAGGGAGTGCGGCGTAAAACGGCGACATATCGACCGCGCCGCACCTTGGCGGTGTAACTTCGGCGCGGTGCGCGCGCACAAGACGCAGCGCGAGCGAGAGGATGAAAAGCTCCTCAAACACAAATCGACGCCGCGCGATGGAAAGCGATTCGAAAGAATCGGGGAAATGGATATTTTCGTAGGCAAAGCCGATGTGACAGAGGTTGTGCGCCTGCCGCAGCTCATCGGGGAGGGGATCGGTCAGCGCGCCCATGCAATCGTCAAGACCCTGGCGCACCGTGCGGAGGAGAAAGCTTTGCCCAAGTCCCGCTGTGAGCGGGTAGATCGGGACAATGCGCCCTGTTACCTGCGCGGCGTCCTCGCGCTCGAAGACGGGGTTTGCCATTTGGCGCTGTGTGCCGTTTATTTCGGCTTTTCCGTAAAAAGTATATGTCTCGCCGTGGTGCAGTGCATCGCGGATATAAGCTTGGTTGAAAAACGTAAGATAGAGCGAACCGGTCGCGTCCACAACGCGCACTTTCACAAGCTCCAGACCCCGCCGCACACGGTGAAGTGTCGGCGGCTGGGCGACCATCGCGCGCACGCAGGCAGTTTCGCCCGCTTCAAGGGAGGCGATGGTGCGCATAGCTGTGCGGTCGTCGTAGGCGCGCGGAAAGCAGGAGATGAGAGATTTGAGGTCGGTGATGCCGAGCTTTGCAAGCGCGCGGGCGCGCTGCTCCCCAACGCCGCGAAGATAGCGTACATCAGCGTCAAGCTCGCGCATACCGCGTACCTCCCCTCAAACCGGTGTTACTTCCCCTCTGCACGGATGTAGTCAACAAATTGATAGCGGACACCGTCCTCGCACAAAACCTCGCCCGACTGCTCGATGCGCCATGCGTCATCGGCGTCAAGATTCGGGAAAAAACGGTCACTTTTGATCGGTGCAAAGATCTTCGTCACGCGCACGCGCGTGCAGTACGGTAAAAGCGCGCGGTAAACGCTTGCCCCGCCGATGACAAAGGCATCGTCACCTGCAAGCGCGGCGGCTTCCTCGGCGCTGTGGGCAACGAGGGCGCCGTCGATGGGGGCACTGCGATGGGTGAGGACAATGTTGCGGCGGTTTTTAAGCGGTTTGCCGTTTGGGAGATCGGCAAGCGTCTTGCGCCCGACGATGACCGTGCCGCCGCCGGTCAGCGTCTTGAACCGCGCGCGGTCGGCAGCGACGACGAGCGGCTGCGTGCCCTCCGCGCCGATGCCCCAATCTTCAAATACGGCGACGATCGCCTCCATGGAAAATGCGCCTCCTTGTAAAATCAAGCCGTATCAGACGGCGACAGGGATCTTGTACTCAAATGGATGATGCTGATAGTTCTCTACACTGAAACTGTCAACGGTGAAATCGTAGAAGTTATGTATGGACTTATCGATATGCAGCGTGGGCGCTTCGAGCGGCTCGCGCTCGATGATCTCGCGCACGATAGGGATATGGCGGTCGTAGATATGCGCGTTTGCGATCACGTGGACAAGCTCGCCCGGCTCGAAGCCGTAGGCGGAGGCGAGCGCGTAGACAAGCAGACTGTACTGCACGACGTTCCAGTTCGACGCGGTGAGCATATCCTGCGAGCGCTGGTTCAAAACGGCATTGAGCCGGTTTCCGGAGATGTTGAAGGTCATCGAATACGCGCACGGGTAGAGCGCCATCTCGCTCAAATCATGGGCGTTATACATATTGGTCATGATGCGGCGGGAGGCAGGGTCGTTTTGAAGCTGCCAGATCACGCGGTCAACCTGGTCCATGTCACCTTCGGGATAGTGGTGCTTGACACCCATCTGGTAGCCGTACGCCTTGCCGATGCTGCCGCTTTCGTCCGCCCACGCGTCCCAGATGCGCGTTTTGAGGTCGTGGACATTGTTGCTCTTTTTCTGCCATATCCACAAAAGCTCCTCCCACGCCGAGCGCCAGTAGGTGCGCCGCAGCGTGAGGATGGGAAATTCCTGCGAGAGGTCATAGCGGTTGACAACACCGAACTTTGCGATGGTGTGCGCGCTCGCGCCGTCGTCCCACTTCGGACGGACATTCTGCCCCTCGTCGGAGATGCCGTTTTCAAGGATGTCACGGATGTTTGCAATGAACACTTTATCGGCGTAGCTCATGGTGGTAGCCTCCCTTGTACTGCGTGCTGCTTGCTAAACATTATAGCACCGCGGAGGCGGCAAAGAAAGAGGGTCGGCGAAAAAAATGCGCGCGCCATATCTTGTCAAAACTGCACAAGTGACGTATGATAGAGGGCGAAACCGACGCAAAAGGAGGGTGCATGGTGCATCACGAAATTTCAAAAACGACCGATTTTTCGGACCGCGAGCTTGTTGCCCTCATCCTCCCGCTCCTTTTGGAACAGCTCCTTGCCATCACCGTCGGTCTTGCCGATACGATGATGGTCGCAACGGCGGGCGAGGCGGCAGTTTCGGCTGTTTCGCTCATCGATGCGATCGGAAATCTGATGATCTATGTTTTCTCCGCGCTTGCAACGGGCGGCGCGGTCATCGCAGGACAGTATATCGGACGGCGTGAGAGTGAGCGCGCATGCGAGTCCGGCGTACAGCTGATGGTCCTGCTTGCAGTCAGCTCTGCGGTGCTCGCGGCGCTCATGTATATTTTCCAAGATGCCATTTTGACGGTGCTTTTCGGCAAGGTCGAGCCGGCTGTCATGGAAAACTGCGTCACCTACTACTCCATCGTGACCGCGTCCATTCCCGTTATTGCGCTCTATAACGGCGCGGCGGCGCTTTTTCGCACGATGGGGAGATCGGACATATCGCTGTGGGTCTCGCTTTTGATGAACGTTTTGAACGTTGCGGGGAACGCCATTTTGATCTTTGGCTTTGACATGGGCGTTGCAGGTGTTGCGATCCCCACACTTGTCTCGCGCGCCGTCGCGGCGGGGGTGATCCTTTTTCTGCTTTGCAGCGACGAATACCCCATCAACCTTCGCGCGCTTCGTCACTATCGGTATGATGGCGGGCATATCCACAGCATTTTGTGCATCGCCGTGCCGAGCGGCATCGAAAACGGGATGTTCCACTTCGGGCGGCTCATTCTCGTCGGACTTGTCGCGACGTTTGGAACGGCGTCCATCACGGCAAATGCCATCGGAAACACGGTCGCCACTTTCCACTGTTTTGTCGGACAGGCGATCGGACTGGGACTTTCAACGGTCGTAAGCCGCTGCGTGGGCGCACTTGATTACGAAAAAGCCCGCTACTACACGCGCCGCCTTGTAAAGGCGTGTTATGTGCTGATGCTTGGCGTGAACATCGTGCTTTTGCTCCTGATCCCGCTGACGCTGCGCCTTTACAATGTTTCCGATGAGAGCGCGCGTCTTGCAGCCATAGTGATGGCACTGCACGGAACGGCGTCGATCGTGCTGTGGACACCGGCGTTTGTCATCTGCAACACGCTGCGTGCGGCGGGCGATGCGCGCTTTACGATGCTTGTGAGCACGCTTACGATGTGGATCTTGCGTGTTGCGGGCGGGTATTTCATCAGTGTGCATCTGGGCTGGGGCATCGTCGGCGTATGGTTTGCGCACTCCGTTCTCGATTGGACGGTACGCACGGCATTTTTCCTCGCGCGATACCGCAGCGACAGGTGGGAGCAGATCGATGTTTTGAAAGAATAAGGCATCGGGAAAGGGGCATGACCTCTTTCCCGATGCGTTTTATTTTGCCTAAATGCTCACTTATCGGAAATCGAACGGCTTCTGCACGGGAATTTCAAGGGCTTGCGCAATGGAAAAATAACATCCAGCGAAACGGCACAGTCGCTGTTTTCGATCCTGGACATATGCGTTCGGCTGATGTCGATGATGTCTGCCAGCTGCATCTGTGAAAGCCCCTTTTCCTTGCGATAATAGGTGATGTTGAGACCGAGCTTTTTGTACTGCTCAAAATGCTTTCTTTCCATAAGCGCACCTCCGTACAGTTTATAGCTTATGTAGAAAGTTGGTGCAAAGCGACAACGCATAAAATAGAAACTGCATGTGATATAATTCGAAATCATCAAAAGAACAGGACGGCGCAAGCCGTCCTGTTCTTTTGAACAAATATCTCAAAATTCGAGGTTCTTGCCACTTTCGCGGTCAAACACATGGGCAATGCTGCCGCTGAAAGTAAATGCGATCTCTTTGCCCATCGCAAAACCTGCTTTTTCCTCGTCGGAGAGGTTTGCCGTCTGGACGATGATGATGACATCGCTCCCGCCGACATTTGCGTGCAGGTGGATGGCGCTTCCCATCATCTCGGAGACATCGACCGTGCCGCGCACGGCGCCTGCCGCATTCCCTGCAAGGGAGATATGCTCGGGACGAACGCCGAGGGTGATCTCCTGAGGTGCGACGTTTTTCGCCGCAAGGCGCTTTTGCTTATCTTCGGAAAGCTCCACATACAGCTCGCCGAGCTTGACGGCATAGCGTCCGTTTTCAAGGACAAGCGAGGCATCAAACAGATTCATGCGCGGCATACCGATAAAGCCGGCGACAAAGAGGTTTGCCGGATGGTCGAAGACCTCCTGCGGGGTGCCGACCTGCTGGATGACGCCGTCTTTCATGATGACGATGCGGTCGCCAAGCGTCATCGCCTCCGTCTGGTCGTGGGTGACGTAGACAAAGGTGGTGTCAATGCGCTGGCGCAGCTTGATGATCTCGGCGCGCATCTGGTTGCGCAGCTTCGCGTCGAGGTTGGAAAGCGGCTCATCCATCAAAAAGACCTTGGGGTTGCGCACGATGGCTCTGCCGATGGCGACACGCTGGCGCTGACCACCGGACAGCGCCTTCGGGCGGCGGTCGAGATACTGCGTGATATCCAGGATCTCAGCAGCCTCGCGAACCTTGCGGTCGATCTCCTGCGGGTCGATTTTTCTCAGCTTGAGGGAGAAAGCCATGTTCTCGTAAACCGTCATGTGCGGATAGAGCGCATAGCTCTGGAAGACCATTGCGATGTCACGATCCTTAGGGGCAATATCGTTGACGCGCTTGCCGTCGATCAGAAGATCGCCACCGCTGATCTCCTCGAGACCGGCGATCATGCGCAGCGTCGTCGACTTGCCGCAGCCGGAGGGTCCGACGAGGACGATGAACTCACGGTCGGCGATGGTGAGGTTGAAATCCTGCACGGCGAGAACGCCCTCGTCCGTGACCTTAAGGTTCGTCTTTTTCTCCTGCTCGCCGCGGCGGCGCTTTTTCTCCGAGTGGGGATAGACCTTCTTAATATTTTTAAGGATCACTTCTGCCATTTTTTGCTGCTCCTTCCGTAGATTCGGGCGCATTCTGCGATGCGCTCCGTCAGTGCGGCATCGATCTCGCCGCGGCGGATACGCCACTGCCAGTTGCCGCCTGCTTTGCCGGGAACATTCATGCGGGATTCCGCGCCAAGACCGAGATAGTCCTGCATCTGCGCGACAAAGAGCGCTGCAACGGAGGAAAGCCCGCCGCGCAAAACGCCCCAATGGAAACCCTCCGCCTCGTTCAGACCGAGGTACTGCTCTGCGAAGGCGATGTCCTCCTGCGCAGCTTCTTCGCGCCATGCCATGATGGGGGAGTTGTCGTGCGTACCGGCGTAGCACACGCAGTTCGGCGCGTAAGTGTGAGGGAGGTAATCGCTCGGCTCGCGCGAGTCAAAAGCGAATTCCAGCACTTTCATGCCGGGGAAGCCGGAATCGCGCAGAAGCTGCTGCACTTCCGGTGTGAGGAAGCCGAGATCCTCGGCGATAAACTGAATGTTCGGGAACCACGAGGTGAGGACGCTGATAAGATCCATTCCGGGACCTTTGATCCAGCGGCCGTTTTTCGCCGTCGTTTCACCGCTCGGCACCGACCAGTAGCTCTCAAAGCCGCGGAAATGGTCGATACGGATGATGTCGTACAGCCGCGACGCGCCTTCGATGCGGCGGATCCACCAGCCGTAGCCGTCCGCTTTCATGGCATCCCAGTTGTAGAGGGGGTTGCCCCAAAGCTGGCCTTCTTCGCTGAAATAGTCGGGCGGAACGCCGGAAACATCGGTTGCAAAACCATGCTCGTCAAGCTGAAAGCTCTTCGGGTCAGCCCAGACGTCGGCAGAGTCCATCGCAACGTAGATGGGGAGGTCACCGATGATGCCCACACCCTTTTCACGTGCGTATTCGCGAAGGGAACGCCACTGCTTGTAAAAGAGGAACTGAATGTAGGTGAAAAGGCGAACATCGCCCGCAAGCTCGTGGCGTGCGGTCTCGACTGCCGCCGCATCGTGCAGACGGAGCGCTTCATCTTCCCACGCAGTCCAGGCTTTCATGCCGAAATGGCGTTTGAGCGCCATAAAGAGTGCGTAGTCGCCGATCCAGCTTTTGTTTTCCTCACAAAAAGCGTCGATCTCCGCTTTGTCGCGTGAGTAGCCGCGCGACGCCGCAAGTGCGAGCACAGCGAAGCGGTTTTCATAGATCTTACCATAGTCAACGCGCGTGTCGTCTTCCCCCCAGTCGATGGAGGAGATCTCTTCGCGCTCGAGGAGACCGTCGATGCAAAGCATGTCAAGATCGATGAAATAGGGGTTTCCGGCGAAAGTCGAAAAACTTTGGTACGGGGAGTCGCCGTAACTTGTGGGGCCAAGCGGCAAAACCTGCCACCAGGACTGTCCCGCTGCGGCGAGAAAGTCGACAAACTCATACGCCGCCTTGCCGAGCGTCCCGATGCCGTGCGGCGAGGGGAGCGCGGAAACGGGCATGAGGATGCCGCAGCTTCTTTTTATCATGCGATGCACCTTATCCCTTCACGGCGCCTGCGAGAACGCCTTTGATGATATGCTTTTGACCGAGAATGTAAATAATGACGACAGGGATGACCGTGAGCATGATCGACGCCATCATCGCGCCCATCTCCACCGTGCCGTAACTCCCGCGGAAGTACTGGATCAGCATGGGGATGGTGCGGTATTTCTTGATATCGAGCACAAGTGTGGGGAGCAGATAGTCGTTCCAAACCCACATCGTTTCAAGGATGCCGACAGAGATCATCGTCGGGCGAAGGATGGGGAAAACGACGCGGAAATACGTTTGCAGCGGGCTGCATCCGTCGATCATCGCCGCTTCTTCGATCTCAATGGGAACGGAGCGCATGAAACCTGTGAACATGAACACGGCAAGTCCCGCGCCAAAGCCGAGGTAGATGAAGCAGATGGTGTAGGGATTATTGAAACGAATGAAGAAAAGACGGAAACGGTCCGCCGTCTGCGAGAGGGTGAACATGACCATCTGGAACGGAACGACCATCGAAAACGCGCACAGAAGATACATCATGCGCGAGAGAAGGTTATTGACACGGCTGATGTACCACGCGCACATCGAACAGCACAAAAGAATAAGTGCGACGGAGGAAATGGTGATAAAGAGACTGTAAAAAAGACTCTTTCCAAAGCCCTGCGAAGTGAGGGCGGAGACATAGTTTTCAAGTCCTGCAAATGTCTCTGCCGTGGGCGCAGTGAACGCGCCTGCCGTCGTGATGGCGCTTTCTTTTTTGAGCGAATTCAAAAGCACCATGATGATCGGATAGAGATAGAGTGCGGAAACGACACTCAAAATGATCGTCCAGATAAGACCGGATGCCTGCTTTTTCATCACTGCTGCACCTCCTTCGAACGCGTTGCGCGAAGCTGGAAGAGGGCGATGCCGACAACGAGGATGGAGAAGATGACAGCCTTCGCTTGTCCGATGCCCTTCCACTGCGGGCCGGAGCGGGCATAGAACGTATTATAGATATTGAGTGCCAGCATCTCCGTATCATGTCCCGGCGCGCCGCCGGTGAGCGAGAGGTTTTGGTCAAAGAGTTTGAAGCAGTTGGTGATGGTAAGGAAGAGGCAAATGGTGATCGACGGCATGACCATCGGAAGCTTCACGCGCAGGAGCGTCTGCAAACGGTTTGCGCCGTCGATCTGCGACGCTTCCAAAAGCTCGGGCGGAACGTTTTGCAATCCCGCGATGTAAATGATCATCATATAGCCGATCTGCTGCCAGCAGAGCATTACAACAAGACCCCAGAAACCCGCCGTCGTGTTGAGCGCGATCAGCGGAAGGGCAAATTTCGACAAAAGTGCATTGATGAGGATGTTCCAAATGTAACCGAGGACGATGCCGCCGATGAGGTTCGGAAGGAAGAACACCGTGCGGAAAATATTCGTTCCGCGGATGCTGCGCGTGAGAACGAGCGCCAGCATGAACGCAATGCCGTTGATAAGAACCGTCGCAACGATAACAAAAGCAACGGTAAAGAGGAATGAATACGAGAAAGTATCGTCAGTGAGCGCTTTGATATAGTTTCCAAATCCCGCCCATGACGCGTTATCCACCGTTGTGAATTTACAAAATGAAAGGTAAAGCGCCTGCAAAAAAGGCCAGATAAAGCCAACAATAAACGCGGCAAGTGTCGGAAGCACAAAAACGGGGAACCATTTTCGGAGCGCTTTTTCCATAGCGGTCAGCTCTCTTTCTAAAAAGGTCTCGGCATCTGCCGGAAAAAGGGAGGGTCTGAAAAATGGGGGAGCGAATGCTCCCCCATTTTTCAGATAGAAGGGTAAAATCAGCCGTTGAGAAGCGCGTACTCGGCAGCCCAGTTGTCAACGAAAGCCTTGACAACAGCGTCCCAGTTCGCGTCAGACTGATCGGCTGCATAAGCAGTCAGAGCAGTGCCGAGCATATTCTTCCACTCCTCGGAAGGCATGGTGGTGAAGTTCCACGAAACGGGAACCTTGCCCTCGGCGGTCATAGCAGCATCCTGCTTGACAAAGAGGTTGGGAGATTCGGCAGCGCCCTTGAAGGGAATGACAAAGCCCATCTCGTTGGCGAGAGCAGCGGTGCCCTCGTCGCTCGTAACGCACCAGTACATGAAATCAAGCGTAGCCTTGATGTCAGCCTCGGAAGCGTTCTTGTTGACGCACCAGTAGTTCTCGGTGCCGGTGCAAAGACCCTGCTTCGCCTCGTCGCCTGCGCCCACATAGATGGGGATCATGGCGAGATCGTCGTCGGTGTAAGCACCCTCAGCGGTCAGAGCGCCATACTCCCAGGAACCGTTCTGGAAGAAGACAGCCTCGCCGGCGAGGAATTCGTTGCGGGAGTCATCAACGGTCTTGGCGGAAAGCTCAGCCGGAGCGCAGGTGGAATTGTTGATGTACAGGTCGAAGATCTGGCGATAGTTGTCGAGGAAGTCGCCCTTGATGGTCTCGGTGGAGTTGATGCCATCAGCCTGATACTCGAAGTAGATGGGAAGGTTTGCAAGGTGGGTCTTGAAACGCCAGTCGGAGGAACTGTCCATACCGGTGGAGGAGAAGGCGGCGAAGCCCAGCTCGTCCTTGCGGGCGGTGATGTCCTCGGCGACCTTTTTGAGGTCAGCGAAAGAAGCGATGTCCTCAACAGCGTAGCCGGCCTGGGCAAGGAGAGTCTTGTTGGCGATGATGCCGTAGGACTCGATAACATAGCCGATGCCGCAAAGAGCGCCGTCAGCGCTCTTGAGCGCGAAAGAATCGCTCGTCAGCTCACCGGCGACGGGAGAACCGGAGAGGTCATAGCAGTAGTCGACCCAGTTTTTGAGGCCGTTCGGGCCGTTGACCTGGAAGAGCGTGGGGGGCTCATCCTTGGCGATCTCAGCGCCGAGGGTGGTCTCATAGGTGCCGGAGGCGGCGGTCACGACGGTGACGGGAACGCCGGTCTTTGCGGTGTAGTCGGCGGCGAGCTTCTGCCACGCGCCGTCCTGTTCGGGCTTGAAGTTCAGGTAGTACACGGAACCGGTGGCTTCCTCACCGGCGCTGTCGCCGGTGCCAGTGCCGGTGGTGCCAGTGCCGCCGCAGCCGACGGCAAGGGAAAGGACCATGAGCATCGCAAGAGCAAGAGCAAATACTTTTTTCATCCTAACAACTCCTTAATAAAATATATTATTATTTCCACGGCATATGCCGTAAAAATCAATCACAAATGCGGCAGACGCTGCCGCCGCGGCGCGGCTCCGTTTCCAAAACGACGTGCCTGTTCGCCGTGTGTCCTTCGATCATGTCCAGCAGAAGCCGCACGGACATCTCGCCCATCTCGTGCTTTGGCTGCGAGAGCGTCGTAAGCGTCGGGATGCTATACGCCGACATTTCGATGCCGTCAATGGCGATCACGGAGCAATCCTTCGGCACGCTTCGACCCGCGTCGTGCAGTGCCTTCATCGCGGCGACCGCCATCGAGTCGGAGATGCAGAAAAGGGCGGAGAAGGAAAGTTCTTTTTTCAGCGCCTCGCAGACCGCATCGTATGCCGCGTCCATTCCGTATCCGCGCGTTTGCAAAACAAGCGCTTCGTCAAACGCGATACCATTCTCCTCGAGCGCCTGACGGTAACCCATGTAGCGCAGCTCACTGATGGAGCGGTCATCCGTCGATTCAAGGAGTACGGCGATGCGGCGGTGTCCGTTTTTGACAAGATAGTGGACGGCGCGATGCGCCTCCGCGCGGTCATCGATCGTGACGGAGGAGTACGCCTTCTCGTCGAGATTACCGAAGCTGTTGGTGTATGAGCAGCACACAAACGGTACATCCAAAAGGGCGACATCGTCGGCGTTGTAGTCAAAGCAGCCGCCGAGCAAAATCAGCCCACGCAGTTTTTTCGACCGCACGAGCTGCGCGCCCGCGCGAAGCTCATCTTCACCGGGGTGGATATTCTGGACGAACATCGTATATCCCGCCTCGGCGATCGTGCTTTCAACAGCATGGAAGACATCGAGAAAAAACGGATTTCCAACGCCGCGCACAACAAGCCCGACGGCGTCCGAGGCGGCACACACAAGGTCGCGCGCGCTGCTGTTGGGAACATAATGCAGTTCCTCCACAGCACGCATCACTTTGCTTCGCACCCTCTCGCTCACATCGGGGTGTTTGTTCAAAACGCGGGAAACGGTACTGACCGACACACCGCAGTGCTGGGCAACATCCTTGATCGTCACGGTGTGATCCTCCCGTAATGTGTTGAGAATGCCGCTGAAAACGTTACTGGAAACGTTCCCAAACCTTTGTGTATATACTACATCTTGCGCAGTCCCTTGTCAAGTACGTTTTAGTATATTTGTTGAAAACATACAAGAACGTTCCAATACATAGGGCAACTCGCCGAGGAAAATTTTGCTTCCCGTTTCATCTGTTTTTGCCCTTTTGCTGCGGCAGCTTTTGCAAGGGAAGGGTTCTGCGCCTCTGGGCGCGAGCTTCTTTTTGCGCTTTTCTCTGATCGGAATGCCTACGGAGGGGTGGTTCCGCGTTCCGACGCGGACATCCTTTATTGTATAGAGAAAACCACTCGCCGAGCGAGTGGTTTTCTCTATACAATAAAAAAAGAGGCGGGAGCCTCTTTTTTTGAAATATCAAATTTCCTCGGCAAGCGATACGCCTGCCATTTGCTGCAAATCGTTCAAAAGCGACTCCACCTTCACCTTCTTGTGCAGGCGCAGCGCGAAGATCGCGCACGAGGTCATCTTCTCTCCGTCGGCGTTTCGCGTGACCTCCATATAGAGGAGCTTCACACCAAGGCGGCGGAAAAACTGCAAAACTGCGTCAAGGCAGTTTTTGTCGCTGTATTCCATATAAAGGTTGATCTCCGGTGCGTTGGCAAGGAGACGATATTCCCACTTGACAAAAAGGACCTCTGCAAGGATGATGAGCACGGTCACGATGATCGCGCCTTCAAAAAAGCCGGCACCGACCGAAAGCCCGACGATCGCTGATGTCCAGAGCCCTGCCGCCGTCGTCAGACCCTTGACGCGCTGGCGGCGCGTGACGATGATCGTGCCTGCGCCGATAAAGCCGACACCCGCCACGACCTGCGCCCCGAGGCGGGCGATGTCGGTATAGTAGCCGAGCGAGAGCGAAAGATACTGGCTTGTAAGCGTTGTCATTGCCGCGCCGAGGCAGATGAGGATGTGCGTGCGAAATCCGGCGGGGCGGCGGCGGAAGCCGCGCTCGATGCCGATGATGCCGCCGCAGAGGACGGCAAGGAGCATCCGCACAGAAACGGAAAGAAATGTAAGATCACGAAACGCGTCAAAAACCGACAGCACGGGACGTCACCCCCTATATTTCATCGATGATAAGGACCTGATCGAGTGCGAAGATCGCAGATAGAACATCTTCGTGACTGCTGCGCCGGTTGAGGTGCAGCGAAAAGACGGCGCTCGGATTCCGGCTGCCCGTCTCCTGCGGACGTGAGATCTCCACGCTGTAGATCTGCGCATTCTGCTCTTTGATGCGCGTGATGATCGCACCCACATCGTCAAGCGAGACAAATTCAACGTACACATTGATGTCGCGTGCGCGCTCAACGATGATCGCCTCCAGTGCGGGGAGCAGACGGATGCAGAGGAAAATGAGCAAAAACGCGAGCAGCACGCACTCATAAAAACCTGCGCCGATGGCAAGCCCCGTGCAGGCCGACGCCCAAAGCCCCGCCGCTGTTGTCAGCCCTTTGACCTGCTGGCGGCTCGTGACGATGATCGTACCCGCGCCGAGAAAGCCGATGCCGTTGATGACCTGCGCGCCGATGCGTGCAGCATCGGTCTGCAGGCTCAGCCCCTGCGCCGAGGCGAGCCACCGCGTTTGAAGCATCAGCTGCGAATACTGCCCGATGAGGATGGTCAGTGCCGCACCCATGCACACGAACATATAGGTGCGAAAGCCGGCAGGGCGGCGCTTTTTGGCGCGCTCCAGTCCGATCGCACCGCCGAAAACCATTGCAATGGAAAGACGCAGGAGGACAGAAAAAAAAGTAAACTCCCGCAAGGGATCAAATATCGAAAGCATCGTCATCCTCCTCCCCATCTGCTTTCAAACAAGGGGTTTCGCCTCTTGTTTGCGGTTTTGCGCTCCGCTTTGCGCACCCGTTCCGCGAGAAGAAGTTTCTCCGGCGTACACGCCGCCGGAGAAAATGATCTGACTCTATTTCGCCGCTGTGCGGCGAAAATTTGTGGGTGCGTAAAGGAACAGGGATATTTTACAGTTTTTCGCCTTTTTTGTCAAATCAGATATCGCGCATACGGCGCAGGATCTCGCCGATGCCGGAAAAGACTTCTGTCGGATGAATGTCAAAGCGCGCAATGTCCTCCGCAACACCCTCGCCGGAGAGAACAAACGCCGTGTCGATGCCGGCATTTACGCCGCAGGCGATGTCGGTATAGATGCGGTCGCCGATCAAAACCGTCTCCTCTGCGCGGCAGGCGCATCGTTCCATTGCCAAAAGCGCCATCTCCGGTTCCGGTTTTCCGATAAATCTGGGCGTTCTCCCCGTCGCACGGTGCAGCATTTCACATACGCTCCCGCAGTCCGGCACAAAGCCGTAGGAGGTTGGACAGACCCAGTCGGGATTCGTTGCGAGAAAGTCTACCCCGCGTCCGAGCAGGATGCAGGCATCCTCAAGCTTTTGGAACGTCAGCTCCGTGTCAAAGCCGCACACAAGAAGCGAAACACCATCCTCCGGTCTGTCGGTCACGCGGAAGCCCGCATCGCAAAGCTGCGTGCGAAAAGAGCGGGTCCCAAAAGCATAGATCAGCGCATCATCGTACCGCCCGCGCATATCCCGGATGAGCGCATCCGTGGAGGTGAGAAAATCCTCCGCGTGCGCGCCGATCCCCATGCGGCGGAGGCGGTCAACATAGGCGGTGACACTTCGCGAGGAATTGTTCGTCGTAAAAAGATAGCGTCCGCCCTTTGCACGGATCCCCGCAAGAAAATCGGGTGCTGCGTCAAAAAGTGTGTCACCGAGATAGATGGTGCCATCCATATCAAGCAAAAAGAGCTTCTTTTTGGAAAAATCGATCATGTGTGTCCTCCTGCGGCATTTATGGGAAAAGTGTAGCTTTTTTTGCGGCACTTTGCAAGCGCCTTTGCTGCTGCAGGAAAACGAGCGGAAAAAACAAATTTGACAAAGACACATTTATATATTATAAAAGTACATGATATTTTTTGCTGCGATGCGCTGCGTCGCACCTGAATGCAGGAGGGCATAATGGAGCGTGAGATCATCACAAGCCGCAAAAATCCACTGATGACGCACCTTCGCAAGCTTGCGTCTTCGCGTGCGTATCGCGGGGAGCATGGCGAGTTCCTCTGCGATGGCGTGAAAATGCTTGATGAAGCTGTGCGCGCCGGTGCGCCGGTCGTGACGGTCGTGTGTACGGAACGCGCGGAGCTTCCGCTGCTTGACGCAAGCGTTCGTGTGGTGTGCGTTCCCGACGATGTGATGCGCTCGGTAAGCCCGATGGAAGCGCCCCAGGGCGTGCTTTTTACCTGTCGGCTGCCGAACGTGCGCCTGCCTGAAACGCTCGGTGGACGGGGCTGTCTTGTGCTCGACGGTGTGCAGGATCCCGGGAATGTCGGGACGATCGTGCGCTCGGCGGACGCGTTTTCGTGCGGCGCGGTGATACTGCTCGAAGGCTGCGCAGACCCCTATTCGCACAAGGCTGCGCGCGCCACGATGGGAGCTGTCTTTCGCCGTGCTGTCTATTCCTGCACGACGCAGGAGCTTTTCGCACTTCTTACCCGCGACGGCGTGCCGCTCTACGGCGCGGCACTTCGCGATGATACGGTCGATGTGCGCGCGGTGTCGCTTCGCGGTGCGGCGGTGGCTGTGGGAAGTGAAGGGCGCGGGCTTCGCGGGGAAGTGCTCGCGCGGTGCGCCAAGACGGTGCGCATCCCGATGAGCGAGCAGTGTGAATCGCTCAACGCCGCGATGGCGGCAAACATCCTTTTGTGGGAAGCATTTAGATAAGAGATGGGAGGTGCGCTGAAATGGCAGGACTGAAATACTGGGTATGGCTCTCGAGCCTGCAGGGGATCTCCGGCATTTCCAGGCACCTCCTTCTGGAGCATTTCGGCTCGCCGGAGAGCATCTACTATGCCGACGAGGAGGAGTACCGCCTTGTCGCGGAGCTTCCCCGTACACACGCCGCGCTGCTCAATGATAAGTCGACAGCGCGCGCAGACGAGATCCTTGGCGAGTGCGCGCGGCTCGGTATCCGCATCGTGACGATACAGGATGCGGACTACCCCGCGCGGCTGCACGATATCTACGACCCGCCGATCCTGTTTTACGTTCGCGGAACGCTGCCTGTGATCGACGAGGAGGTCGCCGTTGCGATGGTCGGTACACGCGACGCAACACCGTACGGCATCGCGTGCGCGGAAAAGCTTGCCTGCGCCATCACGCGTGAGGGCGGCTTGATCGTATCGGGCATGGCGCAGGGTATCGATGCGGCAGCGCTTCGCGGTGCATTGCGCGGCGGCGGAACGCCTGTTTCCGTCATCGCAGGCGGACATGATATCATATATCCGAGGGAAAACGCATATCTATACGCCGATGTCGCAGCAAAGGGCGCGATCATTTCCGAATATCCGCCGGGCACGAAACCCATCGGCGCAAATTTTCCTGTGCGAAACCGCATTATCAGCGGACTTTCGCTTGCCACGCTCGTCGTCGAGGCGGATGTGAAAAGCGGCGCGCTCATCACGGCGAACACCGCCCTTGAGCAAAGCCGCGACGTTTACGCGGTACCCGGTCCCATCGATGCGCCGCAAAGCCGCGGCTGCAACCGATTGATCGCCGAGGGCGCGGGACTTGTCGCCGAGAGCTGGGACATCCTTGGAAACTATCAGGCGCAGTATCCGCATAAGATCCGCGAGCGCGGTGCGCCGCCGATCCGAAACGTTGGATATGAGGCACGAAGCAGCGCCAAAAAGAAAGAGCCGGAGCGCACGGAGGAGAAGGAAGTCCCGCGCGCGGTGCTCGACCTGCGCGGCGGCGAGACGCAGGGTCTGACCGACGATCAGATCAATCTCCTTTGTGCGATGCCGGACGAGCCGATCCAGGTAGACGAGCTGATCGATGCGGCGCAGATCCCCGCACGCCGCGCACTCTCAGCGCTGACGATGCTTGAGCTTGAAGGGCATATTACGGCGCACAGTGGGAAATATTTTTCAAAAAACGTCACGCTTCTTTTGGACCGTGAATGATTGAACCGTAACGGAGGCAGCTATGGCAAAAAAGAGTCTTGTGATCGTGGAGTCGCCTGCCAAGGCTAAAACCATTGGGAAATATCTTGGCAAGGACTATGAGGTAAAAGCGTGCATGGGGCATTTGCGCGACCTTCCCAAAAGCGTCATGGGCGTGGATATAGAAAACGATTTTGAACCGAATTATAAGCCCATCAAGGGCAAAGAGGATATCATAAAGGACCTTAAGGCATCGGCAAAGGCGAGCAGCGTCGTATACCTTGCAACCGACCCCGACCGCGAGGGCGAGGCGATCTCGTGGCATTTGAAGCACCTTTTGGAGCTTGACGACGCCTCGGCACGCCGCGTGACGTTCAATGAGATCACGCAGAAGGTTGTGCGCGAGAGCATCGAGCATCCGCGTGACATCGACGAAAATCTTGTAAACGCCCAGCAGGCGCGCCGCATCCTTGACCGCATCGTCGGCTACCAGCTCTCGCCGCTTCTGTGGCGCAAGGTGCGCCGCGGTCTTTCGGCAGGGCGCGTGCAGTCGGTCGCCATGCGTATGGTCGCCGAGCGTGAGCGCGAGATCACGGCATTCGTGCCGGAGGAATACTGGACGCTTGACGCGACGCTTCGTGCCGACGCGCGCGAAAAGCCGTTTACGGCGCGCTATTACGGAAAGAACGGAAAGAAATACGAGCCGACCTCCGCCGAGGAAACGGAGGCGATCGTTGCGGCGGTACAGAATGCACCGTTCATGGTCAAAAGCGTCAAGCGCACCGATAAGCAGCGCTCTCCCTCGCCGCCGTTTACGACCTCTACCATGCAGCAGGAGGCAAGCCGCAAGCTCAACATGACGCCGCGCCGCACCATGGCGATCGCCCAGCAGCTCTACGAGGGCGTCGACATCACCGGCGAGGGCACGGTGGGCCTTATCACCTATATGCGTACCGACAGCCTGCGTATCTCCGAAGATGCGCTTGCCGAGGCGAAGTCGTTTATCCTCGGCCGCTACGGTGCGGACTACTACCCCGCCTCACCGCGCCGCTACAAGGCGAAAGCCGGCGCGCAGGACGCGCATGAGGCGATCCGCCCGTCAAACGTGCATCTGACACCCGAGCAGGTCAAAGGTGACCTTACAGGCGAGCAGTATCGGCTCTACCGCCTGATCTGGAGCCGTTTTATCGCCTCGCAGATGAAAAATGCCGTGTATGACAGCGTCGCTGTTGAGATCGAAGCGGATATCCACAGCTTCCACGCAAGCGCCAGCAGCTTGAAGTTTTCCGGCTACACTGCCGTTTATGAGGAATCGCGCGACGATGAAAAGGAGGAAAAGCTCTCCTTTTTGCCGAGCCTTACCGAGGGCGAAACGCTCAAGGCGGAGGATTTTGCGCGTGAGCAGCATTTCACCCAGCCGCCGAGCCGCTACTCCGACGCGACGCTCATCCGCGCGATGGAGGAAAACGGCATCGGTCGTCCGTCGACCTATGCGCCGACCGTTTCGACCATCCTCGACCGTGAGTACGTCGTAAAAGAGGGGAAGTATCTCAAGATCACCCCGCTTGGCGACGTGGTGACGACGCTGATGGAGGACAAGTTTGCAAATATCGTTGACATGAAGTTCACCGCCAACATGGAAGAAAAGCTTGACGATGTGGAAACAGGCGAGCGCGCATGGAAGACGCTTCTTCGCGACTTTTACGCCGATTTTGAAGCCAGCCTCAAGCAGGCGGAGATCGATCTTGAAGGTATCCGCATCAAAGTCCCCGACGAGGTGAGTGACGAAAAGTGCGACGTTTGCGGAAAGAACATGGTCATCCGCAGCGGCCGGTTTGGGCGCTTCCTCGCCTGCCCAGGCTATCCCGATTGTACGTTTACAAAGCCGCTCGTCATTGAAATGCCGGGCCGCTGCCCCAAGTGCGGCGACCGCATTCTCAAAAAGACCTCGCGCAACGGCTACACCTACTATGCCTGCGACAAGCTGCCGGCTTGCGACTTTATGACGTGGGACGTGCCGGTGAAAGACGATTGTCCCGTCTGCGGGCAGACGATGTTCAAAAAGTCAGGCAAGGGCTTCAAGAAGCCGTTTTGCATCAATAGCGAATGCGCAAACTTCCTGCCCGAGGATAAGCGCGGCTATCCCAAGCGCAAGACCGCCGAGGAAAAGACGGCGGAAACGGAAGGCGCGGCGGACGCCGGGGAAAAGAAGACGGCAAAAAAATCTGCCGCAAAAAAGACGGCGGAGAAGAAGACTGCCGAAAAGAAGCCGTCAGCGAAAAAGAGCGCTGAAAAGAAGGCGGCTGAAAAGAAACCCACCGCGAAGCGCGGGGCGAAGAAAGAGAGCGAGAACGCATGAACGTTACGGTCATCGGCGCGGGACTTGCCGGCTGCGAGGCAGCGTGGCAGCTCGCCCAGCGCGGCATCGACGTTACGCTTTGGGAGATGAAGCCGCAAAAGCGTACACCGGCGCACCACGGCGACAAATTTGCCGAGCTTTGCTGTTCGAACAGTCTGCGAAGCGACCAGCTTGAAAACGCGGTCGGGCTTTTGAAGGAAGAAATGCGGCGCATGGGGAGTTTGATCCTCTCCTGCGCGGACGAAACGCGCGTGGAGGCGGGCGGCGCGCTTGCCGTTGACCGCGAGGGATTTGCTGCGCTCGTGACCGAACGCATCCGATCCCACCCGCGCATCAGCGTGCGCTGCGGCGAGATAACGGAGCTGCCGGGCGAAGGGGAAATTCTCGTCGCGACGGGACCGCTTACCTCCGATGCGCTGGCAGAGTCTTTGAAAGCACTTTTCGGCGATGCGGAAACGCTGCACTTTTTCGACGCAGCTGCCCCGCTTGTGAGCGTTGAGAGCATCGACATGGAGCGCGCATGGTTCGCCTCGCGCTATGACAAGGGTACGGCGGACTACATCAACTGCTCCATGTCGCGCGAGGAGTACGACGCTTTCTGGGAGGAGCTGATCCGTGCTGAGGAAGCGCCTGTTCACGGGTTTGAGGACAAGAGCGTTTTTGAAGGCTGCATGCCTGTTGAAGTGATGGCGCGGCGCGGACACGATACGCTTTGCTACGGACCGCTCAAGCCGCGCGGGCTTCGTGACCCGCGCACGGGGCGTGAACCGTACGCCGTGGTGCAGCTGCGCCGCGACAATGCCGAGGGCACGGTCTATAACCTTGTCGGATTCCAGACGCACCTTCGATTCGGTGAGCAAAAGCGCGTTTTTTCCATGATCCCCGCGCTGCGCGAGGCGGAGTTTCTGCGCTACGGTGTGATGCACCGCAACACCTACATGAACAGTCCGCGCCTGCTCGACCGGTATTATCGATTAAAGTCCGACCCGCGCATCACGTTTGCGGGACAAATGACGGGCGTTGAGGGGTATGTAGAGTCGGCGGCGTCGGGTTTTCTTGCCGGTGTGGAACTTTCAAGACGGCTGCGCGGCATGGCGCCGCTCGACCTCCCGCAGGAGACGGCGATGGGTGCGCTCGCGCTTTATATCAGCACGGCGGTCGGCGATTTCCAGCCGATGAACATCAACTTCGGCATCATCCCCCCGCTTGACCACCGCGTGCGGGGAAAGCGCAACAAAAATGCGGAGATCTCCGCCCGCTCTCTCGCGCTGGTGGAGTCTTACAAAGAGGAGATCATGAAATGAGGATCATAGTTGACGCGATGGGCGGCGACAACGCGCCCGAAGAGATCGTTCGCGGCGCGCTGATGGCGCACGAGGAGCAGGGTATTGACATAACGCTTGTTGGGCGTGAAGAGGACATCCGCCGCGTTTTGAACGGGAAAGAACTTCCGCAGGGCGTTGAGATCGTGAATGCGACCGAGGTGGTGGAGATCTGCGATGAGAGCGCAACAGCGTTCAAGCAGAAAAAAGATTCCTCGCTCACCGTTGGGCTGACGCTTCTGCGCGACGGGGCGGGCGATGCATTCATTTCTGCAGGAAGCACAGGTGCGCTCCTTTCCGGTGCGACGCTTGTTGTTAAACGAGTGCGCGGCATCCGCCGTGCGGCGATGGCACCCGTGATCCCCACGGCCGCGGGGCGGGCGGTTCTTTGCGACTGCGGCGCAAACGCGGAGTGTACGGTGGAGTATCTTTTGCAATTCGCCTACCTCGGGAGTTTTTATGCCCAGCGTGTTCTTGGCGTGGAGCGTCCGCGCGTGGGACTTTTGAACATTGGCGCGGAACCGTCCAAGGGTGATACACTGCGGCGCGAAACGTATGAAAGGCTTACCGCCGACGCACAGGCGGGGCATATCAATTTCGTCGGCAATGTCGAGGCGAAAGAGGCGATGCTCGGCGCGTGCGACGTGATCGTTGCCGACGGATTTTCCGGAAACATCCTGCTCAAAGCGGTCGAAGGTGCGGGGTCGTTTATGGGAAAGCGGCTCAAAGCGATGTTCCTTGAAAGCATGAAGACGAAGCTTGCTGCCCTGCTCGTCAAGAGCGGTATGGCGGAGTTTAAGAAGCTGCTTGACCCGAGTGAGGTCGGCGGCACGGCATTTATCGGCATCACAAGACCCGTTATCAAGGCGCACGGCTCATCCGACGCGCGGGCGATCAAAAACGCAGTGCGTCAGGCTGTGCTTGTCGCCAAAAGCGGTATTGCGGACGACATTGCCGCAAATATCGATAAGATGCAGCCGACCCACACAGAAGGGAATAAATGAAAAAGAGTATTGACAGGTGATGCGCTTTGCCGTATCATCATGCCATGACCATTCCCAAGGAGGATTAGAAAGAGCTATGGGCAACGAAGAAATCTTTGCAGTGATGCAGAAGCTTATCGCCGAACAGTTTGCGCTCGATGCGGACGCGATCAGCATGACAAGCTCCTTTGAAGAGGATCTTGGTGCCGATTCCGTGGACCTTGTGGAGCTTGTTATGGCGATGGAAGAGGAATTTAACATTGACGAGATCCAGGAAGATGAGCTTGCGGGGCTTAAAACGGTGGGCGACTGTGTGCGTTATCTTTCCGGTAAGCTGAACAAGTAAAAAGAAGAAAACCCCCGCGTTTTGCGGGGGATTTCATTTTGAGAGGTGGTGTGATCGTGCATACACTGGAAGAAAAGCTCGGCTACAGGTTCCGTGACCGTGCGCTCCTGCAGGAGGCGCTTTGTCACAGCTCGTATGCAAACGAGCATCGCGGCGAGGGACTTTGCAGCAACGAGCGGCTTGAATTTTTGGGCGACTCCGTGCTTGGGTTTGTCGCGGCGGAAACGCTTTTTACCCGCCACAGCACGCTCCCCGAGGGGGACCTTACACGGATCCGTGCAGCGCTCGTATGCGAGCAGAGCTTGCACGAGGCTGCGCGTGAGCTGGAGCTTGGGCGGTATTTAAAGCTTGGTCATGGCGAGGAGGCGGGCGGCGGACGCACGCGCGCGTCGATCCTTGCCGATGCGACGGAGGCGGTTTTCGCGGCGGTCTATCTCGACGGCGGCATTGACGCCGCGCGTACGCTGATCAGCCGTCTGCTGCTTGAACGGGAGCGCGAGTCTGCTGTTGAGAGGAAACGGCGCGACTATAAGACGGAGCTTCAGGAGCAGATCCAGAAAAAGCCAAACCAAAAGCTCACTTACCGCCTTGCCGGAGAGTCGGGTCCCGATCATAAAAAGACCTTTGTAGTCGAGGTGCTGCTCAACGATGCGGTGATCGGCTGCGGCGAAGGGCACAGCAAAAAGGAAGCGGAGCAGATGGCTGCGCGCTGTGCGATGGAATGTAAAGTCGGCAAAGAGGCATGACCTCTTTGCCGAATATTTTGTGCATTTTTGCGCCGCCCGTTTTGCACCGGAGCGTCCGACGTTTTTTTTGCTGGTATTTTCCGCAAAGTGTGATAGAATAGATAAAATAAGGGGCTTACCCATGTAAAACGGTCAATGTGCGGCTGCGGCTGCATTTACGAAGGAGAGTATACCATGGCGAACACGTCGGCTTCCAATACACGAAAAAAATCAAACGCGGGGACGAAGCAAAAAAGCCCACCGCAGAAAAACAGGCGGCCCTTCCGGCGCGAGCTTGGCGGCATTGTATGCGCTGTCCTTTCCATCTGCGTTTTTGCGGCGTATTTTAAGGTCGAGGCGATTTTTATCGACTTTTTCCGCCTGCTTCTGGGAGGACTTTTTGGTTACGGCTATTACGTTGCCGCACCTGCGCTCCTTGCTGCAAGCGGCATTTTGCTCTTTCACAAGGGGCGCCCCGTGCGCCTGCGCCTGACCTGCGTGCTGCTCGCACCGCTTTTTGTGGGCAGCCTTTTCCACCTTGTTTTGTGTGAACAGGAGTTTGTGTCTTCGGTCGGTATTTTAAAAGACCTTTGGATCAGCGGAACAAAGGCGGCGTCCGGCGGAAGCATCTCCGGTGCGCTGGCTATCGGATTTTCTGCCGTTTTCAGCAAGATCGTCTCCATCATCCTTTTTACCGCTGCGCTTGTTGCCGCAGTGTTTGTCGCGTTTCAGCGCACGCTGCGCGCCGTGGGACGGCGTGTGCGGGAGTATGAGCATATTGCCTATGAGGTGCAGGAGGAAGAGCCTGCCGCTCCCGTTGTAAAAACAGAGCCGCCGGTGCGGATAAAACGCAAGGGATCGATCGATATTCCGCTCGACGGGGAAGAGCGCCCTGCTGCGCAAAGCGTACAGGAAGAAGCTCCGAAGGAGAAGAAGGGGAGCTTTTTGGCGCACCGCCGTTCGCACATCAAAACGCCTGATGAGGTCCTCACCGGTGCGTGCAGTACCGAAGAGAGTGCGGCTTCGACCGAACAGAGTGCGCCGCCATCGCCGCCTGTCAGCGCACCGGCACCGATCCCTGTTCCTGCGGCGGAAGCCGCAGAGGCGGTGACGGCGGCAAAAAGCGGCAAAGCGGCGGCAGCGGAGGAGGTCGCGCGCGCAGCGAACGCCGTTGCCGATGAGATTGCAAGCAGCAGCGCCGCCGCAGCCGCGTCGGACTATGAATTTCCACCCATTACGCTTTTGAACCCGCCGGGAGCTTCCAACGAGAGCGAGGCGGGCGCGGAGCTTCGCAACAATGCGCGCCGCCTTGGTGAAACGCTCAGGAGTTTCGGCGTGGACGCAAAGGCGGGCGATGTGGTGCGCGGTCCCTCTGTCACGCGCTATGAATATGTGCTCGATCAGGGCGTGAAGCTTTCGAAGATCACGAACCTTACCGATGACATCGCCCTTGCACTCGGTGCGAGCGGCGTGCGCATCGCGCCGATCCCCGACAAGATCTCCGTCGTCGGCATCGAAGTTCCCAACCGCCTCGTCACGCCCGTTTGTATCCGCGAGGTCATCGAATCGCCTGATTTTGCCGAGCACAAGTCTTCCGCTGCGTTTGCCGTGGGCAAGGACATCGGCGGGCGGCGCATCATCGGCGACATTTCGCGTCTGCCGCACGTTTTGATCGCCGGTACGACCGGCTCCGGTAAGTCGGTGTGTACAAACTCGCTCATCATCTCGCTCCTTTACAAATATGCGCCCGAGGACGTAAAGTTCATCATGGTCGACCCGAAGATGGTCGAGCTTGCGCCCTACAACGGCATCCCGCATCTGCTCATCCCCGTCGTGACCGATCCGAAGAAGGCGGCGGGCGCATTGCAGTGGGCGGTCTTTGAGATGATGAAGCGCTACAAGGCGTTTTCCGAGCATGGCGTCAAGGACCTTGCGTCGTACAACGCACTTGTCGGCAAGAGCGAGGGCGTTGAAAAGCTCCCCACGCTCATCGTCGTCATCGACGAGCTTGCCGATCTCATGCTCGTTGCGGCGAAGGAGGTCGAAGAGTCGATCTGCCGCGTGGCGCAGATGGGCCGTGCGTCGGGTATCCATCTTGTCATCGCAACGCAGCGCCCCTCTGCCGACGTCATTACCGGTCTTATGAAGGCGAACATCCCCAGCCGTATCGCCTTCGCCGTTGCATCGAGCCTCGAGTCGCGCATCATCCTTGACAACACCGGCGCGGAAAAACTCGTCGGCAAGGGCGATATGCTCTACGCGCCGCTTGGCGAAGGAAAGCCCCGCCGCGTGCAGGGCTGCTTCATCTCCGCGCAGGAGATCGAGCGCGTGGTCAATTTCGTCAAGGAAAACGGCGAGGCAAATTACTCGGATGAGGTGCTTGAGAAGATCGAGCAGTCCGTCGCCGAAAAGGAGCGCGGCAGCGCGAAGGGCGGAGCGTCCGTCGATGTTTCGGCTGCGGAAGAAGCGGGCGACGAGCTTTTCCCCGCCGCGGTCGAAGTCGTTTTGGAGACGGGACAGGCATCCGTTTCAATGCTCCAGCGCCGGCTCAAGCTCGGCTATTCGCGCGCAGCGCGCCTTGTCGACCAGATGGAAGAGCGCGGCATCGTCGGTCCCTTTGAAGGGTCGAAGCCGCGCCAGCTCCTCATCACGCGCGCCCAGTGGCAGGAGATGCAGATGGGCGGCGGCGAGCAAGTCTCGTTTGACGCTCCCGAAACTGCCGCGGAGGGATCATCCTCCGGCGAAAATGACTAAAGAGCAGGGGTTCGCGCCCACGGGCGCGAACC
>JAFQUN010000109.1 GCA_017408525.1 Oscillospiraceae bacterium
AGAGATTCGAACTCTCGCGGGTTTTAACACCCCTACCGCTTTTCGAGAGCGGACCCTTCAACCACTTGGGTACATCTCCATGTATTTTCAGCCGGTTTTCCGGCGGAAAATCCGATATTCGGTTGTTTGGATAACTGTTAGCATTTTGTTAGCATCTGCCCGAAAAAATCCTCCGGGCAAATCCCGCAAAGCCTTGAAGCGTGCGGGTTTGCGGGAACGGGGCGGAGAAGTGACCGTAAGGATTTCGAGTCAGCCCCGTTATGACCACTTCGATACCGCTGCATATTCAATTTTGCGGTACAATGCCGCGACAATCATTATGCCACATTTTACGCGCGGTTGCAACCATCTTTTTTACGGTAGGCATACTTTTTTATAACACAGGTCAAAACCGCCGCACGGATGTGCGGCGGTTCCGGTCGTCTTCAATGCGTTTCGTTGTACTTTTTAATGCCGAGTGCGAGCAGATCCATTGCGCGCTCGAGCTTCTCCTGCTTGAGCACATACGCGATACGGATCTCGTCGACGCCCTTTCCCGGTGTTGCGTACATCGGCGCGCCGGGGGCAAACATGACCGTGTCGCCGTTATCGTCAAACTCCTCCAAGAGCCACTGCTGGAACTTATCGGCATTGTCGATGGGCAGCTTCGCCATGATATAAAACGCGCCGCCAGGGCACTTGCACACGACGCCCGGGATCTCGGCAAGCTTCGAAACGACGGTGTCGCGCCGGCGCTTATACTCCTCGCGCACGGCGGCAAAATACTCCGGCCCCACGTCGTAGAGCGCAGCGGAAGCGATCTGGTCGAGCGTTGCAACGGAAAGACGCGCCTGCAAAAACTTCATGCTCTCGCCCATCAGCTCACGGTTGCGGCTGATGATACAGCCAATGCGCGCACCGCAGGCGGAAAAGCGCTTGGAAACAGTGTCGATCACGATGATATTGTCCGCCGCGTCTTCGTATGCGCCAAACGATTGCAGCGCCTCGCCGCCGTAGACAAACTCACGATACGCCTCGTCAGCGACAAGAAAGAGGTCGTGCTCTTTCGCAATATCGACGATCATGCGCATTTCATCTTCCGTGAGGATGGTTCCGGTCGGGTTTCCGGGATTGGTACACACGATCGCGCGCGTGCGCTCATTGATGCGCGAGACGATCTTCTCGCGGTCGGCGTAGTGGTAGCCCTCCTCGGGCGTTGTGGGGATGGGGCAGATACGCGCGCCGGTGACATTGACCATCGTGTTATAGTTCGGATAAAACGGCTCGGGGATCAAAACCTCATCGCCGTCATCGAGGATACAGTTGAAAACGATTTGCAGCGCTTCGCTGCCGCCGGTCGTGACCTGGATCTCACCGGTTTCAAAGTGCATGCCAAGGTTATCATAATACCTTTGGATCGCGTCGATCAGAACGGGCATACCCGGCGAGGGCGCGTAGGCAAGGACGCTCTGCGAAAAGCCGCGCACCGCCTCGAAAAACTGCGGCGGCGTTTCAACATCCGGCTGCCCGATGTTGAGATGGTAAATGGTCTTTCCCGCCGCCTGCGCCGCAACAGCGTAGGGGTGGAACTTGCGCATCGGGGAAAGCCCGCTCTTTTTGACCTTGCTGGAAAACTTCATATAAGTTTCTCCTTTTTTTCCTGTGCATTTCCCGCACATAGCTTTTTTCTATTTTTTTGCTAAATCAAAGTCATTATACACGATGCAAAGCGAAAATTCAATACTTAACGACGATTTCGCTGTGTGTTGAAGAAGACGGCGGAACATGGTAGAATGTGCATAGTGATCAGTAACAAGTTGTGGAGGAACAAAAGAATGGATTCAAAGAAAATCAATATGATGTGGGCAGCAAGTTTAATGGTAATTGGTGTTGTAACAATTATGCTGGCAGGTTCTGATATTATTGGGATCAAGCTGCCTGATGTTATGGTAAGAGTCTTATGTGTAATTGATTTGCTTGTCCTCCCTGCTTTGGTGTTTTCAACTGTAAAAAAGATGAAGAATAGATTTTAAATCCCCGTTGGAGAGGCTTCTCCCATATAAATCCTTCCCTCCGCCGGTATGGCGGAGGGAAGGATTTGACTTATTCGACCGACGTCATAACTTTTTCAAAAAGCTGCTCAAAATAGCAATAGAGCGGGAGCAGCGCGCCAAATTCCTCGGCAAGCGCGCCTGCAAGCGCGCTTGAAAACGCAAGCTCGTCATACGGTCGCGTGCAGTCGAGCGCGATGCTGCGGCGGTTGTACCACGGCTCAAATGCAGCGTCGGCGCACGGTTTTTTGCGCTTATACTCCGCGCCCGTCACGGCGAAAGTACCCCGCGAAAGTGCGCCGCGCAGGAGCTTTTTCATCTTTTGCGCATCCTCGTCCATGTCGCGTCGAAACGCTTCCATCACGAGCGGCGGCGCAGCGTAAAACCCCATTCCGAAGCTGTAACTTTCGGGATTGACCTCGAAGTAAAAACACGGCACCCCGCGCCAGTCACGTTTTTCGCGGCAAAGCGAAAACCACAACCCGTCCTTGTACGGGCCGCGCCCGTGCAGCCGCCGCGCGTCGCGGTAGATGCGCGTGACATGCGGCTCGATGGCAAGGTCTTTTGCGCGCTCGTTCAGCGCGGCGCAGACTTCCTCCGCAAGCGCGGCAGTGGGTTTATACAGGTATTCGAGGTACTCGTCCTTATGCTCCATGAACCATCCGCGCTCGTTGTTGAAGCGGATGCCCCAGAGAAAGTCGATCGTTTTTTCACTGTAACCGTTGAACATTTTCTCCTCCTAAAACCTTGGGAACAGGCGGTCGATCTCGCTTTCGCCATAGACGCTGATGCCATTTTGCAGCAAAAGCTCCGCCGTGACACCCCAGCCGTCCGTCAGCGTGCCGCTGAACGAGCCGTCGTAAATTTTGCCGCTCCCGCACGAGGGGCTGCGCTCTTTCAAAACGGCGGCGGAGCAGTCGTTATCCTGCGCCATTTTGAGCGCAAACTCTGCGCCGCGACGGTATTCGTCGGTCACATCCTCCCCGTCGCGCGTGAGGACAAACTGCCCCACACGCTCGGCAGGTGTGCGAGGTGTCGGGAGCCCTCCCATCTGCTCAGGGCAGACAGGGATAAGGTTGTGGTACTCCCCGAGGGCGAGGATCTTTTCGTTATAATTATCATTCCCGTCGTAGCGGCACGGCATCCCAAGAAGACAGGCGCTTATCAGTATATTCATCACATTTCCTCCGAAAAGACAGATTTTCCCTCCACCGCCAAAAGGTCAAACTTTGACCACAGTGCACCCTCCGGCGGGAGCTGTGCTGCCTCGATCACCTTGCCGCGCTTTGTGGGGTGGGCAAAGCGTAAACGGTACGACCAGAGCGCGATCTCCCCCGCTCCGCCGCCATAGCGTCCGTCACCGAGAAGCGGCAGTCCGCGCGAGGCGAACTGGACGCGGATCTGGTGCGTGCGGCCTGTATGCAGTTTTACGCGCACGAGCGAAAGCACGCCCTCCCCCATCTCCCGCGTTTCGACAAGGCGATAGGAAAGCGACGCCTCCTTCACGCCCGAGCGCATCCGGTCAACGACATAGGTTTTATTCTTGATGCGGTCGTGGAACAGGAGGTCGCGCAGCGTGCCGCTCTCTTCCGCTTTGCCGCGCAGGATGGCGAGGTATTCCTTTTCAAAATCGCGAGCGGCGATCATCTGCGAGAGCTTCCCCGCCGCGTTTTGTGTTTTGGCGTAGACCATCACGCCGCCAACGCCGCCGTCGAGCCGGTGAACGGGGTAGACGCTGCCACCAAGGAGCGAGATCATGTCCTCGCCGCCGTTTGCGCCGCGCTGGGAGAGAACGTGCGGCGGCTTGACACAGGCGATGATGTCGTTGTCTTCATAGAGGATCTTGATGTCCATCTTTGTTCCTTCTTCTGTTTGAGTGATTTGCAAAGGGACTTTTTTCGCCGCTCCGGCGACGAGCTTCTTTTTTGCTCCCGCCCAAAAAAGAAGCCAAAAAATGCGGCTCAAAAACCCATGGTTTTTGAGAATTTCCTTTGCCCGACCGACGGTGCAGAGATCAGCCTCGGCGCGTGGGGAATGAATTGACTATGCTTTTTGCCTCGGGCGTTACGCCCTACCGTTTGGTCGATGATAGTACGTGCGTTTCAAGGACAGCGCCTACTCTCGATAAGCCCCGATGATGCGGGGGCAGAACGCGTCCACGGAGTGCCATCGGGGTTGAAATTGCAGCAGGCGCTCTTCTTGACAGGCACGTACCATCAAGAACCAAAAAATCAGCGCGTAACGCGCGGAAGCAGAGGCAGAGGCAAATTCGTTTACCATGCGCCGTGGCTTATATCTGCACCAGCAATAGGATGAAGGGAAGTCTTTAGAAACCGTAGGTTTCTAAACCAGTTTTGGTGACTTTGTCTGGCGACAAAGTCACTCGCGCTCGGAAGCGCGAAACACCCCCCGCAGGTGCTGCGGCAAGAAAAAGAGATAAACAGAACAAAAAAGGGGGATGCCGCAGCATCCCCCTTGCAGTTTTTACGCCATCAGCTGCTCCAGTGCAGCAAGCTTCAAGCAGGTGCAGAAAACCTCCATCGCCTGCTCCAGCTCCGCAACGGGCGGAAGACTGGGTGCGATGCGGATATTGCTGTCGTGGGGATCCTTTCCGTAGGGGAACGTCGCGCCGGCGCCCGTCATCACAACGCCCGCCTCCTTGCAAAGAGCGAGCGTGCGCTTTGCAAGCCCCTCCTTCGTGTCAAGCGAGACAAAGTAGCCGCCCTTGGGCGTCTTCCACTGCGCGATGCCGAGCGGTGCGATCTCACGCTCGAGCGCGGCGAGAACGGCGTCAAACTTCGGCTTCATGATCGCCGCGTGGCGCTTCATCAGCGCAAGCGTGTTCGCCTTATCCTTGAGGTAGAGGACGTGGCGAAGCTGATTCGTCTTATCGTAACTTATCACTTGGATGGTGAGGAGCTTCTCCATGTATTCCATATTTGCCTCGCTACACGCAAAGACGGCGACACCCGCACCGGGCAGCGTGATCTTCGAGGTGGAGGCATATTCAAACACCATGTCGGCGTTGCCCGCTTTCTCGCAGAGCGAGAGGATGTCGGGGAAGGGGACGAAGTCGCCGTCAAACTCATGGATGCAGTAGGCATTGTCCCACATGAGCAGGAAATCCGGTGCGGCGGGCTTCATCGCGGCGATGCGGCTGATGGTCGCGTCGGAGTAGATGATGCCCTCGGGGTTGGAGTACTTGGGAACGCACCACATGCCCTTAACGGCAGGGTCTTTGATGTACTTTTCGACCTCATCCATATCGGGACCATCGGCAGTCATGGGAATGGTGATCATCTCCATACCAAACGACTGGCAAATGGCAAAATGGCGGTCGTAGCCGGGTGCGGGGCAGAGCCACTTGACCGTGTCAAGCTTCGCCCATGGCTTTTCGCTGCGGAGAAGGCCGTGGGTGTATGCCTTTGCGATGGTGTCATACATGAGCGTGAGGCTTGCATTGCCGCCGACGAAGATCTGGCTCTCACGGCAGCCGAGAAGCTCGGCAAAAAGGCGCTTTGCCGCGCTGATACCGGAAAGCTCGCCGTAGTTGCGGACATCCAGTCCGTCGCTCACGCACTGTTCCGGCTCGACCATGACCTTGAGGATGTCGGAAACCATGTCAAGCTGCGCCTTGCCGGGCTTGCCGCGCGCCATGTTGAGCTTCAGTCCGCGCGACTTGAGATCCTCAAACTGCGCAAGCACGCGCGCGTGCTCATCTTTAAGCTGCTGCATATCCATAGCGGTGTAGTTCATCGTTTCTCTCTCCTTTTCAGCATTCAATGTTTCGCGCGGCAACTGCACGCACCTTGTTTGTATTTTATCATATGTTATATTATTGTTCAAGATAAATGGGGGTTTGTTTTTCCGTTGGCGTAGTCCTTCCCCTGACAGGGAAGCCCGTGAGGGAAAGGGGCAAAAGAGAAAAAAGACTCGCGGAACATGTCCGCGAGTCTTTTTGTACAAGGAGAACGTTGAAATTATCAACCGAACAGCGCCATAAGGACGCCGGCGGCGATAGCGGAGCCGATAACGCCGGCAACGTTCGGACCCATCGCATGCATGAGCAGGAAGTTGGAGGGGTTCTCCTTCTGTCCCACCATCTGCGAAACGCGCGCTGCCATCGGAACGGCGGAAACGCCCGCAGAGCCGATCAGCGGATTGATCTTTTCCTTCAGGAACAGGTTCATGAGCTTGGCAAGCAGAACGCCGCCCGCGGTGCCGCAGCCGAACGCCACAACGCCCATCGCCATGATGATCAGCGTCTTCGTCTCAAGGAACGTGCCCGCCGTCGCCGTTGCGCCGACCGTCACGCCCAGGAAGATCGTCACGATGTTCATCAGCTCGTTCTGCGCCGTCTTCGAAAGACGATCCGCAACGCCGCACTCCTTAAAGAGGTTGCCGAGCATCAAGCACGCGATCAGCGGGGCTGCCGACGGAACGAGCAGCGCAACAAACACGCTCACCATGATCGGGAACACGACCTTCTCGCGCTTGGTGACAACGCGCAGAGGACGCATCTTGATCATGCGCTCTTCCTTCGTCGTCAGCAGCTTCATGATCGGCGGCTGGATAACGGGAACGAGTGCCATGTAGCTGTACGCCGCAACTGCGATCGGTCCAAGCAGGTGCGGAGCAAGCTTCGACGTAACGAAGATCGCCGTCGGACCATCGGCGCCGCCGATGATGCCGATGGAGCCCGCCTCGACCTCATTGAAAAAGCCGGAAAGGCGGCAGCCAACGTATGTCATAAAGATGCCGACCTGCGCAGCCGCGCCGAGCAGCAGCGACTTGGGGTTTGCGATCAGGGGACCGAAGTCGGTCATCGCACCAACGCCCATGAAAATAAGGCACGGATAGATGCCGAGCTTCACGCCTAAGTACAGATAGTCGAGAAGTCCTGCGGAAACGCTCGAACCGACGAGTGCTTGCAGCTGATCAATCACATTCTGTGTCGCTGCGCCCTCGGCGATGATCTCATTCACAAACTCCTGTGTAATGACTTCTCCGCCCATCAGTCCCCACTGGACGTGTCCGCCCGCGAACATGACCTCATGGTACATCTCCGCGCCGGGGAGGTTCGTCAAAAGCATACCAAAGCCGATGGGGATCAGCAGCAGCGGCTCGAACCCCTTCACGATCGCAAGGTACAAAAGCACGAACGAGATGCACATCATCACCAGTACGCGCCAGTCGTTGCCGATCATGTAAAAGCCGGTATCATGCCAAAAATTGATAATAGCTTCCATTTTCTATTTCCTTTCACCGTTTTTATGTGTCGGGAAAGGCGATCAGCCGATCACGCACAGAACATCGCCGGAGTTGACGCTTGCGCCCTTGGCAACGCTCACGCTCTGCACCGTGCCGTCGCAGGGAGCAAAGATCTCGTTTTCCATCTTCATCGCCTCGAGGATGAACAGCAGGTCACCGTTCTTGACTGCGGCGCCGGCGGCGACCTTCACATCGAGGATGGTGCCGGGCATCGGGCAGGTAACGGTCTCGCCGCTGCCGGAGGCTGCGGGTGCGGGTGCTGCTGCGGGTGCGGGTGCTGCCACAGGAGCGGGGGCAGGTGCGGGTGCTGCTGCGCGGGGAGCGGGTGCTGCGTAGCCGCCGCGTGCCATCGGGGCGCCGCCGGCTGCGGACATGGTCTCAACGGTGACGTCGTATGCGGCGCCGTTCACGGTAACTCTGTACTGCTTAGTCATGATGTTTTTCTCCTATTTCTTGTTTTTTGTTTTTTGCCTTAGACCTTCTGAATAGATGTGATCTGCATATTGGCTGCCGCCGGTCCGAGCTCCTCGGAAAGCACGGCTGCGATCGCCGCAACGACCGGTGCATTGTCCACGGCAGGCGCCGCGGCCTTGGGTGCTGCTGCCGGTGCCGGCGCTGGCGCTGCCTTCGGCGCTTCTGCACCGCCGGCAAGAACTTTGCCCATGATCGTCGTCAGCACGATGATGCAGATAAGACCGAAAAACACCGTGCCAATGCCCATCAGCACCACAAATAAGTTGCTGTACATTGTTCTCCTCCTTCCGCGCAGATGTTACTTGCGCATTTCCAGAACGTCCGCAAACGCCTGGATCGCAGTCGCCGCCTGACCGAAATCGCGCATCTGCTGGTCGATGCCGAGCTTGATATGCGGAACGTCGGCAGCTTCAAGCGCCTTCTTGAGATAAGGATATTCCATCTCCTCGGGGTCGCAGAACTGCTGCATGAAGAGGACAAGACCCTGCGCGCCGGAATCCTTGACCATCTGCGCGACAAACTCGCCGCGGCGGTTCTTGTTCGACGCCTCATCGTAGAGCAGAACGTCGTAATCCTGCTCGGCAAACTGGCGGCAAAGCGCCGTCATGGGATCGCCCGTCTCGTCCGCATCGACACGGAAAGCACGGGATTCGTGCGCGACGTCGTCGGCGGCGATGGCGATATTGTTATCCTCGAAGATCTTCAAAAGCGTGGGGTTGTCGCAGATGATACCGGAGGTGACGACCTTTGTGCCCTTCCAGTTGCAAACGGGAAGCGCGGAAAGCTCGGCGTTGAGCGCTTCAAGCTTTTCGGTATACTCATCCTTGCCCATGAACCAGGAGGCCTTCAAAACGGCGGCGCGCTTGGTGGCAGTGATAACGTCACAATGCTCGCTTGCGAGCTTGACGAACGCGCGGCGTGCGGCACGGCTCTTGTTATAGACGCGGATCGCCTCGGAGATGTCGGCATCGGCGATGGCGCTGCCCTTGATCTTCTCCAGCTCGGTGCGGATGTGGGTATACTGGTCGTGGCAGAACTTCATGCCAAACTCAGGCTTTCTGTACTGCGGATGGGCAAGGAAGATGCACGGCAGCTTCTCGCTCATCGCAACGCGGATATTCTGCGACATGGGGCGCAGCGTATCACAGATGGTCGGGGTGATGACACCGTCAAGCAGATCCATCGTGCCGTCAAGCAGCATCTCAAGGTCGAGCTGGGCGATGGTGCAATAGAACGTCGCGCAGTATTCCTTCGCGCGGGAGATGGTCTTCTTATTGCTGCCCCACATACCGAAAGGCATCATACCGGCAGCGTAGACAAGTTCTTCGGGTGCGTAGTACGGCATGACGCCGATGCACTTTTTGCCCGCTTCCTTGTACTTTTTCAGCTGCGCCTGGGGATTGGCAGCAACCTGTTCAAATTCACGAACGAGAGCTTCAATAGCCATTTACTTTGCCTCCTTTGCTGCGATACCTGCGTCCATCGCTTCGACAAGGCCCTGTACGCGCGTGGTGTACTGCGCCTCGTTGAAGTTGCGCGGGTCTGCCTGGTCGCCGTCGAAGCCGGCGCAGGGGATACCCAGATCCTTGGTGAAGCGGCGCTGCATTTCCGCCATGTAGCCGGACCAAGGCTTGCAGGAACGGTTGTAGTGGACGAGCACGCCGTCGACCTTGTTGTCAACGCAGATGCCTTCGCGCCATGCAACACCCTGCTCGATGCACACGGAGTTGGGTGCTTTGTAGTACGCGCGCGCCATCTCGTCAAGTCCGTTGTAGACGAAGCCGAAAGCGGGGGCGTACACAACGGCGGTGACGTTCACGCCGTTTTCCTTGAGGGGTTTGAAAAGGTTGGGGAGCTTCGGCCAGCAGGGGATGCCTTCGAACATAACGCGGTACTTTTCGGGGAAGGGCAGCGTGCTGGTGCCGGTGCGGATGTTCTCTTCAAGGTCCTGTGCGAGAAGCTCGAACGCTTCGGCGGCTTCGACCTTGCCGCGGGCGGTAACAACGTCCGCCATGTGGTTGAAGAGGTCAAATCCGCTCATGGGCGCGGGCTTATACTGCAGATAGTCACAAACCTTCAGCCAGTTCTGCGCCGTGCGGTTGGCGTTGGCACATGCCTGCTCAAACTTCTTCTCATCGAACTTCTTGCCGGTGATCTCTTCAAGCTGACGGATGGCAGCGTCAAACTGTGCGCGGACGTAAGCGACGTTGGAATCGTGGACTTCCACGGTGTTGTTGTAGGGAATGTCGATCATGATAAGAGGAATATTGCACATACGGGCAATGTTCTCATACCACTTGGTCATGCAGTTGCAGATGTTGTTGCAGCAGAGAACGAAGTCAGGCTGGGGCATCTGCATCTGACGGTAGGGCTTGATGGCGGCAAGGCGCAGCTCCTTCTCGCGTCCTTCGGGAAGGGCAGCGATCTCATGGATATCATCAAGCACGGTGTAAGGCTGCATGGTCTTGGGATCCTTCTTGGGTTTGCCGGTCGCCTCGTCGATGACAACGTTGCCGTTTTCATCCTTGAGGGGCTTGCCGCTGTTGGGGTCCATGACATACTCGCCCGTTTCAAAGTCCACCTTGCGGGAAGCGCGCTTACCTGCCGCATAGGCGAGGCTGATGCGTGCATAGCCGCAGATGTCGTTATCAAAGCCGAGATCTTCCGCCGCCTGGCACATGATCTCGCCGTCGCGGTTGGCAGCGATGCCTGCCGCCTGGTTTTCCGGATACATAACGTTCAGGTCAAAAGCCTCCGCCAGCTCACAGGGGAACTTGGAGCTCGACCAGCCGACGAGCTTGCCCTCCGCCTTGGCGGTGCGGGCGTCGGCATAGACGTCCTCGACGACCTTGCGAAGCGCAAGCACGCCGGGGCTGACAGTCTTTTTAGCCTTTTTTTCTTCAGCCATTTTGATTTCCTCCAAAAAGATTTACTTCGTCGCCTTTGCGTAGGCGAAAAGCGCGGCGCCGAGCGCGCCGTTGTATTGCGTAAGGGGCGAGGTGTGGATCTCACAGCCAAGCTCCTCGGAAAGCGCCTTTACGATGCCGCGGTTCTGCGCGACGCCGCCGGTCATGACGACCTGCTCACGAACACCGACGCGGCGGGCAAGACCCGTCACGCGCCCTGCGACGCTGCGGTGGATACCGGCGATGATGTCACATTTGTCGGTGTCCATCGAAAGCTGACTGATGACCTCCGACTCGGCAAAAACGGTGCAGGTAGAGCTGATGCCGATCACGCGCGTCGACTTTTCGGCAAGGTCGCCGAGGTCCTGCACGCGCACTTCAAGCACGCGCGCCATGACATCGAGGAAACGTCCCGTTCCGGCGGCGCACTTGTCGTTCATGGCAAAGTTTTTCATCACGCCGTCTTCGATCTCGATGACCTTGACATCCTGTCCGCCGATGTCGATGACGGTGTGTACCTCCGGAAAGAGGAAGTGCGCGCCGCGCGCGTGGCAGCTGAGCTCGCTCATCTGTCCGTCGGCGATCTCGTCGAGCGAGTTGCGTCCGTAGCCGGTCGCCATAACGAAAGCCATATCCTCTTTCGTCATGCCCGCGTTTTCGAGGACCGCGGCAATGGCACGGGCGGGACCGCTCGTACCGGCACCGACGTCGATGAGCGCCTTCGCCGTGATCTCCGCGCCGTCTTTGATGATGACGCACTTGGACGCGGTCGAACCGACGTCGATGCCAAGGGTGTAGATGCTCATAGCGTGTTTTCTCCTAAATCGAAATTGCTTCTTGCGGGTGACGCGTCGCCGCGCAGAAGGTTCGAAAAGAAGGCGTGCCTCTTTTTCGAAATTCTCGTCCGCGCCGCGCATTGCGCAGCGCGGACGGCGTTGGTTTTACTGCTTGGTGTAAGTCTCGAAGTCGCGGATCACGCGCGGGAGGAGCATCTGATGGAACGGGCAGATGGACTCCGGATTCTGGTAGCAGGCATTGGCAAACGCCTGAACATACGCGCGCATATCGTTCATGTCAACGATCTCGTCGACAAGACCTGCCTTGGCGCAGAACTTCGGGCGGGACTTTTCGGTGTACTGGGCGATCAGGTCGTTCATCTTGTCGATGGTCGGCTGCAGATCCTTGCCGGAGGCCTGATCCTTGACAAGGCGGCGGGAGTACATCGCGGCAGCGGCGGTCTCGCCGTGCATGACGTAGATCTCGGTCGCGGCCGTGCCGAGGGAGAAGGCGTTGTTCTCGTTGCCCTGCGGGCCGCCGAGGACATAGTGCGCAGCGGCAGTACCCTTACGCAGCGTAACCTCCATCATGGGGAGCTTCGAGCTCTGGATGGAGTAGATGAGGCTCTGGCCGAGGCCGAGAAGCTCGGCGCGCTCAGCGTCGTTGCCGACATCGATGCCGGTGGTATCCTGGATCCACAGCATCGGGATGCGGTCACGGGCGCAGAGGGTGACGAATTCGTTCATCTTGATAAGACCCTGGCGGTACAGCTTGCCGCCGATGCCCATTGCCTGACCGTAGGTCGCCATCTTGTACTCGGGATAGTTCATCAGGATACCCTGATAGTTCGCGACAACGCCGACGAGAAGACCGTCGATCTTTGCAAGACCGGTGATCATTTCGGGACCGTAGCCCTTCTTGAACTCCATAAACTCGGAGCCGTCGAAGATACGCGCCATGACATCGTACATATCGTACGTCTTCTTCTGGTTGGCGGGAACGATGCTGTAAAGATCGTTCGGGTCGAAGCAGGGATACTTCGGCTCGTCAACGCGGAAGAACTCGACATCATAGGCGGGAAGATAGCTCATGTACTTGCGGATACCGCCGAGCACGCCCTCTTCCTCAGCATAAACTTCACGGAAGAAGCCGGTTTCGCCGTAGTGGATGGCGACGGTGCCGGGGATGTCGGCCTTGAGGTTCTTCTGCGCGTCGATGAGCGCCTGCGCGGCCTCCATATCGACATAGCCCTTGGGATTCATGCCGCCGACGATGCCGGCGCCGCCAACTGCCATGTTGGCGTCCTGATGGGCGATGAGCACGGTGGGGCTGATGGAGTGATAGCCGCCGCCGGCGGGGTTGGTGCCATAGATG
>JAFQUN010000110.1 GCA_017408525.1 Oscillospiraceae bacterium
AAGTCGCCCATAACAACGTCGGTATCGAAGTTCCACTTGTAGACATCGTTGAAGAGGTTTTCGGTGTCGACCTCGAGCGTGTACACAGTGTCTTCGACCTTTTCGAAAACGGTGTCACGATACCAGCCGCCGAAAGTATTGCCGTCCTTGGTGGGTACAGCAGGCTCGGCGAGATAATCGCCGCCGTCGACATACTGCGCCGCAACGGAACTACCGCCGTTGGAGTTGAAGGAAACAGTGTAGTCCTTTTCCACCCACTTGGCATAGAGCGTGATATCACCGGTGACCGCCGCGCCGAAGTCCCACTTGTTCCCATCCTCGTCGTACCAACCATCGAAGGCGTGCTTGGCTTTCGTGGGCGCAGCAGGCTCCGTGACCTTTCCGCCCTCGGCAACGGTCTGCGCCGCAACGGCGCTGCCGTCATCGGAGTCGAAGGTCACGGTGTAGGTCTCGACGTCAGGAACGAGCTCATCCGTCAAGACAACAGTGCAAATGACTTCACGCTTCCCATCATCATTGTACGCAAAAAAGCTAATAAGGGTATTGGATCCATATTCCTCCAACAGATATTCTGCGGGCAGCTTCAGCTCTGTCACTTCTGCGGCGCCTCCACCATCGCCAATGAGCCAGCCAAAGCTTCCGTACTCGCTATCCCATCCGGGATACCCGACAAATTCATTCGGCTCTCTTGGTGGCATAAAATAGGCGTAAGAGTAGAAATAAAAGGGGGAATCGGAATCGGAATCGGAACTCGGCGGAACGACAAAGTCCGTCGACGCCTGCTCAACTCCCATAAATCGATTGTCATACACGCCGTCTCCGTCCGTGTCTGACCACGCTGTCATATGAAAGCCGTCGAAGGTCTCGCCGCCCTTGGTAAATACCGCTATGTCGTCCTTTGCCATTACGCCCAAATTGCTCACCGTCCACTCGCGGGTTTCGTCTTTGAGCGTAGCGCTCCACTTGCTATTATACTCTTCGCCTTCGTAAGCACCCTTGTTATAATCGCGGACGGTAAAGGTTCTTTCGCCCACAAATAGTTCGGTATCAGACTTGCCGATCACCTCTATCTCCCACTTCGCCTCCTCCGCCGCAAGTGCCGTGGTCGGCAGCATCGTCAAACACAGTGCCAGTGCCAATGCTGTTGATAAGATTTTCTTTTTCACTTTTTATTTTCCTCCTATTTTCTGTGATCTCAACGGCTCACGCCTTGGGGGCAGTGGCACCCCACCCCCAAAGCGTTCGCTGTTGAGATAACAAAAGGCGCGTACACAGGTATTTCTACCCATGCACGCACCTTGAAAATAGTGCTACACAACCAGTACAAGCGGCTTGCCATTTTCAGCGAGCCGCATTATACTATGTATGTGGTACTGTTTGAAACAGTTGTGCATGGTGATGGTTCCACCTGCGCAGGGGATAAGGGGTTGCCGCCCCTTATCCCTGCCGCACTTTTTGCTATCTCACCCGTCATTATACAGCAGAGTTTTGCACAATGCAACGGATTTTTCCAATAAAGCCATATTTTCTGGGAAGGTCCGGCGCAGCGGCGCGCAAGCCGCCCGTCAAAACGCAGAAAAGCACCCGCCTTATGCACATAAGGCGGGTGCTTCTTTATGCAGAGGGTTTACTTCTTTGCAGCTTTCTTTGCTTCCTTTTCGGCCTCTTCCTGATCGACGTTGTACATATGCTCGAGCATACGCACGACCATGTTGGAGTAGCCGTATTCGTTGTCGTACCACGCGATGAGCTTGACAAAGTCCTCATCGAGCATGATGCCGGCAGTCTCGTCGAATACGCAGGGGCAGGGATTGCCGATCATATCGGTGGAAACGACCTGGTCGGCGGTGTAGCCGATGATGCCCTTCATGTTCGTTTCGGACGCATGGCGGATGGCATAGCAGATCTCGGCATAGGAGGTGTTCTTGCAAAGCTGCGCCGTCAGGTCGACAACGGAAACGTCCGCCGTGGGAACGCGGAAGGACATACCGGTCATCTTGCCCTGCAGCTCGGGGATAACGCGGCCAACAGCCTTGGCAGCGCCGGTGCTGGAGGGGATGATGTTGTTGAGGATAGAACGACCCGTGCGCCAGTCGCTGCCGCCGCGGGAGTCGACCGCCTTCTGCTTGGAGGTGGAAGAGTGGATGGTGGACATGAGCGACTGCTCAATGCCGAAGACATCCTGAACGACCTTGGCAAGCGGGGCAAGGCAGTTCGTGGTGCAGGATGCGTTGGAAACGACATCCATGTCGGGTCTGTAAATGTGGTGGTTGACGCCGTAAACGAAGGTGGGCGTGACCTCATCCTTTGCGGGAGCGGTGATGATGATCTTCTTCGCGCCGCCCTTTCTGTGACGGCTCGCCTTTTCCATGTTGTTATGTGCGCCGGTGGATTCGACGATGTACTCCGCGCCGCACAGATGCCACGGGATCATGCCGGCGTCCTTCTCGCTGAAAACGGTGATCTTCTGCCCGTTGACGACAAGCATGTCGTCCTCACGCTCGACGGTGCCGTTGAAGTTGCGGAAAACGGAGTCGTACTTGATCATATAGACCATGTAGTCGAGGTCCGCCTTGCGCAGGTTGATGCCGCAAAGCTCAAACTTTTCGGGGTTGTCCATCAAAATGCGCAGAACCACGCGGCCGATACGACCAAAACCGTTGATACCAACTTTGATTGCCATGCTCCAATTCCTCCAGATCAATTTTATTTTGCAGAGTTTTGAAACGCGCGCTGTGAGTTTATGACAGCATTATACCAAAAGAAGCGTTCGCGGTCTGCTGTTTTCGTCGAAAATCATTGACGAAAAAAAGCGGATAAGACTGGCAAAAATGCACAATTTCTTGCACGAAGATTCCAAACGTTTGGAATGACCCGCGCTTATTTTTCCCCTTTTTGCATCCGATGCTGCAGATCTTCCGTTTTTTCGCGCCGGCCGGCGCAAAATTTTTGTGCTGTGGTGCATCACTGCGTGCAATTTCGCGCGGTTTGCCGCATATACTGACCGCATAGACCCTTTGAGGTCTTGCAGGTATCGTCCGCTTTTGCGGTGCAGTAAACTGAGGAGGGAGAAACAGATGAACGAATATCTTCGCTATCCGGGTGATGTGGATGACATGATCTTTCAGGATGAATGGATCACAAGTGAAAGATGAAAAAAAGGCACACCGGAAATGCGGCATAACGCATTTTCAGTGTGCCTTTTCTTCTTCGCTGCGTACGATGCGGTTTTTGCAATTGAACGGTTTTACCATGTTTTATCGATCACACCGCCGCCGAGAACACGCTCTCCGGCGTAAAAAACAACGGATTGTCCGGCGGTCACGGCGCGCTGCGGCTCGTCAAAGACGACTTCGACCGTCCCATCCGCGCAAAGACGCACCGCGCACGGCGCTTCCTTTTGCGTATAGCGTGCCTTTGCCGTCACGCGGAGCGGCTGCGTCGGCTCGCCCCCGATCCAGTTGACGCCGCGCGCGGAAAGGGTGCGCGTGTAGAGCTGTATGTCGTCACCAAGGCGCACGGTGTTGGTCTGCGCGTCCTTTTCCAAAACGTACAGCGGACGCATCCCGCCGATGCCAAGCCCCTTGCGCTGTCCGCGCGTATAGCAGACAAGCCCCTTGTGCCGACCGACAGCTTTTCCCGTTGCCGTGTCAATGAAATCGCCCTCGCCCGGCGTCACACCGCCGTAGTCGCGCAAAAAACGGACATAGTCACCATCCGGCACAAAGCAGATGTCCTGACTGTCAGCGCGGTCGGCGTTGGAAAACCCGCGCGCCGCGGCAATGCCTCGCACCTGCTCTTTCGTATACTCTCCGAGCGGGAGGAGGAGGTGTGAGAGCTGATGCTGCGTGAGCGTGTAGAGAACATAGCTTTGATCCTTTGCCGTGTCGGCGCCGCGCAAAAGCGAGAAAGTGCCGTCAGACTCCGCCGCAGTGCGCGCATAGTGCCCCGTCGCGATGCCATCGAATCCGTTTGCAAGCGCGAAGTCCAGCATTGCGCCGAACTTAATGGTGCGGTTGCACTCGATACACGGGTTTGGTGTTTCGCCGCAGCAGTAGCTCTTTACGAAATAGTCCTTCACGTTTTGGCAAAACGGCTGCGAAAGGTCGAGCGTGCGGTGCGGGATGCCAAGCCTTTCACAAACGGCGCGCGCGGCATCGCAGTCCTCTGCGCCGCCGCCGTGCAGAAGAAGCGTCACGCCCGTGACATTATATCCTGCATCGCACAGCAGTGCGGCAGCAGCGGCGCTGTCAACGCCGCCGCTCATGCCGACAAGAATATTGCGCATTTTCATAGAGTTCCTCCCGCGCATGCGGACTTTTCAATCCGTGTTTTTTACGTTGAACGCATCGATCCCGAGCGCGTCGGAAAGCTCCAAAAGCGTGCGGTTGAAGCCGCCCGCGTAGTCAAAGCCACGCTCGCGCACGGCGGCGTCGGCGAGCTTCCTGTTCTCAAATGATGCTGTGACCTGCGTACCGCCGCCGGGTTTGGACTGCAAAAAAATGCGTCCGCCGTGCCCCTCCGCGATCAGGCGGCAAAGCGTAAGCCCCACGCCCGCGCCGTGCGGCGCGGGTGCAGGGGTGTCTCTTTCTGCGCAGCAGGTGTCAAAAAGGGTTTCAAGCCGCTCTTCCGAAATACCGCAGCCTGTGTCGCTGACGGTCAGAAGCACCTGCTCACGCGTGAGCTGTACCTTTACGGTGATACTGCCGCCGCGCGGGGTAAATTTGATGGCATTTGAAAGAAGGTTCAAAAGAAGCCGTTCGACCATGTCGGCATCGACAGCAGCGATATACGAGCTTTTCTCGCATGAAAAGGAAAGTGTGATGCCCTTGCTTTCAGCGGGATGCTCGGCGCGCACACAGACGCCGCGGCAAAGCCCGACAAAATCGACATTCACCATGTGCAGCGGCACCCTGTCGAGCAGACGCTGCAGCATAGAGAGGTTTTCGACTGTTCGCAGTGCCATAAAATAGCTCTGCATCAAAATGGACATTTTTTGGTCGGTCGCACTGTCCTTCTCACGCGCCTCGGGCGGAACGAGCGCGGATACTGCCGCGCCGATGTTCCCAAGCGCACTTTTGATCTGTGTCACAGCGTCGGGCAGGACGCATCCGAGTACTTCGGCTGCTTTTCGTTCACGGTCAAGCATGATAGATCCCCCCCTTTTTTTATGTTTGAAAGTTATCTTTTCCGAAACAGGCGTGGCGCAAAGCAGGAAACTTCTGCCGCTGCACGGTGCGGTCATTCTCTATACAGCATAGCAAGGATCTGCGCCAAAGACAATATTTTTGTCTTTCTTTTTTCGACATTTGAAGAATGTCGAATTTTGCGTTCGGAAAGGATTGCAAAAGCGAATGTCTTTTGCTATAATGGCTTTGTACAATGCAGGATTAGTACATCGGTAGTGCATCGGCTTCCCAAGCCGAGAAGGCGGGTTCGACTCCCGTATCCTGCTCCACGTCGTCGCGGACTGCATATCGTTCGCGACGACTTTTTTATTCAAAAAGTCATCGCTCATTCATTCCGTCGCTCCTCCTCTCCAAACCGAACCCGCTGCGCTGGGCTTCGGTTTGGTTTTTGGCAAGCCCTTTGGCTATGCGCATCTATACTGTTTGACCATTACACGTCGCTGCGGACGACATATCGTTCGCAGCGACTTTTTTTGCCCTTCGTGCCGCAAAGAGGCGTTCCGCTCCGGTTGGGACTGCACGCAGGCTTTGCATAAACAGAAAATGAAGTTTTGGAAACGACAAAACAAGCCCCTTGGCAAAAAATACAGTTTGTGCTACAATGCTTTCTGTATAAGTAGGTGAAAAAGGGTTTTACACTTGAATCTTTGCAATAAAAGGAGAAAACACTATGGAAAATCGTGTCACGGTGAGCATTTGCGGTGAGGAGTATACCTTTGTTGCGCAGGAAGCGCCGTCCTATATGGAGAAGGTCGGCTCGTATGTCGACGAAAAAATGTCGGAAATTCTGACTGCGGCGAAAGTCGGCCGCACGGCGGCGGCTGTGCTTTCGGCCGTGAATATCGCCGACGAGCTTTTTAAGGAGCGGGAAGCGGCAGAAGAGCTTCGCGCCAAGATCAAAGAGTACGCCGACGAGGCGGCAAGCGCCAAAAACGAGGTGTCCGACCTCAAGCGCCAGCTTTTCAAGGCGCAAAACGGACGCAAGTGATGACGGAGCTTCTCTCCCCTGCCGGCTCGTGGGAAGCGATGGTCGCTGCCGTGCAAAGCGGCGCGGACGCCGTTTACATGGGCTTTGGCGCGTTCAACGCACGCGCCGGCGCGCACAATTTTACGGAGGACGCACTGCGCGAGGCGGTGCGTTACTGCCACATTCGCGGCGTGAAGGTCTATGTGACGCTGAACATCCTTCTCACCGACCGCGAGCTTTCGGAGCTTGCGCGTCTTGCGCATGCTGCAAGCGACGCGGGCGTTGACGCGATCCTGGTGCAGGACTGGGGCGTTTTTGAAACGGTTCGCGCCGCCGCGCCCGACGTTCCCATCCACGCAAGCACACAGATGAGCATCCACACGCTCTCCGGCGCACGCGAGTGTGCGGCGCTCGGGATGGAGCGCGTTGTTCTCGCGCGCGAGCTTTCGGGCAGCGAGATCGCTGAGATCTGCGAAAAAGCGCCCGTCGAGATCGAAACATTCGCCCACGGCGCTCTTTGCATGTGCTACTCGGGACAGTGCGCGATGTCCGCACTCATCGGCGGACGAAGCGGCAACCGCGGGCGCTGTGCCCAGCCGTGCCGCCTGCCCTACGGCTTTTCGTCGAAGGCGGACGGACATCCTTTGAGTTTAAAGGACGCGAATCTTTCCGCGCATCTCGGCGCACTTTGCGAGATGGGCGTTTCGTGTTTGAAGATCGAGGGGCGGCTCAAGCGCCCTGAGTATGTTGCCGCCGTGACGGGCATCTATTCCCGCCTTCTTCACGAGCGGCGCACACCGACCGCGCACGAGCAAAAGCTTCTTGCCGACGCCTTTTCGCGCGACGGCTTCACCGACGGCTATTTCCTCGGGAATCGCGGTGCGCATATGTTCGGCACACGGTCTGAGGATGCGCGCGCGCCGGAGGCGTATTTTGCGGAGCTTCGCGCGGCGTATGAAAAGGAAAATCTGCGGCTCGTGCCGCTGACGCTTACCTGCACCGTCCGCGCAGGCGAACCCGCCGCACTCGCTGCCGAGGACGCTGACGGTCACCGCGCAGAGGTTTTCGGCGCAGTGCCGGAGACGGCGCGAAACCGTGCGCTCACGGCGGAAGACGTGTCTTCGCGCCTTTGCAAAACGGGCGGAACGGCGTTTGCCGTTTCGCGGTGTGACGTTCCGCTGGACGACGGTCTTTCCCTCTCCGCCGCCGCGCTCAACGCGCTGCGGCGCGACGTCCTTGGAGCAATGGAGGATGCCCGCGCGTCCGTTCCGCCGCGCAGAACATTCGCCGTTCCTGCGCCCAAACGAGGTGAAAATTCGGATGAGCCGCCGCGCTTTACCGTTTCGCTCACAAATGCCGCGCAGTTTTCCGATGAACTTGCCGCGCTCGCACCTGCGCGCATCTACTTCCCTGTTGAAAAGCTCGATACCCTGACCGATGCGCAGCTTGCCGCCGCTCCTTTCTGCGCCGTTTTGCCGCGCATCTACCGAACGGGCGACGAAGTGCGGCTTGCGGAGCTTCTGCACGCGGCGAAAGATCGCGGCGTGGACTGTGCTGCGGTCGGCAACCTCGGTCACTTTGCGCTTGCGCGCGAGGCGGGAATGTCGATGCACGGCGATTTTTCGCTCAACGTTTTCAACTCCCGCGCGCTCGAATTTTTGAAAGAGCGCGGTCTTGCGAGCGCGACCGTTTCCTTTGAGCTTCGCTGCGAGCAGATCCGCGACCTTGCAAAACCCATCCCGTGCGAGGCGATCGTCTACGGGCGGCTGCCGCTGATGGTGACGGAAAACTGCATCGTGTCCAACAATGTCGGCTGCGGTCACGGCAAAACACACGAGATCGTTGACCGCACGGGCGCAAAATTCCCCGTGATGTGTTCTTTCGGCTGCCGCAGCGAGATCGAAAATTCGCGCGTGCTCTTCCTTGCCGACCGCGAGGAGTATATGCGCATCGGTCTTTCCTACGCGCGGCTGCGCTTTACGACAGAGAGCGCCGACGAGTGCGTGCGCGTGCTGTCCGAGTACCTCTCCCCCACCGGCAAAACGCCGGAGCTTTACACGCGCGGTCTTTTCTTCCGCGGCGTCGAATGATAACAAACCGCAATTTTCGACAAAAAATATACGTTCTGTTGAGGGATTTCCCTATGTCAAACATTATTTTAGCCTCCAAGTCTCCGCGCCGGCAGGAGCTTTTGCACCACATGGGGCTGCACGATTTTCAAATCTGCGGCATCGACGCGGACGAGAGCTGCCCGGAAGGTCTTCCGGCGCGCGAGGTCGTTGCCCACATATCGCGAAACAAGGCGCTTGCCGCAAAGCGCCTTGTGGACGAAAACTCCATCGTTATTACGGCGGATACGCTCGTTTTTCTCGGTGACAAACGCCTTGGGAAACCGCACGATGAGGTCGATGCGCTGTCAATGCTTACCGCTTTACAGGGCAACCGTCACACGGTCTGCACGGGCGTGACGGTGCAAAGCTGCACGCGCGCTGTCACCTTCACCGAATCAACAGACGTCATCTTCCGCGCCGCAGCGCGCGAGGAGCTTTTGGCATACATCCGAAGCGGCGAGCCGATGGACAAAGCCGGCGCGTACGGTGCGCAGGGACTCGGTGCGCTTTTGATCGAGCGGTTTGAAGGCGACTATTTCAACGTGGTAGGGCTTCCCATCATGCGCCTTTCCCTCGTTTTGCGGGAGTTTGGCGTCGATACCCTTAAATAACCATAAGGAGCATACTGTGAAACGTTTTTGGGAAAGAAACGGAATATGGGTCCTTCTCTCGCTCGTGGTGGTGGCGGTGTCGCTTTCTCTTTTGACATATCTGAGCGCGACCTCCTCCTTCCTCTCGAACGCGGCGGGCGTTGTTGCAAAGCCGTTTCGCACCGCCTTTACGGCGGTCGAACAGTGGGTGGACGACAAGCAGAAGTATTACGCCGACTACACCGCGCTTGAGGAGGAGAACCGCCTTTTGCGCGAAAAAATCGCCGAGATGGAGGAGGCTGTGCGGCAAAGCCAGTCCGACAGCGAGGAGAACGCTCTCCTGCGCGAACTTCTGAACCTCCGCGAGCAGCGGCGCGACTTCGTCTTTGAATCCGCTTTCGTCATCGAACGCAGCGCCTCGAACTGGACATCATCTTTCACGCTGGGCCGCGGAACGGCGCACGGCGTGGCTGTCGGAAACTGCGTTGTAAGTGCCGAGGGGTATCTTGTCGGTGTTGTTTCGGAGGTCGGATACAACTGGTGTACCGTTCTTACGATCCTCGACACGGACACGCAGCTTGGCGCGCTCGTCTTCCGCACGGGTGAGATCGCCGTCGCGGGCGGCGACTTTTCGCTGATGAAGGAGGGGCGGCTCAAGCTCAGCTATATCGGAACGGCGTCGCAGCTTCTCATTGGTGACCGTATCGTAACGTCGGGTCTTGGCGGCGTGTATCCGTCGGACCTTGTGATCGCCTCGGTCGAGCAGGTGCAGACGGATGATTCCGGTCTTACGCAGTACGCCGTTTTGAAACCTATGACCGACATCGACGAGCTGACGGAGGTTTTCATCATCAAATCGTTTGACATCGTCGAGTGACGCGCAGGAGGATCTCGTTCCATGATGACGAGCAGAACACTTACGCTCAAATGGTTTTTATTTGCGTCTGCGACGCTCCTTGTCGCACTTTTGGACGCTTTTGCCTTCTCGCGCATTTCCGTTTTTGGCTTTTCCCCCTTCGTATTCCCGATCATGGCGGCGCTTGCCGCATCCTTTGAAGGTCCGCTGCAAGGCTCGGTCTACGCGATGATACTGGGTGCTTTGTGCGACGTGACGCTCACCGCGCCGCTGCCGTGCGTTTACACGGTTTCTTTCACGCTCTGCGCCCTTGCCGCCGCGGCGCTCTCGGAGGGTGTCCTGCGTCCGGGGCTTTTGTGTTCGGCAGTCGTCTCGGCGCTTTCGCTTCTCATTACAGCTTCCCTCTGTGCCCTCATCCTCTTCTTTCGCAGCGGCGCGGACCCTGCCGCGCTTTTGGGCGCGGCGCTGCATGAAGCTGCGATCTCCCTGCCGCTTGTTTTTTTGGTACACCCTCTCTTTTTGTCGATCCATAAAAAGTTTGTATTTTAACAGCTTCAAAGAGGATGCTGCACATCTTCTTTGAATAAAAGGAGTTTTTTCATGCAGGACGCCGTAAACCACGAGCAAAAGATCTTCGCGCGCAGGCTTGCCGTGCTGGGCGCGTTTTTCGGCGTGTGCCTTCTTGCGTTCACGGCGCTTCTTTACAACGCGCAGATCATCCACGGCGACGAATATTTGACGCAGTCCGTCCACAAGATCACCTCCACCGAAACGGTAGAGGCTTCGCGCGGGATTCTCACCGACCGAAACGGGCGCATTCTCGTTTCCAACCGCCTCGGCTATACGCTCACGTTCGACTCGTCCGCTTTTTCCGGCGATACGCAGGCAATGAACGCAGCGATCTTCCGCCTGGTCGAGCTTTGCCGCCGCGAGGACGTTGCATGGACGGACACGCTCCCACTTTCCAAAACAGCGCCTTTTTTCTACACCTTCAGCGGCGAAGCGTCGCAGGTCTCGCGCCTTAGCCGCTTCATCGTCGCGCAAAAATGGTCAGACGAGCCGCTTAACATCGACGCCCCTTCGCCGGACCTTTTCCCAAGCGAGCTTTTCTCCATGATGCGCGAGCTTTTTGAGATCGATCCCTCCTATTCCGATACCGACGCGCGCGCGATCATGGGCGTGCGCTACGAGCTTGCCATCCGAAAGCTTATCAATACGACGGCGTATATCTTCGCCGAAGACGTTTCCACACGCATCCTCTCTCTGATCACCGACGGTGACTATACGGGCGTTGAGATCGGTTCTTCGTCCGTGCGCGAATATCAGACGCCTTATGCCGCGCACATTCTCGGCTACATCGGGCGCATCTCTGATGTCGACTACCCGACGCTGCGCGAGCAGGGCTACGCGCTCGACGACCTTGTGGGGCGCGGCGGCGCGGAGGCCGCTTTTGAGCAGTACCTTCGCGGCAAGGACGGCACGCGTATCATCTCGACGAACAGCGAAGGCCGCGTGACGAGCGAGCTGTACTCCATCGAGCCGGACCCCGGCAGCACTGTTGCACTTACCATCGATATCGATTTTCAGGCAGCGGTGGAGGATATCTTGCGTGAGACGGTGCAGACGATGACTGCGGCAGACGACGTTTCGCGCGGCGCAGCCGCCGCAGTGGTGGAGGTCGGCACGGGCGAGGTGCTCGCCCTCGCATCGTATCCGACCTATGACCTTGCGACGTTCCGCCAAACCAACGAAAATTACAACGCGCTTTTGAACGACCCGCTCGACCCGATGTGGAACCGCGCAACACAGGCGGTATACGCCCCCGGCTCGACCTTCAAGATGGTCACTGCCGTCTCCGCCATCGAGTCCGGCATCATCTCGCCCAAAACGAAGATCCGCACGCTCGGACAATACAAGTTTTACCGCGACTACCAGCCGCGCTGCTGGATCTTTACCGACTACGGCGGCACACACGGCACGATCGATGTGTCCGAGGCGATCAAAGTCTCGTGCAACTACTTCTTCTACGAGGTCGGACGGCTGACCGGCATCTCTACTATCGCGCAGTACGCTGCCGCCTTCGGTCTTGGTGAGCCGACAGGCATCGAAATTCCGGAGCGGCTGGGCGTGATGACGACGCCCGCATACTTCGATACGCTTGAAAACGAGTATTGGACGGACGGACAGACGCTCTCCGCCTCGATCGGACAGTCGAAGTCCTCCTTTACGCCGCTCCAGCTTGCCAATTATGTCGCAACGCTCGTCGGCGGCGGCACGCGCTACAATGCGCATCTTTTGAAAAACGTGCGCGCGTACGACAATTCTTCGCTCATCTATACCTACGATGAGCCGCCGGCACAAAGCCTCTATCTTTCCGATGAAACAGTCGCTGCCATCAAAAAGGGCATGGGCGACCTTGTCACAAGCGGCAGCATCGCTGCGTCCTTCCGCGACTGCATCGTTACCGCCGGCGCAAAGACCGGCACGGCGCAGACGGGTACGGACAAGGCGGACGGTATTTTTGTGTGCTTTGCGCCCTTTGACGACCCGCAGATCGCCGTCGCGCTCGTCATCGAAAAGGGCGAGGCGGGCGGTGCGCTTGCCTCAAGCGGCGCAGCGATCCTGAACGCTTATTTTTCAGCGGATGGAAACTTCACCGTAACGGGAGAGGACACGCTTCTTCCGTGATGCTTTTTAGTTGACATAACGCTTCTCGCAGAGGGGTTTTTGTTTCGCGCCTGCTGCAGTTTAGTCCCGATGGTGCTGGGGTTTGCCGAGCTCTCGGCTGCGTGCGTCTATCGTCCGGCGCAGATAGAAGGAGGGGCTTCGTCTACCGTCTCCGTCCACGAAGTGCCATCGCGCCTTTTCGAAAGTAGGCGCTGTCCCTGATACGCAACCACCATCATCGAGCACCATGTAGCGCGTAACGCGCGGAAAAAAAGCAGAGTCGATGCGTCGATCACGCGCCGAGACAAAGCACCGCACCGGCAAGTGGGCAAAGGAAATTCTCAAAAACCATGGGTTTTTGAGCCGCATTTTTTGGCTTCTTTTTTGGGCGGAAGCAAAAAAGAAGCTCGCCGCCGGAGCGGCGAAACAAACCCCTCGCAGGCATTGCGTCCACGCGTAAGGGAAATTCTTAAAAACCGTAGGTTTTTAAGCCGACTTTTTGGTTCCTTTTTCCTCGGCGGGAAAAAGGAACTCCGCGCCGCCAGCGCGGAATATTCCCTCTGTAAGCATTGCGATCAGATAAAATCTTAAATAGAAGATGCTCGCCGCCGGAGCGGCGAACCATCCCCTTTGGCAAATTCAGTAAATAGGCAATAAATATTTAGGAGGAACCCCCATGCCCCATCCCCCCATCTTCGACCCGCGCGATGTACGCTGCAAGTCACCTTTCGGTGCTGCCGCGTGCGGCACAGCTGTGCGCTTTTCGACCTTCCCCGACAAGGAAGCGTCTTTTTGCCGCTGCACGCTCGTCGTTTTGCATGAATTTGCAAACGTCTGGCGCGAATTTCCGCTGACTCCCGACGGCGACGCGTTCACCGTCGATTTCAAGGTGCCTGACACAGCCGAGCTTCTGTGGTACCACTTCCGCTTTGAGCGTGAGGACGGCTCTTCCGTGTGCTACGGACGGCGCGGCTTTGAAAGCTGGGACACCGTCCTCTCGTGGCAGCTGACGGTATATGAGCCGATGCGTACGCCGGAGTGGTTTGAAAGCGGCATGATCTACCAAATCTTCCCCGACCGCTTCTGCCGCACGCAAACGCCAAAGCCCTCCTCCTTCCCTGCCGCGCGCTTTGTGCATGAGACATGGGACGAGCCGATGCTGCGCTCAGAGCTGTACCCCGACCGCCCGTACAACAGCGACTTTTTCGGCGGCAGCTTTGCCGGCATCATCAGCAAGCTCGACTATCTCCAATCACTCGGCGTGCGCACCATCTACATGAACCCCATCTTCCTCGCCGCCTCAACGCACCGCTACGACACGGCGGATTATGAACGTGTCGACCCGATGCTCGGCACGGAAGAGGACTTCAAAAAACTCTGTGATGCGGCACACGCGCGCGGGATGCACGTCATCCTTGACGGCGTTTTCAACCACACGGGCAGCAACAGCCGCTATTTCAACGCCGAAGGTGCCTTCCCCGACATCGGCGCGGCACAAAGCAAGGACTCCCCTTATTATAAGTGGTACCGCTTTATGGACTGGCCGCACCTGTACGAGTCATGGTGGGGCATCACGACGCTCCCATCCATCGAAGAGAGTGAGGAGAGCTACGTTTCCTACATCGTCGACGGCAAGGATTCGATCATCCGCCGCTGGCTGCGGCTTGGCGCGGACGGCTGGCGGCTGGACGTTGCCGATGAGCTTCCCGATTGGTTCATTGAGCGCATCCGCCGCGCGATGGACGAGGAAAAGCCGGGGAGCCTCCTTCTCGGTGAGGTCTGGGAGGACGGCAGCAACAAGGTCGCCTACAGCGAGCGCCGCCGGTATCTTCTCGGGCGCGAAACGAACTGTTTGATGAACTATCCCTTCCGCAACGCCGTACTCTCGTACCTTGGCGGCGGCGACGCGGCGGACTTCATGGGCGCAATGGAAACGATCCGCGAGAATTATCCCGATCATGCGTTCCACGCGGCGATGAATTTCCTCTCCACGCACGATACCCCCCGTATCCTCACACTGCTCGGCGCAAAGGCCGCACCGGGCAGCCGCGAAGGCCGCGCGATGTTCCGCCTGAACGAAGAGCAGCACACGCTCGGCATGAAACTCCTGCGCCTCGCTGCAACGATCCTCTTTACGTTCCCGGGCGTTCCCGCCGTCTTTTATGGCGATGAAGCCGGTATGCAGGGCTGGGAGGACCCATTCAACCGCGGTACATATCCGTGGGGTCACGAGGACGAAACGCTTCTTGCGCACTTTCGCCGTCTGGGGCAGCTTCGCGCATCACTCCAACCGCTGCACCACGGCGAGATCGAGTATCATTGTGCGCACGGCGGTGTGCTTTCCTTTTCCCGCACGCAGGACGGCAAGCGCGTATGCGTTGTCATCAATGCACGCAGCGAGTGGGCGGATGCGGCGCTTTCGTGGGACGCGCCGTTTGCGTGCGACGCCCTCTCCCCCGCGTGTTTTCCGGCAGAGGATGGTCTTTTGAAGCTGCATCTTCCCCCTTACAGCGGGTTTTTGTTTGTCGAAGAATAAGGTTTTACGCAGGAATGTTTCACGTGAAACATTCCTGCGTTTTCTTCTTTTTCTGCTTCTGCTGTGCGCCATCCCCTTGCAAGGGGGGTTGTTTCGCCGCTCCGGCGGCGAGCTTCTTTTTTGCTCCCGCCCAAAAAAGAAGCCAAAAAATGCGGCTCAAAAACCCATGGTTTTTGAGAATTTCCTTTGTCCGACCGATGGTGCGCTGGTAAGCCTCGGCGCGAGGGCAACGGATCGACTGTTCTTTTCGCCTCGGGCGTTACGCCCTACATGGTAGTCTATGGCAGCAACTGCGTTTCAAGTACAGCGCCTACTGCGGTTTAGCCCCGATGGTCTGGGGCTGTTCAGCCTTCGTCTGCCGCAAGGCAGACTGAGGGGTTGTCGCAGTCTGCTTGGTCAATCCCTCCGCCCCTTCGGGGCACCTCCCTTTGCACAAGGGAGGCTCTGGCGCGCTGCGGCAACGCAGTGCCATCGGAACTCAAACGAGGTAGGCGCAGTTGTTGACAGGCATCAGTTATCGCTCACAAAAAGCCCAGCGCGTAACGCGCGGATACGAAGGCAGAGACAA
>JAFQUN010000111.1 GCA_017408525.1 Oscillospiraceae bacterium
GGGGATGTCGAGCGAGCAGCTTTGCGACACGATGCAGCGCTTTGCCGTTTCCGGTAAATCGCAGCTCACGTTCCTCATCGGCGGCAGCTTCGGGCTGCACCCGTCGGTGAAGGCACTTGCCGATGTGCGCCTTTCGATGTCTGCGATGACCTTTCCGCACCATATGGCGCGTATCATGCTTTTGGAGCAAATATACCGTGCGTATCAGATCGGACTTGGTACGCGGTATCACAAATAACACCACAAAATTTTTAATATGGAGGAAGATGCACTATGGACTATCGCAAAGAATACGAGAAGTGGCTTAAAAGCGAGGTTCTCTCCGATGCGGAGCGCGTGGAGCTTGCGGCGATCGCAAACGACGAAAAGGAGATCGAAAGCCGCTTCTACGGTCCGCTCGAATTCGGCACAGCAGGTCTTCGCGGCACGATGGCGGTCGGCTTCCATAACATGAACGTCCACGTTATCCGCTGGGCGACGCAGGGCTTTGCCAACGTCATCGCCGCCGAGGGGGACGAGGCAAAGCGCCGCGGCGTTGCCATCTGCATGGACTGCCGTGTGAACAGCGATGCGTTCGCGCGCGCTGCCGCTTGCGTCATGGCGGCAAACGGCATCCACGTCCGCCTTTTTGAATCGCTCCGCCCGACGCCGGAGCTGTCGTTTGCCGTGCGTGAGTATAACTGCCAGGCGGGCATCAACGTCACGGCGAGCCACAATCCCAAGGAGTACAACGGCTATAAGGTCTACTGGGAGGACGGCGCGCAGCTCCCGCCCCACCACGCTGACGCCATCGCGCGTGAGCTTGAAAAGATCGACGTGCTCACCGGTGTCAGGACGATGGACTACGATGAGGCGGTGCAAAAGGGTCTCATCACGCTGCTCGGCGATGAGACCGACCGCCGCTTTATGGAAAATGTCATGTCGATGGTCAATGACTACGAGTGCGTCAAAAAGGTCGCCGACACCTTTGGACTGGTCTACACGCCGTTCCATGGATGCGGACACAAGCTTGTCCCCGAAGCGCTCACGCGTCTTGGCATCAAGAAGCTTATCTGCGAGCCGAAGCAAATGGTCATCGACGGCACGTTCCCGACAGTCGTTTCGCCTAACCCCGAAAATCCCGAGGGATTCTATCTTGCCGTGGAGCTTGCCAAGGAGAACGATATCGACTTCATCCTTGGCACCGACCCCGACAGCGACCGCGTCGGCATCCTCGTGCGTGATAAGAACGGCGAGTATCAGGCGGTCAACGGCAATCAGACGGGCGTTTTGGTGCTCGACTACCTCATCGGTGCGATGCGCCGCGCGGGAAGAATGCCTGAAAATCCCGTCGCGCTCAAAACGATCGTCACGACCGAGATGGCGCGCAAGGTTGCTGAGGCGAACGGCGTGAAGTGCTTTGACACCTTCACCGGCTTCAAATTCATGGCGGAGAAGAAAAACGCGCTTGAAGAGCGCGGCGAGGGGAAGGTCATCTTCTCCTATGAGGACTCCTACGGCTATATGTTCGGCGACTATGTACGCGACAAGGATGCAGTGACCGCGTCGCTGCTGCTGACGGAAATGGCGGCGTGGTACGCCTCGCAGGGCATGACGCTCTTTGACGCACAGGAGGCGCTTTACAAGAAGTACGGCTACTACGGTGAAAAGACGCACAACCTCGTCATGCCGGGCCTTGACGGTTTGCAGAAGATGCGCGAGCTGATGGCGGGCTTCCGCAGCGAACCGCCCAAGGAGATCGCTGGCGTTTCGGTCGTCTGCCGCAAGGACTACACCGACGGCAGTGTGGTCGACTGTGTGAGCGGCGCGAAGAGCACAATGGAGCTTTCCGGCTCGAACGTGCTGCGCTATGAGCTCGCCGACGGTACGACCATCCTCATCCGCCCCTCCGGCACGGAGCCGAAGATCAAGGTGTATGTACTTACGCGCGGCGCGGATGCCGCCGAGCGCGACGCGAATCTCAAGAAGTATTCCGACTGGGTCGATTCGATCAAAAAATAAAAGAAAATACAAAGAAGCCATCCACCGGCATTGCCGGTGGATGGCTTTTCTTGTGGGATAAAAGGAACTGCCTCTTTTTTGACTGATTATCGCAGACTCACAACGCCCATGGCGGCTTCCTGCTCTTTGATGGCA
>JAFQUN010000112.1 GCA_017408525.1 Oscillospiraceae bacterium
ATCATACCGATCTTCGGCTTGCGGAAGTACCCAAGTGGCCGAAGGGGCTCCCCTGCTAAGGGAGTAGGCGGCTTAAAAACCCGCGCGAGGGTTCAAATCCCTCCTTCCGCGCCAAAAGCGGCAAGTCTCAAATGAGACTTGCCGCTTTTGTTTTTCGCTGCTTTACCCTTTCCTGTTTGGCATTTTATTTAGCTTCACTTATTTAATTTCCTGCTCCAATCCATCAAATTCCGGAGAGGAAAAAAACTCTCCAAGGGAGATCTCCAACCCGTCACAGAATTTTTTGATGGTTATGATGGAGATATCCCTGCGGTTAGGGTCCATCATGCTGTACGCCGTGGAAGGTGTCACACCGGAAAGATTGGCAAGCTCATTGACCGCTATATTTCGTGCTGCGCATAGATCCTGAAATCTTCTCACAACCGCGTCCTTGACAGACATAAGATCACCTCAAGGACATTGTAAAAATCTATTCGCACAAGCGTATACGCACTTGCGTAACTGCGAAAAATGTTCGCGCTCACCCACTGTATCCATTTACAGTTCCTCCGCGATATTGATGCACACCTTCCCCTGTCGCCTCGCCATTTCGGAAAACTGCGCCGCACCGCCCCACGCATGGGTGACGTAGACCACAGCATAATCAGCATGCCTGACCATCCACCTGTTACGCCACACGATCGCAAAGCGCGGGTGGACAGTCTCGATACCCTCTGGAAGCATGGTGTCGGAATAGTCGCACATATCAAGCTCATCCCGCTTTGCCGGCATACGCTCCAAGACAACAGCATATCTGATGTGAGGATAAACGCCCGTCAGCTCTCGCAGGACCGACCGTACCTTTGCATCAAACGCGCCCTGCTGACCGACGTAAAACATATCCACACCGTGCTTTTCGATAAGGTCGATCAATGTCTCACGCAGCTTTGGACGGATCTCATCCGAACAAAGCCTGTGTCCAAAAAAAGTACAGGCAGGCATAGGAAACCTCCACAAGCAAATTACCCATATTCGGGTATATTGATTGTAGACCGAATACATTTCTCTTGTCAACCCGTAAACGGGTAATCGTGCCGTCATTTATTGTTATCATCATATTGACCCAAAAACGGGTAATGATAACATGAGGACGGTATGTATGGACTATTCTGACCTTTATGTGAAAAGAATCCGCAAGCTGTGCAGCGAGCGCGGGATTGCAATCAACAAGCTCGCTGTCATGAGCGGTGTATCGCAATCCACGCTCGACAATATCGTTCGCGGTTTGACCAAGGATCCACGAGTAAAAACACTTCACAAAATCGCGTTGGCTTTTGGCATGACATTAGCTGAATTTCTGGATTTTGACGCGCTGAATGAGTATTCTTTTGAAGACGATAGAGAAGAATGACCCCTGCGGAATAAAGCAAGGCTGTCTCGTACGAGACAGCCTTGCTTTATTCCGTAAAATTTACATTTCCAAAACCCGCAGGAGATTTCCTGCAAAAATATCTTCCAGCACCTCACGCGTATACCCGCGCCGCGCGAGTGCCTCCCACAAAAGCGGCATATCCGACACGCCCCCGATGCCGCCCGCAAGCGCATCGCAGCCGTCAAAGTCCGCGCCGATGCATACACTCTTTTCACCGCCAAGCTCCATAAACCGGTCGACATGGCGCACGATATCCTCCATCGCCGCCGCACCCTCCGGCGCGACGAAACGAGAATAAAGATTGACGCCTGCCGCGCCGCCCGTTTCCACGATGGCGCGGAACATATCGTCGGTGAGATTTCGCGTGTGCGGACACACGGTACGGGCGTTGGAGTGCGTCGCGAGGATGGGCTTATGCGTCATGCGCACGACATCCCAAAAGCCCGCGTCGGAGAGGTGCGACACATCGACAAAAACGCCAAGCGCCTCTGCCGCGCGCACGAAAGCGCGTCCCCTGTCCGAGAGTCCGCGCTGCGCGTCCTCGACGTTGCTCCCCGAAAGCGCGTTCGCGCGGTTCCATGTCAGATTCACCGCGCGCACACCACGCGCATGCGCCTCAAAAAGCAACTCCGGATCGCACGCGAGCAGCTCCGCCCCCTCGACAGAGAGAAGCGCAGCAGCACGCCCCGCCTCATGCGCCGCGCGGATCTGCGCGGCAGTACGGCAGTGCGTCACAAGGTCGGCGTTTTTTTCGACCTCCCGCGTGAAAAAATCGCACTGGCGGCGAAACTCCGCAAGCATCCCGTCCGCTGGCGGCTTTGCGGCGTCGTGGAAAATGGCGAACACCGCGCCCGCTGTCCCATATTTTGCAAGGCGCGCAAAATCGAGATGCCCGCAGTTCTTGCGCATCCCTTCCCCCGCCTCCATACAGCGGCTGATGGTATCGCAGTGCGCGTCAAAATAGGGGATGCCCTCCGTCATGAGCGCCCTCCTTCCAGAAATCTTATATTTTCCCTGTATAAACCAAAACGAGCAGCACACACGTCGCAAAAAGCAGCAGGCTGAAAAGCAGCACCGAACCGGACATTTTGCGCTTTTGCCCGTCGCTGCTGCCTTGCGACGGCGGCAAAAGACTTGCTCTGCGAAGCGCCGTGATGATCGGCTTGTAGAGCAAGAGCGTAAGCGCCATGTTCAGCCCCGCCTTCAAAAGATTGAACGGCAGGAAGACCGGCACGAGCATCCCCGCGATCATCTCACGCGTCGTATCCGTCATGTAAAGCGGTGTAATAAGATAGTTCCAAAGAAGCATCGTACCCGTCATCAGCACGGCGCCCAGCACAAGGCCGGCGATAGCGTGACGGATGGTTTTGTTCCTCTTATACAGTATAGCCGCAGGGCAGGCAAACGTGCAGGTCGAAAGAATGTTCATGATACATCCGATGATGCCTGTGTCGCTGATGGTGAACATCTCCACAAACGACACGACCAGCGACATCGCTGCCGCCGCCATCGGGCCCATCATAAAGCCGCCGATGGTGATGATAACATCCTTCGGCTCATACTTTAAAAAGAGGACGATGGGGATGCGGACCGTCGCTACCAGCACGAATGCCATCGCGCTCATCATCGCAAGGGTGACAAGACGCTTGGTTTGATTGCTTCTTTCCATAAAAAACCACACTCCAAAAAAAAGATAACACCCCGAAAGACATTGCCTTTCAAGGTGCAGACATAAAAAGGGTATAGCGGTACGCCGCGCACATCTTCTCTCATCCGGACTGTCACGCCGAAAGGCGCATACCGTCGGTACCGGAATCACACCGGTTCATGCGCTTGCGCGCTCGCGGACTGATGGCAAACGCCAATCACCGCCGGTGGGGAATCTCACCCCGCCCCGAAGACAATTCTCATTCAGTTGTTTCGCCTTGCATTATATGCCATATCGCGCGCGATTGCAACCTCCTTTTTTACCATGTTTTTCTCTTTTTTAGCAATTGTGTTATATTTTATTAGACATTCGACGACGTATGTGGTATACTCTATACAGGGAAAGTGTACCATGCGCGCACATTCCCCATCCGATCGTGGATGCAACCGCATGAAAGAGGTGACGTTCCATGTTGTTTGGTGGTATTATGGATGAGCTGCGCTCTCTCTCGCGCAATCAGGACGCCGCTCCCCCCAGCGAGGAAGCTCTCGCTCTTGCCGAGGGGGAAAGCGAGAATTCCGAAGCGGCAGCAGGTGTATCTGCGGCCGAAATTGCCGATGTGCCCGCAGAGGGCGCGGATGTCACCGACAGCACGGAGGCAGGACCTTCCGTGGATGCTGCCGAAAATGCGATCTCTGACGAGGGCGATCCGGCTGAAAGCACCGGCGAAAGCGGAGGTCACGATCCGTCGCAGCCAGCAGCCGCCGAGTCCGGTCTTCCCCCTGTTGATTCGGATATCTTCTCTTCCGACAATGCCATATACGAGCTCTGGCTCCGTTGGATGCGCGAGAGCGGGACCCGTGTGCCGCTTTCCTTGGATCACAATTTCGGTGAGCGGGAGAACGAGCTTTCTCTTGCTTTCCACCTTGATTTCAATGAAAAGGCCCGCTTCGCGAGCGTTTTGAACGGGCATGCCGCAAAAATACTCACCGCCGTGCGCCCTAACAAGGATAACGAAGTCGACCCTGCCGATGCCGTACCCGTCGTTTTCATTCAGGCAAACAAGCTTACGGCATGGCTGTTTGTCCTTCCCGCGATGTGCGGCGGCGGCGACGTGACAGCCGCGCGCATCGAAAGAGCGGCGAGCGAGGCAGGTGTCCGCTACGGCGTTGATGATGCCCTGGTCGAAAAGGTCGTTGCAGAAAAACTCTATTTCCATCCCCTCCCGCTGGCGATAGGTCTTGCTCCCGTCCCCGGCATCGACGGCAGAGCGGAAGAGCTTTTTCCGCGTGAAAAAGCTCCGGAGTTCCGCATGGACGAAAAGGGCAACATCGACTTCCGCACGCTCAACGCCATGCAGCAGGTCCTGCAGGGCGACCATATCTGCAACATCATCCTCCCCATTCCCGGCACAGACGGAATGGATGTCAAGGGCAGCGTCATCAAATCGCCGACTCCTGCCGCGCCGCAGGTGCCCAACGGCACCAATACCGGCATCAGTGAGGACGGCACCGTGCTCTTTGCGCGCATGGACGGTCAGCTTGTTTACGAGTCAGGTCGCTTTGCCGTGCGTCCCGTGCTGCAGATCGCAGGCAACGTGGATGCCTCTGTCGGCAACATTGATTTTCGCGGCGATGTTTTCATCGGCGGCGATGTGACGGAGGATTATGAGATCCGCTGCACCGGCTCGGTCACGATCAACGGACTTGTAGAGAGTGCGCGCGTTATCGCCGGCGGCGAGATCAACGTTGCAAAGGGCGTCTGCGGCGACGGCAGCACCTATATCCAAAGCGGCAAGTCGGTCAAGTGCAAGTTCATCGAAAACAGCACCGTTCACGCCGAAACGACCGTCTATGCAGACAGCATCATAAACTCCAAGGTCACAAGCAATCACACCATCTCCGTCATGAGCGGACGCGGCACGATCATCGGCGGCGAGCTTGCCGCCGCAAATCTGATCGAGGCGAAGGTCATCGGCACAGAGTCGAACAGAAGCGCCACGCTCACGCTCGGCATCCTTCCCAATATTATGAAAGAGCGCAAGGAGCTTGAAGATGAGGAGCTTGCCATCCAAAACGAGCTTTCCGAGATCGAGCGCTCTTCGAACTATGTAGATATGCTTGGCGAGCTGAACAGTGAACTTGTCGACAAGCAGAACAAAATGCGCCTTCGCCAGAAGGTATTGCTGCTCCAGCAAAGTAAGCTTGCCAAAAAACGCGAGGCGCTCCTCGCTCAGGAGGCACAGGTCGACGTCAAGCGCAGCCGCGTGAACGCCGGTACGCTTTACCCGATGATCACGCTCGTCTTCGGCCGCGTGCAGCGCACGACAAACGCCGTCGATAAAAAGTGCAGCGCTTACTATACCAGCGGCGAGATCATCATTGGTGCAGGCTAAAAAGGAATCTTCTCCGCGCAGAAATTGTGCTTGAATACAAAATTTTACAATTTTATACACGTTTCGACTTGTATAAACAGCGCCGATACGCTATAATGTTTCCGATAGATTTTTGAAAGGGGTAACTACACTATGGCAATTTTCAGCGAACTGAGCAAGAAGGTCCAAAACATGGCAAGCATCGCCTCCGAAAAAGCACAGGAGGCTGCCAGCTCCGCCAAGACAAGCGTTTCCATCCTCGCCGAGCAGCGCGAGATCGAAAAGAACTATAAGGTGATCGGCGAGTGGTTTGTTTCCGAGCATAGCGAGGATGCCCCCGAGGCGGTCGCCGATGTTGTCGCCTCCATCGCCGCATCCAAGGCACGCATCGCCGAGCTTGAAGCAGGGCGCGCCTCCCGCACGGAAGAGGTCGAAGCTTCTGACGAAAAGGTTTGTCCGAACTGCGGTGTCACATCCGAAACTCCGTTTTGTCCCCAGTGCGGCACCCCGCTGAAGTAAAATAAAAACAGAATAAAGAAGCCGCCGGCGCAGCCGGCGGCTTCTTTATTCTGTTTCTGCGGTGGGTTCCTCTTCGATCATCTCGTCATTTCCGGAGTTTTCGTCTTCCGCGTCCTCCGCGGTCTGCTCACCGTCCAAGCGCGTCCCGTCGGCATCGTACAGCCCTGTCTTGTAAGACTGCTCACTCCCGTCCGCGTTATAGGTGATCTCCTCCAGCTCGTAGCCGCCGACCGCGTCGAACACCTTTGTACTTGCATATTCAAGCGTACCCTTTTCGCTGTATGTGCTGATGATCTCGGAGATGCCCTCTGTTCGGTTATGTACCGACTGCACCACACCGTTTTCGTAGTAGGAAACGCTCGTTTCACTCAAATACGGGCTCTCCGTCCCCTCCGGTGCGGCGCCCTGTCCACTGTAGCTGCGCTCAAGCGCACCGTTGTTGTAATACGTCTCTTCCAGCACGGCGACGACCTCGCCAAGCGAATACGTTGTTTCAAGCGATCTTTGGAGGATCCCGTCTGTGTAATACGTTTGCTCCACGCCCGTGACAAGCGCGCCGGACGCGTCGAAATGGCGCTCACTGCTCCGCTCAGGCAGGGAGGTCACGTCGTTGTAAACCATCTCATAAAGGTACGATTCGTTCCCGTTTTCAAGCGTGCGGTGCAGTCGAAGATGCTCCGCACCGTCAAGAATAAGATAATCGTAATACCGCTCCACCGTGTTTGTCCCATCAAGGTCGGAGGAGTATGTTTTCAGTTCCGCATTTGCCTCGCCATAATATGTATAGGTCGCCCAGCGATACGCACCGTCGGGATAGGTGTCGTTCACATTGACAGTGGAAATGTTGTTTTTCTCATAGTGCAGCTCGACCATGCGCTTTGCGCCGTCAAGAAAATTCTTGATATAATAAACGTAATCGCCGTCTTTTCCGCTCGTTTCATAGTCGTTTGCATCAAAGGAGATATCACCGATCGAGCAGATCGGTGCATACGGGTCGATCGTCGATGTCTCCACAGCAGGCGGGGATGTCTGGTCATCCTGCTCTTCAGCGCCGCACGCGCATAAAAGCAGGAGCAGCAAGGTCCAAAGCAGCACCATCCAATTCCTGCGGCGCATGGTCATCCCCCCTTTCTAAAAATACTCAACAAAGAGCATTGTAATTGTAAAAGATTTTTTTCCAAAAAGCAACGGCAAAATCGCGCAAATTGACATTTTATACCGAATATGGTAAAATCATCCTGCAGCCCGCATGGCTGCCAAATCATTTTTACGGCGGAGGTATCGTTATGGCAACTTGTGAAAAGCTTGCAAAATGCCCGTTTTATCAGGGACAGATGAGCATGGACAGCGGCATTGGCAGTATGTATAAAAAGAGATACTGCGAGGGCGACAAGACACTTTGCGCACGCTATCGGATCGCAACCACCGTCGGTCCGGAGTTTGTGACAAACGCCATTTATCCGAACATGTCGGCGCAGGCGGACGAGATCATCGCCAAAAACAAGAAGTAATAAACAGCGGGAATTGATAACTTTCGTTACCAATTCCCGCTGTTTTTATTCGATCGTAAGGCGGCAGCCTTCGATAATGCTTGCCGCCGCACCCTTGGCGTAGGTCAGCGTCACGCTGTCGCCGGTGTTCAGAATGACCGCCTCCACGCTGTCGGCAGCGCTGACGCAGTAATACTGCGCAGATCCCTGCAAACGGATAAAGTAACGCGTCGTACCGTCAAGGACCGCGCTTCTGATCTCCTCGACGATGCCGCTCACGCTTTCCAGCTCCGGCGCGTCGACAACCGCGTCCTGCTCGCCGATCAGCCCGTTTTGCTCGAGCATCGTGCGGTAGTTTTGTTCACACGCAGCAACAGTCGTTCCCGTTGCAACGATCTGATACTGGCTGACATTGACCATCGCGTACATCTTCACGAGACCTGCCGCGTCCTTGAGTGCCATAAAGTAGGTCGGCTGAGCGGCAATATTGAGAAGCAGCGGGAAGGTCGCCTCGTACGACATCTGCTGCACCTGTCCTTCGGCGGACGCCATCGCGGAGTACTCCTCTGCGCCGGCGATGGTATAATACTTGGTCTGCTTTGTGCGCTGGTTTGAAAGCAGGAAGCCGACATTCGACTCGTCGCCGCCAACGGAGGTAACGCCGGTATACATATACACGTCGTCACCGATGGCAAGATAGTTGTACCCCTCAGTCGTGACAGTGACGCCGCGCTGACCGAAGATGGAGTTCAAAAAGCCGTTGTGGTAAAGTCCATAGTAATCATACTGCTGGATGATAAGCTCCGCAGAGTAGACGTGATCGACCCAGCTCGGCACCTGCTCATGGTACGTTGCCTCCCCCGTCACAGCGTTGACGAGCACTGCGCCATTGTTGTCGACACCGCCGAAAAGCCCGATCGTCTTCTCGCGCTTGGCGCACACCCAATAGGGCGTACCCTCCTCGTCGATCTCAAAGACAGGCTCGGCGAAAATATAGGTCGGATAGTTGAAGCGCAGATAACGGTAGAGGTTGCGCCCGAAATGCTCCGCCGTGGTATAGCGCATCCCCTCGCCAAGACGCACGACCTCAACGTTCTGCGTCACCATATCGATGCGAAGATAAGCAGGCAGTCCCTCCGAGCGGTTGTTGAACCACTTGATGATATCGCCGTATTCCAGCGGCGTCACGCGCACAGGGCGCCCTTTATAGTTGATTTGCGTATAATCCCCCGCGACCTCAAACTGCGAGACCATATCCGCAAGCTCACCGAGCTTGCGGTCACCGAGTTTGATGGCGCTTTTGCGATCCAACATCGGGATCTGGTCGTAGGAGATCTCCTCCACCTCGGCAGCAAAGTCGCCCTGTTCAACGGTGAGAAGGTCTTTATAGCTGCCCGCGCGGATGACGACCCACGAGCTGATCGAGCCGACGACAAGTGTCACGGCAAGCGCCGCAAGCACGACAAGCGGGATCTTGCACTGCTTTTTCAAAAACGTGAAATAGCCCTTGATGCCCTCCCCCTGGAAGCCGGAGGTCACAGCAGCACAGCCGCAGTAAACTGCGCAGAGGAGAAAGATGAAAGCATAAAACTCCTCGGCGTAGATATTGATAGGCGGCAATTCAATGTAGAAATATCCCGCCGCAAAAAGGAGCGTCACACCCAGATTGATAAGTGTGCGCAGGAGGCTGCTTTTTATCGCCTTGCGCGGCTTTTGGGGCTTCGCAGGGCGCGGCCGCTCGTTCGGGTCAAACGTAAATCCTGTAAAATCAGAACCGCTGAATCTCATACTTTTTCTCCTTCGCGGAAAGTTTGATGGAAATATCTTATGCTATTTTAGGGAAATATGCAAGAAAAGAGACCGGTTTTTTCTGCCGTTCACAAAATGTTTAATTTTTACCGCTGCCTTGCGATACACTTTGCAGCCAGGCGCGCAAAACAGTGCCACCTCCTCTTCGAGGAGATGGCACTGTAAAATTCTACGCCGCTTTCACACAGATCGCATCGTTTTCAAGCTCCACCTTCGCTGTTCCGCCGCGCGTGATCGCACCGGAGAGGATCTGCTCGGCAACAGCATCTTCCACCTCATGGCGGATCGTGCGGCGCAGCGGACGCGCACCGTAGATGGGATCGAACCCCGCCTTTGCAATGTGGCTGACCGCCTCATGGCTCACCTCAAGTGTGACCTCCATCGCAGCCATGCGCTGTGCCGTTGCTTTGAGCATACGCTCCGCGATCTCACTGATGTCGCTTTGCGTGAGCGGACGGAAAACGATCGTCTCGTCGATGCGGTTGAGAAATTCCGGTCGGAACGTGCGGCGCAGGTCCGCTGTGACTGCCTCACGGACGCGTGCGAAGTGCGCATCCTCCGCCGCGTTCTCTCCCTCCGCCGCAGAAGAAAAGCCGAGCTTTTTCTCCTTGTCGGTGATATTTTTCGCGCCAACGTTGCTCGTCATGACGATGACCGTGTTTTTGAAATCGACACGCCGCCCCTGCGAATCGGTGACAATACCGTCCTCCATGATCTGAAGCAGGATGTTCCACACATCCTCGTGCGCCTTTTCGATCTCGTCGAAAAGGACGACAGAGTATGGCTTGCGGCGCACCTTCTCGGTAAGCTGTCCGCCCTCCTCATGCCCGACATAGCCTGGCGGCGAGCCGACAAGACGCGAGACAGTATGGCGTTCCATATACTCAGACATATCGATTCGTACCATGGCATTCTCATCACCGAACATGACCTCAGCCAGAGACTTGCACAGCTCCGTCTTGCCCACGCCGGTGGGGCCCAGAAACAGGAACGAACCGATGGGCCGCTTGGGATCTTTCAAACCAACTCGGCCTCTGCGGATAGCGCGTGCCACCGCACGAACAGCCTCGTCCTGACCCACCACACGCTCGTGGAGAATTTCCTCCATCTTCAACAGACGCTGACCCTCATCCTCTGTCAGACGGGTGACGGGAATTCCGGTCCAGCCGGACACTACAGCCGCAATATCCTCCTCGTTGACAGGACGGTGCTGGGTGCTGTTCTTGCGGCGCTTCTCCCGTTCGATCTCCACCTGCTCCTGATAATCCTGTTCAATATCACGCAGCTGTGCAGCAGTCTCATAGTCCTGCTTTGCGATCGCAGCCTCTTTATCTTTGCTCAGAGCGGCAATTTTCTCCTCCAGACTCTTCAGTTCCGGAGAGATCTCCTCTGTCTCCATACGAACACGGCTGGCCGCCTCGTCCATGAGGTCGATGGCCTTATCCGGCAGGAAACGGTCGTTGATATAACGAGCAGACAGGGAGACCGCGGCCTCCAGTGCCTCATCTGTGATTTTCAGCTTATGGTGCTGCTCATAGCGTTCCCGCAGTCCCTGCAGAATCTGCAGGCTTGCCTCCTGCGTGGGCTCGCCCACCTGCACAGGCTGAAAGCGACGCTCCAGAGCGGCATCCTTCTCAATATATTTGCGGTATTCGTTCAACGTCGTTGCGCCGATCACCTGGATCTCACCACGACCCAGAGCGGGCTTGATGATGTTAGCGGCATCTACCGCACCCTCTGCGCTGCCGGCTCCTACAATGGTATGAAGCTCGTCAATGAACAACGTCACATTGCCGGCTTTCTTAACATCCTCCAGTACCTTCTTGATGCGCTCTTCAAACTCGCCACGATACTTGGTGCCGGCCACCATACCAGAGAGGTCCAGAGACAGGATTCTGCGGTCCAGCAGCTCATCGGGGACATCACCCATGACGATCTTTCGAGCAAGGCCCTCAGCAATGGCGGTTTTACCTACGCCGGGCTCACCGATGAGGCAAGGGTTATTCTTCGTGCGACGGGACAGGATCTGAATCACTCTCTGGATCTCACTGTCTCTGCCGATCACAGGATCCAGCTTGCCGGCACGGGCATCGGCAGTCAGATCCCGCGTGAATTCCTTTAGTGTCTTGCTCTTGCCGTCATCACGGCTGGCAACGGCCGCTGCAGTTCTGCTCTCTGCAGCCTTACCGCGGGGCGTCTCATTCAGTTTCTGCATCAGGGCGGTATAGAGGTGACGTCCATCCACACCAGCAGTCCGCAGGATTCGAACTGCCATATTGTTGCCCTCCCGCAGAATTCCTGCCAGCAGGTGTTCAGTGCCCACATAACTGTAGTTGCCGCGAACCGCATCCTCCACGGCAATTTCCACCACGCGCTTGGCACGGGGTGTCAGCCCCTGTGCCGGATTGCTTCCGGGCAACCCTGCACCCACACTGCGCTTCAGAATCTGCACCAGCAGATGGTCTGTCAGTCCCGCTTCCAGCAGAACGGTATGCGCCAGGCCCTCTTCTTCGCGCATCAGACCCAGCAGCAGATGTTCCGTACCTACATAACCATGCCCCAGTTCACCCGCTGCTTCCTGCGCCAGCCGCAGAGCCTCTTCTGCTCTGGGCGTAAACTTCTTTTCATTCATGTTCTAATACCTTCCTTTCTAGCGAACCGGTCAGCACTTACTTGTTTTCTTTCCGAGCCTGCTCCTCTGCCTCCATAGCACGGATCTGATCCCGCAGTTCGGCAGCACGCTCAAAATTTTCCTGGTTCACGGCGTTTTTCATCTCCACACGCAGTGCATTCAGCTTTCTCTCATTGGAAAAGCTGTTCTGCTCCTCCTGAGACACCAGTTCCTCCTGCTTCTGCTGAGACTGCTCCGCCTTTGTTTCTCCGGTGGAATTCAGAGCCGGCATATCTGCAAAGAAGTCATCGAAGGGGCTCTCCAGCATCCGATTCATGCGGCCCAACAGGCCGGGCATGGGAGAGAAGAAATCATCCAGCAGACTTCTTCCAAAAAATCCATCGTTCAGGAAGTTCTGCATCCGGCGATTATGGGCCGCAATCTGTCTGGTATAGCCCAGCTGCTCGGCACACTCGCCGCAAAGATGTTTTTCGGTCACTTTACCGTTGATATTGCTCTGATATACAAAGGTAACTTCATTCTTGCCACAATGTTCACATTTCATAATTCAATCCTCCAATTTTTCTAAAGATTATGCCACAAAAATATAACTTTTATGGCTCAAACATTCTTTGATTTGACTTTCTCTGACCTTTAGGGCGCAGATATGACGCATCATACCTGCAAAATCAACACCTGCTTCATAATATCTGCCCGAATCACATCCCGATACTCACGGGGCACAGAATTCAAGGCTTTGTCGCTCACTGCAGCCAGCAGCGCACGGGCAATTTCCTCGGAAAGAGCTCCCGACTGCACCAGATTGCTGAGGATCGCTCTCACGGAAGGCAGGTCTACATGGCTGCCCAGAGAGTTAATCACATGCATCAGCAGCGTCTGGCGGTCAACACGAACCCGGGTGATCCGGATATATCCGTTGCCGCCGCGGCGGCTCTCAACAATATAACCTCGCTCCGGCGAAAACCGGGTACTCATGACATAGTTGATCTGGCTGGGCACGCAGTTGAACCGCTGCGCCAAATCGTTTCTCTGAATCTCCAGAACACCGTTTTCCGCTTCATCCAGACTCTCCTGCAGGAAACTTGCAATCAAATCGGAAATACCCAT
>JAFQUN010000113.1 GCA_017408525.1 Oscillospiraceae bacterium
CACTCCCACAGACGTTCCAACCGCCCCTGGAAGCCCAATGTCAAGCGCGTCAAGGCGATCGTCAATGGTACGCCCCGCCATGTGTATGTTTGTACCCGGTGTCTGCGTTCCGGTAAAGTTACCCGCGCGGTCTGATATCTGATATAAGACATACGAAACCCCCGAACCTTTCGGTTCGGGGGTTCTTTTTTCAGATAAGGCTCACAAAGCCCTCATACCCAGCTCTCATCGTGCTCATGCTTTGCACTGCGGCACATCAGCTTCTGCACAGCCGCATCAATAGGCGCACCTTCGTACAGGATCGCGTAGATCATACTGCAAATAGGCATCTCTACACCAAGCTCTTCAGCAAGCTCATGCGCGCTTTGCGCCGCGTAGTATCCCTCGACCACGGCGCCGACCTCATCGATCGCCTCCCGCGGCGTTTTTCCCTGTCCAATAAGGATACCGGCACGGCGATTGCGCGAGTGCATCGACGTGCAGGTGACGATCAGATCACCCATACCCGCAAGCCCCGCAAATGTCTCCGTCCGCCCGCCGAGCGCACGGGCAAGGCGCGACATCTCCGTCATCGCGCGCGTCATCAAAAGTGCCTTGGAATTATCACCAAAACCCATACCGTCGCTCGCACCGCAGCACAATGCCGCGACATTTTTCAGCGCGCCGGCGATCTCCACGCCCACGATGTCATCGTGGGCATAAACACGGAATTTTTCGTTCATAAAGATGCTCTGCACAAGCTCGGCAACGACGAAATTCTCCGCCGCCGCGACACAGCCGGTCGGAATACGCCGCGCGACCTCCTCCGCGTGGGAAGGTCCGGAAAGCGCTGCGACCGGGCAAAGCCCCTCTGTCTCCTCGCGCAAAATCTCCGTCATGCGAAAGTGCGTCCCGCGCTCGATGCCTTTTGTTGCGGAGATGAGTACCGCACCGACCGTAAGATAGTCCGCCGCGCGGTGCGCCGTTTCACGCAGTGCGAAAGACGGCGTGGCAAAAACCACAGCATCTGCCGTTTCCAGACACTTCATGCTGCTTTCAATGCGTATTTCCTCGGGAATATGCACGCCTTTGAGTAAAGGATTTTCCCTTGTCTGCGAAAGCGTCTGAGCCTTTTGCGGGTCATGTGACCAAAGCGTCACGTTGTGCCGATTGTCCCGCGCAACAATGGCAAGCGCCGTGCCCCACGCGCCGCTTCCAAGAACCACAACATTCATTTTCCATCACCCTCCGCACTTTTTTTGTGGCGGCTTAGCTTGCGCTCCGTACCGGAGAGAAGGCGCACGATATTCTGCCGGTGCCCGTAAATGATAAGACCGCCCGTCAGCGCTGACAGTGTCAGCATCAGCCACCCGCGGTCGATAAAAAGCCATGTCGACACAGGAAAGCTCGCCGCCGCCGCAATGGAGCCAAGTGACACATATCGCGTTGCAAGAAGGAGGAGCGCAAAAAGCCCCCACGCAACGATGGCAACACGCCAGTCGGAGAGGATGAGCAGCATTCCGCCGCACAAAATGCCCTTCCCGCCGCGAAAGCCGTACATAACGGGGAACATATGCCCGAGCACGCAGAAAAGCGCCGCCACATATTTCCCAAGCAAATCGAACTCTGACATACCGATAATGCGAAGATAGACGAGTGCAAAAACGACCGCCGCGACCGCCTTGAACATATCGAGGGCGATGACGAGCCCCGCATAGCGCGCACCGTAGTTGCGGTAGAAGTTTGTAAGTCCTGCGTTGCCGCTGCCATGCTCGCGCACATCGTCGTGCAAAATGCGGCGGGAGATCATAAGTGCGCCGTTGAAACAGCCGCAAAGATAAGAAACAAGCGCGATCGGCGCAAAACAAACCACAAAATCGAGGACAGCTTCCATATCTTAGACCTCTTCCCCCTTCTGGCGGATCGTCAGCTTGATGGGCGTTCCCTCCAGTCCAAAAACGTTGCGGATGCAGTTTTCAAGATACCGCTGGTAAGAAAAGTGGAAAAGCTGCCGGTCGTTGCAGAAGATCACAAAATGCGGCGGACGAATACCCACCTGTGTCATGTAGTAGATCTTGAGTCTGCGCCCCTTGTCGGTCGGCGGCTGGACGCGCGTTTGAGCGTCCTCCAGAACGTTATTGAGCATACCGGTCGTGATGCGCGTGGACGCCTGCTCATTGACATAGTTGATAAGTTCGAAAAGCCGGTTCACGCGCTGTCCCGTCGCCGCGGAGATAAAGAGGATCGGCGCATAAGGCATATAGGAAAGGTCGCGGCGGATATCCTCGCGCATACGATCCATCGTTTTACCGTCTTTTTCAACAAGATCCCACTTGTTGACAACGATGATGCACGCCTTGCCCGCATCGTGCGCACAGCCGGCAACTTTCGTATCCTGCTCGGTCACGCCTTCTGTCGCGTCGATCATGATAAGGCACACGTCACTGCGGTCGACGGCAAGCGTCGAACGCAGCACGCTGTACCGCTCGATATTTTCGGTGACCTTCGACTTTTTGCGCATACCGGCCGTGTCGATGAAGACGTACTTCCCGTGCTCGTTTTCAAAATACGAATCGATCGCGTCACGCGTTGTACCGGCGATGTCGCTGACGATCACGCGCTCATGCCCGAGGATCGTGTTTGTAAGCGAGGATTTGCCGACGTTCGGCTTGCCGATAATGGCGACTTTGATGGTATCGTCCTCTTCTTCCTCGTCCGTCTCCTCCGGAAAATGTGCAAGGCATGCGTCAAGCAGGTCGCCCGTGCCATGACCGTGAACGGCGGAAACAGCAATGGGGTCACCCATACCGAGATTATAAAACTCATAAAAATCGGGGTCGACGCGCCCGACGGAGTCCGCCTTGTTGACGGCAAGCACAACAGGCTTCCCCGAGCGCAGCAGCATCGCCGCGACCTCCTGATCGGAGGCGGTGACGCCGCTTTTGATATCGGTCAAAAACACGATCACCGTCGCGTTTTCAATGGCGATCTGCGCCTGCTCACGCATAAAGGTCAAGATCTGGCTGTCGGTGCGCGGCTCGATGCCGCCGGTATCGACAAGCGTGAACTTGCGCCCGCACCACTCCGACTCGCCGTAGATGCGGTCGCGCGTAACGCCGGGCGTATCCTCCACGATGGAAAGGCGTTTGCCCGTCAATTTATTAAAAAGCATGGATTTTCCGACATTGGGTCGTCCAACGATCGCAACAATGGGTTTTGCCATGCCGCTCACTCTCCTTCCTCTTGCGCAAAAAGCGCGTCTGCCAAACAATAACCATCCTGCTCAACAACGACAACACGCCGTCCGAGCGCGCGCTCCACGTCGTCGATCGAAACATCATCTAAAAAGACCGTTTCGCCGTGGCGCAGCATATTGACAGGGATCAGTACCCGCTCGCCAAGCTCCCGACCGCGAAGCTGTGCGATCAGGTCACCGCCCGTCACAAGACCTGCAACGTCGATGGTATGCCCGAAAAAGTCGTTCCAAATCCCAACGACTTCGCCGCGAAGTCCGCTGCATTTTTTCATCGCCTTTTCAACAAGTGCGCGCAGATACGGCTCCGCCGACTTGCCGGTGGCAATCGTAAAGGTCATATACTTGCCATTTGCGTCCGCGTCTTCGAGCGTGTCCTCAAACTCCGTAATGAGCGAGCGCAGCATCCCAACGCCGTTTTCGATCTGGACATAGCCTTCGTAGAATTCTTCATCGGGGAGTTCGCGCTCCGCGCGGATATACAGCTCGTCCGAGCAGAAGAAAAGACGCGTGCCGCGCTCTTTCAGGCACTTTTCCCCGAACGCTTCGACCATATCGATGACCTCACACGCCTCCTCCCGGGTCACAGGGCGGAGCGGAGCAAGGCGGTCGCGGAATTTTGTAAGTCCCACGGGAACGATCGCACAGCTTGCAAAATTCATCGCCGCAATGTCCTCCATCGACTTTTGCAGCACAGCGCCGTCGTTAAAGCCGGGACAAAGCACGATCTGTCCGTTCATGACGATACCCGCCTCGCCAAAGCGGCGCATATAGGAAAGACTCGCCGCACCCGCTTTGTTGCCGAGCATGCGGCTGCGCACAGCACCGTCGGTCGCATGGACAGAAACGTTGATAGGACTGATTTTCAAATCGATAATGCGCTGCGCCTCGCGCTCGGAGAGGTTTGTGAGCGTGATGTAGTTGCCCATCAAAAAGCTCAGCCGCGCATCGTCATCCTTGAAATAAAGCGTCGAGCGGCAGCCGGACGGCATTTGATCGACAAAACAGAAGATGCAGTGGTTGCTGCACGGGCGCGGCTCGTCCATGAGGTAGGAGTCAAAATTCAATCCCAACTCCTCGCCGTCCTCCTTTTTGACATGAACCGTACGGCGAGTGCCGTCTTTCTCCAAAACGAGGGTAAGCCGCGCATCGTAGCAATAGTAACGATAGTCGAGAACGTCCACGATCTCATGGTCGTTGACGCTGCAAAGCCGTTCGCCGACGCAAATATGCGCGCGCTCCGCCGGACTGCGGCGGTCAATACTTGTGATGACTGTACTCATGCGGCACTCCCTCCCTTTGTAAAATGCGACATAGTGCAATTTTGTATTATATCTCACTTTTCGCGCAGACGCAAGAAAAAACAAAAAAACGGCTTAGAAACCTGCGGTTTCTAAGGATTTCCCTTTCGCTCTATTTTGGACTTTTCTTTGCGATAGCCGCTGCAAGAGGTTTTCTTTCGCCGCTCCGGCGGCGAGCTTCTTTTTTGCTCCCGCCCAAAAAAGAAGCCAAAAAATGCGGCTCAAAAACCAAGGTTTTTGAGAATTTCCTTTGGCTATACTACAACTTCCCATATAAGCCACGGCGCCTGTTGTCGAATTTGCCTCTACCTTCGTATCCGCGCGTTACGCGCTGTCCTTTTGGCTGTCGATAGTGCTTGCACTTCAACCACAGCGCCTACTCTGGTTTGAGTTCCGATGGCACTGCGCGGACGAAGTTGGTAGACGAAACATTTTCTTCTATCTGCACCAAACGGCGCAAAGTGCAATCAGCGAAATATTTTCCTCACCGCGCAATCTGCGGCAGCAAAGCGAGAAGTACGCAGTTTTGCAAAGCCGCATCGCGCCGGACAATAGACGCACGAAGCCGAGGGTTGAAAAGCCACCACACCATCGGGGCTTCTTGGCAGTAGGCGCTGTACTTGAATCGCACGCGCTCCCACTGACCACTATGTTGGGCGTAACACCCGAGAAAAAAGAGCACAGTCGATTCGTTCACCACGCGCCGAGGCAAAGCTCCGCACCATCAAGCGGCACAAGGGAAATTCTTAAAAACCGTAGGGTTTTAAGCCGACTTTTTGCTCCCTTTTTCCTCGGCGGGAAAAAGGAAGTCCGCGTCGGAACGCGGAATAATCCCCCGCAGGCACCACGTCAACAAAAACGCAAAAAAGAAGCTGCTGCAAAATACAATTTGCAGCAGCTTCTTCTTCGTTTCTTATTCGCCGGCAACAACGGACTTGACCGTCTTGACCTGACGACCGTTGTAGGTACCGCATTCCTTGCACATTCTGTGAGGAAGACGCATTGCACCGCACTTCGGGCAAGCGACAAGACCGGGAACTTCCAGCTTCCAGTGAGAGCTGCGTCTCTTATCTCTTCTCGCCTTCGAAACTTTCCCCTTCGGAACCGCCATGTTGACACCTCCTTGGCTTGATCTGCTTTCGCAGTAATTTAATCATTCATCTCTGTTCAAAAGAGCGCCCAGTGCCGCCCAGCGCGGATCGATGTCCGCCTTGCAGGTACACGGTCCTTCGTTGAGATCTGCGCCGCATTTGG
>JAFQUN010000114.1 GCA_017408525.1 Oscillospiraceae bacterium
ATAGTCGCGGATGGAAAGGCTCATGCACATCTCCTGCAAGGCTTGATCCATGCGATGCAGCTCATCCCTGCCCGGAGACACCTCCCTGAAGCTGACGTTTCCTTCGCTCACCGCGTCCATCTGCTTTGCGATGGCAGCAGCGGGTCGTGTGATGTGCGCGGCGGCGAGGTACAGCACCGCAGTGCCAAGCGCCCAAACCACCGCACCGCCCAGCACCATAGTCCGTACGGTCGCAAGCGCCGCATATATATCGACCGTCGGCAAAAGCTGCCAAAACGCGGCGGCAATGCCTGCCAAAAGCATCAGGAAAAGAACCTCCGCTCCCACCGCGGTCAAGCGCGCGGCAATCCGGTACGCACGCCGCGCGATCAGCGCCGCACACGAAACGCTCAGTGCGATCACTGCCCACACAGCAAGCGCCGCGCCCAGCGCGCTCCGCTTGCAAAGAAGCCATGCACGCGCGCTCTCAGCGGCAATTTCCTCCGTCTCCGGCGCATCGGCGTCAATATATGTCTTTTGTCCGTCAAACGTAAGGTAAAAGCTATCGCCATACTTTGTGCGGGCAAGTATGCGCTCACCGTCACAGCGCACGTCTGTCACGTCCGAAAGCCACTGCTCCGGGATCGACGCGTGCAGCTGCAAACCGCCGACCTCTTCGTATGTATAAACGACTGCCCCGCCGTCCGCATTCATTGCCGTGAGGTACACGATCCCTCCCCTTGCGGCAAGGTCAGCAAGGGTCTCGTCATCGCGCATGGCTTCGCTGTGCAGCGGCACCGCCGCGCCGCCCACGAGCCGCGCGATCTCCTGCGTCCCGTCTCCATAGAAACGTACAAAGTAGATATCCGTTTCATCGGCGGCGATATAGGCGATGCTGCTCTCTCTTCCCGCGCGGACGCGAAACTCCTCATAAATGTCAGTGATCTCACCCTCGCGCAGCGTGTAGACGCGCGAAACTGCCGCCCTGTTTTCCGCTGTCAGGATGCTGCCGTCAGCTGTCTGCGCCGATGCGGTCGTTTTCAGCGGCAGCCCGATCGGCAGCGCAGAAACAGCGGTGAGCATCGCTGCAAGCGCCAGCGCGAGCAGCGCAAATATCCGTTTCATATATGTCCTCCCGTGTGGAGATCCTCCGTCCCGATCACATCAAATGTATTTTGAAAGACGCGAAGCCACGGAACCTCTCCGTATATCATCTGTGTTGCGAGCGCGGCAAGCGCGGCAAGCACCAAAACGGCACACAAAATGAGCAAGATGCGGAAAAGCCGGTCGCGGTTTCGCCGCCACAGCCCCGCAGCTCTTTTCAAAAGACCTGTCTTTTCCTCTGGGATGGCAGTCAGCTTGATGTCGCGGTAAAGCTCCGGAAACCCATCATATGCGTTTTTGGCACTTTTTTTCGCGATCAGTTCAAAGCTTTTCACCTGCTCCCTCTTTTTGCGTCCGGAAACGGGGGACTGTGCAAAAAGCTCCATCATCAGCCGCGCACAGCTTGAAACGCAGTTTCGCTCCGTCCGCTCCGTGTCAAGCGCGGCAAGGTCGAGGCACATCGTAAAATACACCGTGTTGTCCTTTGCGATCTGCACGCCGTCCTGCTCCAGGGCGAGATACAAAAGCGGCCATGGAAGCTTCGCCGAAAGGCACTCCATCACAAGATTCACGCAGATACGCTCCGTGACCTCTGCGCTTACCGCCTGCCCGCGCGCGAAAGCGGAAAACTTCCGCTCCTCACGAAAGGGAAAAACGAAGATCAGCTCCTCATTCTGCGCAAAGTGCCAAAGCCACGCGCTCCCGCTGTCCGCATCGGAAAGCAACAGCATTTTTTTTGCGCACTCGCGGTCACGGACAACAAGCAGCGTATAGAGCGCACCGGAGGCAGAGGTGCGGTTCCTGCAAACGTAAGCGTCGTTCACGCTGCCGCAAAAAACGGTGGAGATGACTTCCAGTTCTTTTCCCTCGGCGTAATAAACCATACCCTGCCCCCCTTTCCAAAAGTCTTTTGAAGGTTATTCCTTCTCGCCCATATCCTTTTTGACCACCGCGTAGGCGTAGGTCGTGATCAGCGGATTTTCGGCGCAGGAGATGCGGATCTCGAATACGCCCTCACGGCCCGGCGCGGTATAGATACCCTCCGGCGTGATCTCACCGGCGTTTTTCTCCGTCAGCTCATACGTCAGCGTACACGGCTCCATGTTGTTGAAGCGCACATTGAAAAAGTGGCTCGCACGCGTACCCATCACAACCGTCGACTGCACGGCAGCAATGCTCTTTCCGGCGATCTTTTCGATCTTGCTCTCCTCACCGCCGCCGGGCATCGCGACCGCGACCCAGCGAAGCGGGAGCAGCACGCGGCTGCTGTCCTCGCGCAGCTTTGCCGCAACGACGAAGCTGCCGCGATCGTTCATCACCTTGACTGCCATCTCGGCATCAACGGTCGGTGCCTGCTCACTTGGAAACAGGCTCACATCACCGTAAATGGTGCTGCGCGCCGTCGCACCGAGCTTCACATCATCGGCGAGATACTCCGCGCCGACGGTGACGTACACCGTTCCCGGGCCAAGCCCATGAACGATCTCGTCGGAGTAGGCGATCTGTCCGCGGCGCATATTCGCGCCGAGCGGGATCTCGCAAACGCCCGTTGCATAGATCGGCTCACGGTATTTTTCAACGATGCGCTGTCCGTTCTGCTGCACAACGGTGCCGCGCTCAGCGGAAGCCGGCGCGAACCACGCTCCCAGCTCTTCCCGCAGCGCCGCATCCGCATTGGCGCGGATATAGCGGCGAACGCCCGTGGTAATAACATCTTCGATAAGATACGCACTGCGCGTGCGCTGGAGCATAATCCTGGCAAGCGGCACAAGCTCACGCTCGCCGCCAAGTGCGCGCATCTCAAGACTCGGCGCGGCAACTGCCTGATCGATGAGCTGCGAAGCGGTCGCATCGACCACAACGGCACGAAGTGCAAAGCTTTCCTCTGCCGCACGGTCCTCACCGCCAATGCGCACCTGAATGTCCTTCTCGCCCGCAAGCAGCACCGACTCCGGTGCAGGCACAGACTGCGCCGTTACATAGCGCTGCAGCGTGATCCTGCTCTGAGGACACACCTCCTGCAATTCGATCAAAAGCTCGTGGCCGCCGTTTTCGTCGACAAAAGCCGGCATCTGGACGGACGCAGCCAACGTCAGCGCACCTGCCGTCTCGCGCAGACGCTCGACCGTGATATCCACGCGCACCTGTGCGCCGCACGCACACTGCGAGGGCATCGTGCATTTGACAAGATAATCCTCGTCCCCGTACAGTACGGCAGAGGACAAAAACTCCGTCTCCATGCCCTCCGCAGCCGCAAGCGCCGAGCTGTCGCGCAAAACGAGCTGCCATCCCTCGCGCACACGGTTGCATTCGTAACTTTCGCCGCTGTCCTGCCCACGAACGGTGTAAACGGGGTGGACATCCTCCTCTTCATAGCGAAGGCAAAGAACGGCGCACTCACTCTCCAGCGTTTCAAAACCCTCAACAGCCGAAAGCTTGCGCACGATGGGGCTTTCCACAGCGATCTCGCGTCCTCTGCCATCCATCGCAACGCCGGAATCGACCATGATGGAAAGGTCATCAAGACTGTATACGCCAAGACCGCAGATGATGCCGCTTCCAAACATCATTTCATTGAGAAAGCGGCGCTTATGATTTCCATAGGTCTGCTCCGCCTGAAAATCGGCAGAAGTCAGAAGCTTTCCCACATAATAGCGATTCCTCTCAAAAGGCAGCAGCTGGTTGTTTCCCATAAAAACACCGTCCTTTATAGTTTTCCGGCGCGCTTTCCGCACAGCGGTCTGCCGCGCCGCACACTCTTTTTCACTATTTCGACATTATTGTATCATCATTCCGCCCATTTTTTTCTAAAGGTTTCTTAAAAAATAGGATATCTCTTTCCGCTGATGCGCTGCCCGCCAAATGGGTATGGCAAAGCAAAAGCCAACAACAAAAAATACCCATCTGCGGAATATCCCCGCAGATGGGTAAAATTCAGGAAAGCTCAGACTCACCGGTACACAGGCGGTAGTAGCGCCCGCGCTGTGTCATCAGATCGTCGTGGTCGCCGCGCTCGATGATCTCGCCGCCCTCCAAAACAAGGATGGCGCGTGCATTTCGCACGGTCGAAAGGCGGTGGGCAATGACAAAGACGGTGCGTCCTTCCATGAGGCTGTCCATGCCGCGCTCGATGAGCTTTTCCGTGCGCGTATCGATGGAAGATGTCGCCTCGTCGAGGATCAGGACCGGCGGATCGGAGACAGCTGCGCGCGCGATGGCAAGAAGCTGGCGCTCGCCCTGCGAGAGACTGCCGCCGTCGCCGGTAAGAAGCGTCCGGTAGCCTTGCGGAAGATGGCGGATGAACGTGTCCGCATTTGCGAGCTTCGCCGCGGCGATACACTCCTCATCCGTCGCGTCGAGCCGCCCGTAGCGGATGTTCTCCATGACCGTTCCGGTGAAAAGGTGCGTATCCTGCAAAACAATGCCGAGGCTTCGGCGCAGCGAATCCTTTTCGATCTCACGCACATCGATGCCGTCGTAGGTGATAGTGCCCTCCCCGATCTCATAGAAGCGGTTGATGAGGTTGGTGATGGTCGTTTTGCCGGCACCCGTCGAGCCGACGAAGGCGATCTTCTGACCCGGCTTTGCGTAGAGTGAGATGCCGCGAAGAACAGTCTTTTCCGCGTTATAGCCGAAAACGACGTTTTCAAAGCGCACATCGCCGCAAAGCGGAGTGAGGGAGCCGTCGCTCTTTTGCCACGCCCAAAGCCCCGTGCGCTCGGAACACGGTGTAAAAGAGCCGTCCTCCGTGCGGCGGACGCGCACGAGCGTGACTTTCCCTTCATCGGTCTCGCTCTCGGCGTCCATGACGGCAAACACGCGCTCGGCGCCCGCGACGGCGGCGAGAATGACGTTGACCTGCTGGCTGACCTGCCCGATGGGCTGGGAGACCTGCTTGACGCAGTTGAGATAGGTCGCCATCGTACCGATGTCAAAGTACCCGCCGATAGCAAGGAGACCGCCTACGCAGCAGGTAACGGCATAGTTGATGCGCGAGAGGTTGCCCATCGCGGGCATCATCATCGATGCGTAGGCGTGGGCGCTCGTCGCGGCAGCACGGAAAGCTTCATTATGCAGGGCGAAGGCAGCCTTCGCCTGCGCTTCGCGGTTGAATACCTTGATGACCTTTTGCCCCCGGATCATCTCCTCAATATATCCGTTGAGCGCGCCAAGCGATGCCTGCTGCTTTGCAAAAGCGACGCGGCTGCGCCCGCCGATGCCGCCGACAAGCGCAAACATCAGCGCAAGGAAAACGATCGTGATGAGCGAGAGCTTCCAGTTGAGAACGAACATCATACCAAGTACGCCCGCAAAAGTGAGCACGCTCGAGACAAGGCTTCCAAGGGAGCTGTTTATAAGCTCGCTGATCGTTTCAATATCATTGGTGTAAAGGCTCATCAGCTCCCCGTGAGGGTGCGCGTCAAAATAGCGCAGAGGGAGCGTCTGCATCTTGTCGAAAAGCTCGCGCCGCAGCTCGGCGACCGTTTTCTGCGCGATGCGCACCATGATGCGCGAATAGAGATAGGAAAGCGCCGCGCCGAGAATATATACGCACGCCATAAGTGCGAGCATTCGCGCAAGACCCGGGAAATCCCCGGGGATGATATAGTCGTTGATGATGGGCTTTAGAAGGTAGCTTCCCGCGAGCGAGCAGACCGTGCTCGCGGCAAGACACAGTGAGACGACGATCAGCCACGGTGTGCTTTTCCCAAGATAGCGAAGGAGGCGGCGCAGCGTCGCGCCGATATTTTTCGGCTTGGCGTATGCGTTCGGACCGTGTTTAGCCATCGATGCTCACCCCCTCCTCCTGCGAGTGTGCGACCTCGCGGTAGATGCCGCAGGTTTTCATAAGTTCATCGTGTGTACCCACAGCCGAGACCGCGCCGTCATCCATGACAACGATGATGTCGGCATCACGCACGGAGGCGATGCGCTGGGCGATGATGAGCTTTGTCGTGCCGGCAAGGCTGCTTGCGAACGCTGCACGGATACGCGCGTCGGTCGCCATGTCGACAGCGGAGGTGGAGTCATCGAGAATGAGAATTTTCGGGCGCTTCAAAAGTGCGCGGGCGATGCAAAGACGCTGGCGCTGTCCGCCGGAGAAGTTTGCCCCGCCCTGCTCAACGCGCGAGTCATAGCCGTCCGGAAGGCGGTCGATAAACTCCTGCGCGCAGGCGGCTTCGCACGCGGCGCGAAGGTCGTCATCCGTCGCGTTTTCGTTTCCGTAGCACAGGTTTTCGCGGATCGTGCCGGAAAAGAGTGTGTTTTTCTGCAAAACGACAGCACACTCATCGCGAAGGTGCGCCATCTTGTACTCGCGCACGTCGCGTCCGCCAACGAGCACGCGCCCCTCCGTCACGTCGTACAGACGCGGGATAAGGGATACAAGCGTCGATTTTGCGCTGCCTGTGCCGCCGAGGATGCCGACCGTCGCGCCGGAGGGGATGGAAAGGTCGATGCCGCGCAGATTCCACTCCGACGCTTCCTCATTATACTTGAACCACACGTTTTCAAAACGGATGGAGCCATCTTCAAGGCGTGCGTCCGCGGCAGCGGCGCTGTCGGTGATGTCGGGCACTTCATGCAAAACCTCGCAAACACGCTTGCCGCAGGCAACGGCGCGTGTGAGCGTCATCATCACCATCGAGACCATCATAAGGGAAATGAGTATCTCGGTAACGTAGGTAAAAAAGCTCGAAAGCAGCCCGACAGGAAGCGTACCTTCTGCGACCATGTGACCGCCAAACCACAAAACGGCGATGGTCGTACCGTAGATAATGAGCATCATGATGGGCATATTGATGACCACAAAGCCGAACGCCCGCTCCGACGTTTTGCGAAGCGCTTCAACGCGCGCGGCAAATTTTTCGCGCTCATGGTCCTCGCGCACAAAGGATTTTACGACACGGATGGCTGCAAGATCCTCCTGCACGACGAGGTTGAGGTCATCGGTGCGCTGCTGGAGCGCCGTGAAAAGCGGACCGACGCAGGCGATGATAACGCCCACGCACAAAGCAAGCAGCGGAATGGAGACAAGAAACGCCGACGATAGCGCGCGGCTGATGGAAATTGCCATCACAAGGGAAGCGATGAGCATCGACGGCGCACGGATCATCAGCCGCATCCCCATCATCAGCGTCATTTGCAG
>JAFQUN010000115.1 GCA_017408525.1 Oscillospiraceae bacterium
CCTTCCTTCCGAAGACATCCCTGCTGATGCTGGCGGATTATGTTACAACGGATTCCGGTACGGGCTGTGTCCACACGGCGCCGGGCTTTGGTGATGTGGACTATCAGACCTGCCTGCAGTACGGTACGGAAATGGTCGTTCCCGTTGACGATCAGGGCCGCCACACCGACTATGCAGGCAAGTACGCCGGCATGAAGACGGATGAGTCCAATCCCGTCATCCTCGAGGATATGAAAGCATCCGGCGCGCTCTTTGCAAGCGAGGACATCATCCACAGCTATCCGCACTGCTGGCGCTGCAAGAACCCGATCATCTTCCGCGCGACGCCGCAGTGGTTCTGCTCGGTGGACGCGTTCAAAGAGGATGCCGTTGCCGCGTGTGAAAACGTGCGCTGGCTTCCTGCGTGGGGCAAGGACCGCATGATCTCCATGATCCGCGAGCGCGCCGACTGGTGCATCAGCCGCCAGCGCCGCTGGGGTCTGCCCATCCCCGTTTTCTACTGCAAAGACTGCGGCAAGCCCGTTTGCACCGACGAGACGATCGAAGCGGTCGCAAACCTCTTTGCCGAACGCGGCTCGAACGCGTGGTTTGAGATGGACGCGATGGACATCGTTCCGTCCGGCTTCGCCTGCCCGCACTGCGGCGGCAAGACGTTTGAAAAGGAGACCGACACGCTTGACGGCTGGTTCGACTCCGGTTCGACGCATTTTTGCTCCATGCAGCACGACCAGCACTTCTGGCCGTCCGATATGTATATCGAAGGCGCCGACCAGTACCGCGGCTGGTTCCAGTCCTCGCTCCTCACCGCTGTCGGTGCGCTCGGCAAGGGTGCGCCGTTCAAAGAGTGCCTGACCCACGGCTGGGTCGTCGACGGCGAAGGCCGCGCCATGCATAAGAGCCTTGGCAACGGCGTTGACCCTGCCGATATCATCAAGGACTTCGGCGCTGACCTTCTGCGTCTTTGGGCGGCATCTGCCGATTACCACGTTGACGTTCGCTGCTCGAAGGAGATCTTCAAGCAGCTCTCGCAGAACTATCTCAAATTCCGCAACACCTGCAAGTTCATGCTTGATAACCTCGTCGATTTCGACGCGGAGAACCTCTGCGCGCCCGATGCGCTCCATGAGCTTGACCGCTGGGCGGTCACGCGGCTCAATGCCCTCATCGAAAAGGTGTTTGCCGCCTACAACGACTATGAGTTCCATGTCATCACGCACGCCGTGAACGACTTCTGCGTGCTTGATCTCTCGTCGTTCTACTTCGATATCATCAAAGACCGCCTGTACTGCGACGAGGCAAGCGGCGAAAGCCGCCGCGCCGCGCAGACGACGCTTTATATCATCCTCGATACGCTCACGCGTCTTTTTGCACCGATCCTTGCTTTCACCTGCAATGAGGTTTGGCTCGCCATGCCGCACCGCGGCGACGACGACGCGCGCAACGTCGTTTTCAACGAGATGCACAGCTCGTTCGACGCCTATGCGCTGGACGACGACGCGATGGCACAGTGGGATGCGCTGCGCCGCCTGCGTGAGGGCGTGAATGCGGCGCTTGAAGCCGCGCGCGCAGAGAAGAAGATCGGCAAGGCACTTGAAGCCCATGTCACGCTCGTTGATGAAAACGGCGCGCTCGACGCGCTCAAAGCGCGCTTTGGCGGCGAATGGGCGGATGTCTTCATCGTCTCCGACGTCGAAGTTTCCGCCGACGGCGCGCTTGCCGCGCAGGGTGCGCCCACAGCGATCGACGGCGTTTTCGTCATCGTCAGCGAAGCCAAGGGCGAAAAGTGCCCGCGCTGCTGGAAGCACAGCACCGAGGCGAACGCCGAGGGACTTTGCCCGCGCTGCGCCGCCGTGTGCGCCAAGGTCGCGCAATTCTGATCCTCTCCCGAAAAGGCTGCCCGAAGTGACGGGCAGCCTTTTTTTGCCAAACTGACCTTATAAACTTTTACAAAACTGGGCATTTAAGTAAAGCCAGTTTGCTGTTATAGTAACCTGCGAAAAGAAGCGAAAGAAAGAGGGGACTTTTTTTATGAAAAAAACCTGGTCTGTTGCGAAAATCGCTTTTATCGCGATGCTGTCGGCTGTTGTGTGCGTGGTGACGCTGTATCGCTTCCCGCTGCTGGGCAGCAAGGTACATTTTGCCAACGCCATCTGCCTTTTGAGCGGGCTTTTGATGGGACCTTTCGCCGGCGGACTTGCCGCGGGACTCGGCTCCGCCATCTATGACGCGATGCTCGGCGGGTACGGCATTGTCGAGTGTCTGGTCACGTTCGTGTCCAAGTTCGCGATGGCGTGGGTGTGCGCGAAGATCGCCTTCGCCGGCGGGCAGGAGGCGAAGGCGCACGGCAGAAATATCGCCGCGTGCGTTATCGGCGCGCTGACTTATGTGGCGCTGTATATGCTCAAAACCTTTATTTTCCAGAAATTTGTCTACGGCTACCCCGTCGACGCCGTCTGGGTAACGATGCTTAGCAAGCTGCCCGGTTCGCTCATCAACGCTGTCGCAGCCATGATCGCAGCGCCCATTCTCTACATAGCGCTCGCCCGTGCGCTGGAGCACGGCGGTCTTCTCAAAAAGCTGCGTGCATAAGCGCCGCGCGAAAATATCCTGTCGTATTGGGGCAATGCCTTTTCAGGGCATTGCCCCTTTGGTCTATCAAAAAAGCGGAGGCTTTTCGATAAAGCGCGGAAGCGGTTGCAATTTTCCCGCAAACCGTGTAAACTGTTCGTGATTTCTATGATCATAGGAGACAGCCCATGCTCTACACGATATTTGCGCTGCTTGCGGCGGCGCTGCTGGCGCTTGACCAGTGGCTCAAGGCGTGGATCACGCAAAACCTTCCGCTCGGTGAGGCGATGCCGCTTGTCCCCGGCTTTGTCGAGCTTCGCACCGTCCATAACTATGGCGCGGCGTGGTCGAGCTTTTCGGGGCAGCGGTGGCTGCTCATCGCGGTGACGGCGCTCATCATGGCGGCGGTCGTCTACCTTCTCGTGCGGCGCATCGTGCGCCATCCGCTGGGACTTGCTGCGTGCTTTCTCATCCTCTCCGGCGGCGTGGGGAATCTGATCGACCGCGTGCGGATGGGGTACGTCGTGGATATGTTCAACTTCCTTTTTATGGACTATCCCGTTTTCAACGTTGCCGACATCTGCGTCGTGTGCGGCGCGATCGTCGGCGCGGTGTACTACCTCTTTTTCTACGACAAGTACGACAAGGTGACAAAAGATGGAAACGACGCTTCTTCCCGTCGCGCCTGAGGACGAGGGCGCACGCCTTGACAGTTTCATAAGTGCGCACATGGAGGGGGTCACGCGTTCCGCCGCCGCAAGACTTCTTGCGGAGGGGCAGGTGCTTCTCAACGGAAAGACCGCCGCGAAAAGCGCGCGCGTCGCAGCAGGCGATACGGTCAGCGTTACGCAGAGCGAGCCTGTCGAAACAGAGCTTGCCGCGCAGGACATTCCGCTTTCGATCGTCTACGAGGACGCGGATGTGATCGTCGTTGATAAGCCGGTGGGGCTTGTTGTTCACCCTGCGCCGGGTCACGCCGACGGCACGCTTGTCAACGCCCTTTTGCACCACTGCGGCGACTCGCTCAGCGGTATCGGCGGCGAAAAGCGCCCCGGCATCGTCCACCGCATCGACCGCGACACATCGGGGCTGATCATCGCTGCGAAAAACGATGCCGCGCACCAACACCTTGCCGCGCAGCTTGCGGACCATACGCTCGCGCGCACATACGAATGTATCGCCGTCGGGAATATCCGCGATGATGCGGGCACGATCAACGCGCCCATCGGTCGGCACAAGACCGACCGCAAGCGCATGGCGGTCACACCCGACGGACGCGCCGCCGTGACGCATTATGAGGTCATCGCGCGCTATGCCGGCTTTACGCACCTGCGCTGTCGCTTGGAAACAGGGCGCACGCACCAGATCCGCGTCCACCTTGCCCACATTGGACATCCCATCTGGGGCGATACGGTGTACGGCGCGAAGAAGGCTGTCGCGGGACTTACGGGGCAGTGCCTTCACGCGGTGGGACTTCGCTTTATCCATCCGCGCACAGGGGAGCTTGTCGAGTGCAGCTCGCCTCTTCCCGAGGAATTTGTGCGCGCGCTTGGAAAGCTTCGTGAAATTTAAAAGGAGAGGAACGCATTGCGTTCCTCTCCTTTCAGCTTGTCAAAAAGGTCTCGCCGAGTTTCTCGCGGCGCAAACGTGCGAGCGTAAGCGAGTACGATGTGGCACCGTGAAAAAGACTCGAAAAAGTGGCTTCGCTGCTTTTTCGACACGCTCAAAACAGGCTGATCTGGTCACAGTCCGGCGCGGAACCGATGGCGCGCAGCTGGCGCGCATTTTCAGCGGCAAGCCGGTCTGCGATCTCCATTTTGCAAAGGATATTCTGCACCGTCCGCTCCAGCGCGCCTCCGGCGCTGTAATCGGCAGGGAAGATGAAGTCCACGCGCCCGTGCGCAAGAAGCTCCTCCACAGCGGCCTGGTTGCTCCTTTGGTACACGGCGATCGACTGCCCGCCGTAGGCGCGCATCATCTTCATGCACGGAACATCGGAAAGTCCGTCTCCAAGATAGAGCATATTTGTAAACGGGATGCGCTTGCTGTCATCGGGCATCGAATCGTTCAGGTCCCGGTCATTTGCAACGTCAAGGATCCCCTTGTTGATGCGGTAAACGAACTGGGTCTTATTGGTAAAATTGACGTCGAGCTTGGGCCATGTTGCCCTCCCGTCCGCGTCGTAGAAAAACTCGCACGCATAGATCTGGCGAAATTCATGGGCGATGCCGCTGCCCTCGATGATCTCACGAAGACCCGAGGAGATGACATAGTGTTCCACCTGCAAGCCCTGCGCCTCGCCGAAGGCGTTGATGCGCGAGAACCAGTCGCGAACACCGGGGAAAAGCTCGATATGCTCGCCGCACTCGCGCAAAAAGGCGCGCGTGAGCGGCACGTTTTGCGCGCGGCATTCATGGATCATGGTATACATATAGGCAAGCAGTCCGTCCATGCGGTTTTCGTAGCCGAAGCCGTTCGCCTTTTCCCAAAACTGTGACGGCGTATAGCCAAGCGCGGGGATGAAGTGATAGTTCTGCATATCGGTGGTGCAGAGCGTCTTGTCAAAGTCGTACATGATGGCGACAATGGGGCGGTGCTGCATAGGAGGTCCCTCCTTTTTTGTCTATTGAGGCAATATCAAAAAATTTTCCCCGGCGACATGCGCGTCGGGGAAAATACTTCTCACGGAGCGAAGTGTGCGAGTGAAACGAGTGCGCGGAGCGGAGCGCGAAAGATTCGGCAAAGATGCAAGGCATCTTTGCCGAAATATATTATTCGCTGCGGTAATTGCTTCCGAACTGAAGGTCGTTCAGCGAGATCACAGGACTGCGGCGCGTGGCGGCAAGGTCCTCTTCCGAACGCTCGCCCTCGGAAGGCACACTCTGCTCGAACGCAGGTGCGGGCGTGACGCTGACCGGCTGGGCAAACGGCGGAGCCGGAGTAATGACCGGTGCGGCGAACGGCGGCTCCGGCTCGGCGGCAGCAGCGGCAAGCTCCGCCGGAGAAACAGACGTCGGCTCGACAGAAGCTTCCTCGGTGGGCACTTCGACCACCGCTTCATTCGCAGCGTCCGCTTCGCGGAAGGCGGCGTTGATGCTCTCTTCAATATCGGCGGCGCTGAAATCGCGGTGTGCCGTGATCTCACGCACCTCACCGGGGGCGAGATCTCCCAGCGCGTCGAGAGAGAGGAGCTGACGCTCGTAGAGGGCACGCAGCTCCTCCACGAAGGCGCGCGTTTCTTCCTTGGCGGTGTTCAGGCGCAGCTGCTCTTCGTGCAGCGCCCTTTGCAGGTCTGCGATCTTGGCACGCGCGGCGCGCTCGGCGTCGGCGATCATCTCTTCTTTTTGTGCCTCGGCGTCGTGGACCATCGCCGCTGCCATCCGCTGCGCGGACAAAAGCGCGGCGCGCATGGAATCCTCGGTCTGGCGATACTCCTCCACCTTGTCGACGAGGACCTTCATCTTCGTCTTCAGTGCGGTATTTTCCTTATACAGTGCGGAATAGTCGTCGGTCAGCTCGTCAAGAAACTCGTCGACCATGCTCATATTGTATCCGCCCATGACAGCCTTTGAAAAGGCGCGGTTGGAAACTTCCTGCGGTGTCAACATGGTAAAATCCCCCCGTTGTTGTATTTAGAAATAGAAG
>JAFQUN010000116.1 GCA_017408525.1 Oscillospiraceae bacterium
ATGCGGGTGTGTTCGTCGGTGCGCAGGTGGGGGAGGACTGGTTCTTTGAGCCGCAGCGCAGTGTCAGCCGCGGCGAGTTTGTGGCGATGGCGCTTCGTGCGATGGACTTAAGTCCCGATGCAGTGACCGTGACCGGTTTTTGCGACGATGCGGGCATCCCTGTCTGGGCGAAGGGCTATGCTGTCAGTGCGCTGCGCTCAGGCGTCATTCGCGGCGTCGGTACGGCGGAGGGCATCGCCTTTTGCGCGGAGGATGCCATCACGCTTTCCGAAGCAGCCGCGGTTGTGAACCGTCTGCTCGACGTAACGGACGTGTCGCTTGAAGACGCGGAGGAGAGCTGGAGCGCGCAGGCGGTGGCAAACCTCATGTCTGTAAGCGTTATCGAAACGGGACGCTTTGGCGCGGAGGACATGAAGCGTCCGCTCAGCCGCGGTGAGGCGGCGGAACTGCTTGCGGCGGCTATGACGCTTTCGGAAGGGAAAAGCGAAGGACTTCTTGCGCGGCTGTTCAGATGAAAAAAGAGGCGGTGAAAACCGCCTCTTTTTCTTGTATTCGATGCCGTTTTGTGGTAAAGTATAAACTGATAAAATAGGATGATTATGCTTGGAGGTAAGGAAGATGTATAGCATTACGGCCCGTCAGCTTGCCGACATCGTCGGCGGAGAGCTTGTGTTTGGTGCGGAGGATGCGCCCCTTTGCGGCATTTCGACCGATAGCCGCACGGTCGCGGAGGGAGAACTCTTTGTGCCGCTCAAGGGCGAGAATTTTGACGGTCACGATTATATTGACAAGGCATTGCTTAACGGCGCTGCAGGCTGCTTCTGTGCGCGCGTGCCGGAGCGGTTTATTGACGGTAAATTCTACATCCGTGTGGAAAATCCGCTCCGTGCCATGCAGCCGCTTGCACTTTGGTACCGCAAGCAGTTTGACATTCCCTTCGTGCAGATCACCGGCTCGACCGGTAAGACGACTGCCAAGGAGATGGTTTGGGCGGTTCTGTCGCAGAAGTACCGCACGCTCAAAACTGAGGCGAATTTCAACGGCGACATCGGCACGCCGAAAATTCTCTTGCAGCTTGAGAAAAGCCACGAAGCCGCTGTTATCGAAAGCGGCATGGACCACGCAGGCGAGATCCGCTATTTGGGCGAGATGGTGCTGCCTAAGTTTGCCGCCATCATCAATGTCGGCGTGGCGCACATTGAATTTCTCGGCAGCCGCGAGAATATCTGCAAGGCCAAGTGCGAGATTCTGGAAAACCTTGCACCCGACGGCGTCGCATTCTTAAATGGCGACGACGATATGCTCTCTGCCGTTACGCCTGCGCAGCGCACCGTCCGCTTTGGCCGCAGTGAAAACTGCGATGTGCGCGTCACGAGCGTCGAGTGCGGCGGTATTGAGTATACGCGCTGTACGGTTGAGACGAAGAAGGATACGTATGACCTCACCGTGTTTGCGCCCGGTGAGCACATGCTCTATCCCATGGCGCTTTCTGTTGCCGTGGGCGAGGAGATGGGCCTTACGCACGAGGAGATCGTGCGCGGCGTCAGCTCCTATGTGCCTGTCGGCGGGCGTATGCGCATTCTGCATTTCCCCGGTGAGCGCGTGCTGCTTGACGACAGCTATAACGCAAACCCCCAGTCGATGGCGGCGGCACTCCGTGTGCTGGCCAATTCCGGCGGGAAAAAGCGCATTGCCGTGCTCGGCAATATGGGCGAGCTTGGCGAACTTGCCGAGCAGGCGCACCGCGATATGGGAGCGCTTGCAGGCGAGCTGGGTATTGATATGCTTTTTGCCATCGGGCCGATGGGCAGGCTGATGGCAAAAGAAGCATTTGACTGTGGCTGTGACGAGGTCTATGCCTTCCAGACGAAGGAGGAAGCCTACGAAGTGCTTTACGATGCCTACAGCGAAGGTGCGGTGATGCTTCTGAAAGCGTCGCACTTCTCCGGCAGATTTGAATATATTGCCGAATACATGGAAAAACGGTTTGGGACGACAGAAAAATGATTGAAATCAGCGTTTCGGGACTGACAAAGTCCTTCGACCTGGAAAAGAAAATACTGGATGGGCTTACCTTTCAGATCAATAGCGGTGAGCGTGTGGGTCTGCTCGGCAAGAACGGTGCGGGCAAGACGACGCTTTTCCGCATCCTGACGGGCGAGATCGATTACGATACGGGCGATGTGGTTATTGCACCCAATCGCCGCATAGGCCTCATTTCGCAGATCCCCGTCTATCCTGCGGGGTATACGGTGGAGGACGTGCTGCAAAGCGCCTTTGCCCGTATGCGCAACATGGCGGACGAGATGGCCCGCCTTTCCGAGAAAATGGCCGCAGGTGACGACTCGGAGGAGACGCTGCACCGCTACGGTGAGCTTTCGATGAAGTTTGAGGGTCTCGGCGGCTACGATACG
>JAFQUN010000117.1 GCA_017408525.1 Oscillospiraceae bacterium
CAGTGAAGCGCTTCCTATTTTTGAGCGGCACATCCGCGGTTTTGCCGCACCGGACGCGGTGATGACGGCAGTGGAGACACGAAGCTCGTCGCCTGTGCGTATTCTGCGCGATGAAATGTATCAATCAACGCTTGCGGGGCTGTATCCCTGCGGCGAGGGCGCCGGCTATGCCGGCGGTATCATGAGCGCGGCAGCGGACGGCATCCGCTGCGCGGAGAAGATTTTGGAGGAATTGAAATGAGCAAGAAGATCGGCGTTATCATTGACTTTTTAACAGACGAATACCGCGCACAGATCGACAAAGCTGCGGCACGCGGCGGCTACGAAACAGAGTATTTCCCCGACAGCCGCAGCGCTGTCGGCAATGTGGACGACTGCGAAATTTTGTACGGGCATTGCAGCGGGAAGGTCATCGCTTCGGCGAAAAGCCTGAAGTGGTTCGCCTGCTGCTGGGCGGGCGTTGACCGGATGTGCGACGATTCGCTGTATCGGAATAAGGACTGCATCCTCACCAACGCCTCCGGCGCGTACGGTACGACCATTGCTGAGCACATCATCATGGTGTCGCTGATGCTGCTGCGCCGTCAGGTGGAATATTCGGAGATGATGCGCCTTGGCGGATGGGATGTACTCACGCCCATCCACTCGCTCCACGGCGCGCGCGTCACGATGCTCGGCACGGGCGACATCGGGACGGAATTTGCACGCCGCCTTACCGCGTTCCACCCCGCTTCCATCGTCGGTGTGCGCCGCAGCGCAGGTCAGGCAGATCCCGCCTTTACCGAAACACGCACCATCGCGGAGCTTGACGAGGTCCTTGCGCGCACCGACCTTCTTGTGATGGCGCTGCCGTCGACAAGCGAAACGGTCGGCATCCTCTCGCGCGAGCGGATGGCGATGATGCCTAAGGGGTCGTATGTTGTCAACGTCGGGCGCGGCACGGCGGTCGACCAGGAGGCGCTTTGCGATGCGCTGAACAGCGGTCATCTTGCCGGCGCATCGCTCGATGTCGTCGTGCCGGAGCCGCTGCCCGCCGACCACCCGCTGCGCGCGGCGAAAAACATCCTGCTCACGCCGCACGTCGCCGGAAACATGACGCTCGGCTACACCTGCGAGCTGAACGTCAGGATGTTCTGTGACAATCTCGCGCGTTACTTTGCGGGCGAGCCGCTGCAAAACGTCGTTGACAGACGGCGCGGATATTGACCGAAAAATACAACGAAGGAGGCACTGCCGCGGCGGTGTCTCCTTTTTCATTCAAATTCTTCTTCCAAGCGGCGCAAATGCTCGGTGACGCGGGCGTAGTAGATGCGCAAAAACTTATTCGCCGCTGCCATCATGTACACGCGATAGGGCTTGCCCTCGCTGCGTTTTTGCGCCATATATGCATAGACCGGCTCATTTTCCGGCGCGTTTTGCAAAATGCCGCTCATAACAAGAAAAAGCGTCCGCCGCAGCGACGCCGACCCACGCTTGGAAATGCTGCGGCTGTGGAGGTCGACCGTGCCGGACTGGTACGGCGGAACGTCGATGCCCGCAAACGCGACGAGTGCGCGTTTGGAGCGAAATCGCCGCACATCGCCGATCTCCGCCATCAGCTGCGGACCGAGTGTCTCTCCGACGCCGAACATCCCCATTACAACGCCGTACTCCGGCAAAAGCGAGGCAAGCATGGTCATCTGCTCGGCGAGCCTCCCCATTGTAAGATGCGCATTGCGAAGCTGCTGCGCGGCATGACGGACAAGCAGCTCCATCGTTCCCGACGGCTGCACCACGCCCGTGTTTGTACTTGCAGCCTGATGCACAGCCACGGCTTTGTCGTACGAAAAGCGATACCCCTTCCCGTCGCACCAATCGCGGTAGACAGCAGCAAATTCCTCCTCAGTCATGCTGCTGACACACCGGCTGTGCCAAAACGTATATGCAAAATCCACCCACTTTTCCGTGCCGCCGACGCGCCGCGCGCTCGTAAAGAGGCGGTTGAGATTCGGGAAAGTGAGGTCGAGGACAGAAATGAGGTTGTTTTTGAGCATCGTCTGCACTTTTGCATACTCTCCGTATTGCCGGTAGCAGGATTTGAGCAGTGCGCGCGCCTCCTCCTCCGGATACCACGCCGGAAGCGTTGCCCAATGGTCAAGGGCGTAGTTTGCAAGCTTGATAGCGTCCTTTTTATCGGTCTTTGCGCGGCGCAGGCTGTTATTCGCATAGTCATGGACAAGCTTTGCGTTGACAACGCACACAAAGATGCCTGCGTTGTAGAGGCGGTGCGAAACGGGCGCGTGATAACTGCCTGTATACTCCATCACCACGCGCGTTTCGCCATCGAGCGACTTAATGAGTGCGGCAAGCTGCGCGATGTGGCGGTCGGTGTGCTCGATCTCGAACGGCGGGAGGACGACCTCTCCATACGGGCGGAGGATCGCGACCATGCTCTTCCCCTTTGATACATCGATGCCGACGGCGTTCATAATGATCTTTCCTTTCCAGAAAAAAATCCCCGCGCCGGAGCGGGGTGTGACAATCTTTCAAACGGGCGTGGAAGCCAATGGAGATAACCGTCCGCACCCCTCTCCGTTTTCCGCGCGGGGCGGCATGGTACCGTGTCGATCGTCACGGCAGTGTATAGCCATACCGCCCACATTTTAATACATTTGTCGAGGATTGTCAAAATTAGTTCTTTGAAAGGAGAGAAACCCAACTATGAAAAAGTTTCTCGCACTGGTTCTGGCACTGGTTATGACCATGTCTCTGGTTACGATCAGCTCCAGCGCCGCATTCTCCGACGCAGATGCCATCGAGTATGGCGAAGCCGTCAACG
>JAFQUN010000118.1 GCA_017408525.1 Oscillospiraceae bacterium
CCGTGCGGCGAGTTCGACGATATCGATCACGGTGCATGGTACGAAGATTATGTCGATTATGTTGTCGAAAACGGTCTGATGAACGGTATCTCCTCCTCCCTGTTCGACCCCAACGGCACAACAACGCGCGCGCAGGCGGTCATGATCCTCTGGCGCATGGAGGGTGAGCCGAGTGTCAGCCACCCGCTGTACTTCTCCGATGTCAGCGACGGTGCATGGTACATCGATGCGCTGCGCTGGACAAACAGCAAGGAGATCGTCGTTGGCTACGATGACGGTCGGTTCGGCACGAATGACCCCGTTACGCGCGAGCAGATCGCAACGATCCTCTGGCGCTACGCACGCTTTAGGGGCATTGACACAAGCTCCGGCGAGAACGTGAGCTTGCTCAAGTTCTCCGACGCGAAGAAGATCAGCGCTTACGCGATCTCCGCTTTGCAGTGGGCGTGCGGCGAGCAGATCATCAACGGCACGGTCGACGCGCAGGGTGCGATCGTACTTGACCCGCAGGGCAGTGCGACGCGTGCGCAGATCGCGGCGATATTGATGCGATTCTGCGAAAATATCCTTTAATGATTTCGAGGGAGCGGCAATGCCGCTCCCTCGATTTTTTCGAAAAAAATGGCTCCGCCACCTTTTTCGAGTTTTTCACGGCGCTGCATCGCACTCGCTCACGCTCGCACGTTTGCGCCGCGATATGTATTTTCTCCGACGTACACGCCGCCGGAGAAAATGGTTCGACTTTTTTTCGCGGCGCAGCCGCGAAACTCTGTGAGACCTTTCCGACAGTTCAAGGGGAGCGGCAATGCCGCTCCCTGGAGCTTTATCGAAATTTTTCTTTACTTTTCCCGCACGGCAATGTATAATCAGACGTCATTTTGCGCGGCGCACCGCAGTCGTGCGCGCATATAATGAAGCGGCGGATACCGCCGAGGCTTATGTTAAAGGAGCTGTCAATTTTGGTTTGCAACAACATTTTAGACGCCATCGGCAATACGCCTTTGATCCGTTTGAATCGCATGACGGGCGAGAATGATGCCGAGATCCTTGTCAAGTATGAGGGTGTGAACATCGGTGGGTCTATCAAAACAAGAAGTGCGTACAACATGATCTGCGCCGCTGAGCGCGAGGGGCTTTTGCATGAAGGCAGCATCATCGTCGAGCCGACAAGCGGCAATCAGGGCATCGGTCTTGCGCTGGTTGGCGCGGTGAAGGGCTACCGTGTGAAGATCGTCATGCCCGACTCCGTCAGCCGCGAGCGCCGTCTTTTGATGGAGCAGTACGGCGCGGAGGTGATCGAGGTCCACGACGGCGGCGACATCGGCGCGTGCATCCACGAGTGTCTTGCCACGGCGATGCGTCTTCGCGACGAGGACCCGCGCGTTTTCATCCCCCACCAGTTTGAAAATCCGAACAATCCGCGCGTACACAGGGAGCATACGGCGCTTGAGATCCTCGACGCGGTCGACGGTCCCATCCACGGCTTTTGCAGCGGTATCGGCACCGGCGGTACGATCAGCGGTATCGGCGGCGTGCTGCGTGAGCGGTATCCCGACATTCTCATCTGGGCGATCGAACCTGAAAACGCTGCCATCCTTGCCGGCGGCAAGATCACAACGCACATCCAGATGGGTATTGGCGACGGCTTGATCCCAAAGAATCTCAACACCGATATCTACGACGAGGTTTGCCTTGTCAGCGACGAGGAGGCTCTTTCGGTCGCGCGCCGCCTTGTTCGCGAGGAGGGTATCCTCTGCGGCATTTCCAGCGGCACAAATGTCGCAGCGGCGCTGCGGATGGCAAAAAAACTTGGGCGCGGCAAGCGCATCGTGACGGTGCTTCCCGATACCGGCGAGCGATATTTCAGCACGGAGCTTTTTGGATGATAAGAACGAAGGGTCCCGCCGCTTCTCGGCGAGACCCTTCGTTCTATTTCTGCCTTTTCTTTTACAAAATCTCTGTCAGAGGGGGTTATCCGCTCGCGTTTGAGCGGAGTTCCTTTTTCCCGCCGTGGAAAAAGGAACTAAAGAGTTGACTTAAAAAGCTTGGGTTTTAAGAATTTCACTTGTGCGTTGACGTACTGCCTGCGAAGGGATTTGTTTCGCGCCTCCGGGCGCGAGGTCCTTTTGCCGTCACGCAAAAGGACCCAAAAAGTGATTTAGAAACCTACGGTTTCTAAAAACTTCCCTCAGACCGCTTGATGGTGCATTGCTTCGCCTCGGCGCACCGTCGACGAATCGACTATACTCCTTGCCTCGGGCGTTACGCCCTGCATCGCGCTCGTTGATGATGCTTGCGTTTCAAGTACAGCGCCTACTGCGGTTTAGCCCCGATGGCCTGGGGCTGTTCAGCCTTCGTCTGTTGCAAGACAGACTAAGGGGTTGTCGCAGTCTGCTGCTTGGTCAATCCCTCCGTCACGGCTTCGCCGTGCCACCTCCCTTTGCACAAGGGAGGCTTTGGTGCGGTGCGTCCACGCAGTGCTATCTTTACGCAAACCGCAGTAGGCGCAGCTGCAAAGACGCAAGCATTACGGCAACCAACAAACCAGCGCGTAACGCGCGGGAATAGACGCAGAGACAAATCCGTTTACCATGCGCCGTGGCTCACTGCGGCAGTCGCAGTATAGCGCAAGGGAAGTTTTTAGAAACCGTAGGTTTCTAAATCAGTTTTGGTTACTTTGCCTGATGGCAAAGTAACCCGCGCCGGAGCGCGGAACCCTCCCCTTTGCAGGCATTGCGCGGGCGCAGCAGGAGTGGAAAAAGAAAATTTTATTTCTTCTCCCGTCCGCGCCTTGCCGCCTCTTCCCTCTCGCGGCTGATCTGCGCCCAAGTGGGCATTTTGGAAAGCTGGGCGACCATATTCTCGAGTGCCGCGGGCACATCGATCCCCTGCGGACACACCTTCGCACACTTGCCGCACTTCACGCAGGCGGATGGCTTTTTATCCTCCGCAAGCGCGTCCAGCGCAAGGGCGAAGGTGAGGTTCGGCGCAAAGGCGAGGTCGTTGTGGATGGCAAGCAGCGTCGGGATATCAAGCCCCATCGGGCAGCCGTCGCAGCAATAGCGGCACGCCGTGCAGGGCACGCCCTTTTTCATCCCCTCGGCAACGCGAAGCAGCAGCGCTGTCTCCTCATCCGTCAGCGCATCGCGCCTTGCAAAGGTCCGTGTGTTCTCCTCCATCTGCGCAAGGCTCGACATTCCCGAGAGGATCATCTTGACGTTTGGGAGCGACTGCAAAAAGCGAAACGCCCACTCCGCCGCGCTTGCCGCCGGGCGGAGCTTTTTCATATCTTCCATCCCCTCCTGCGGAAGGGCTGCGAGCTTCCCGCCGCGCACAGGTTCCATGACCCAGACGGGGATGCCGCGCGCAGTCAAAAGCTCATACTTCTCCTTCGCGTTTTGCAGCGTCCAGTCAAGGTAGTTGAGTTGGATCTGGCAAAACTCCATATCCGTACCGCAGATATCGAGAAACGCGCGCAGATTGTCTACACGTCCGTGGCTGGAAAAGCCGAGGTGGCGGATGCGGCCGCGCCGCTTCTGCTCTTTGAAATAGTCAAGGATGCCCCAGCGCGGGTCGAGGTACACACCCATTGAGTTTTCGTAAACGTTATGTAAGAGGTAAAAGTCGAAGTATTCCACGCCACACTTTTCAAGCTGCTCTTCAAAGATGGCGGCAGGATCGTACGTTTCGCTGATTTGATGCCCGGGGAACTTCGTGGCAAGGTAGAAGCTCTCACGCGGGTATTTCGCCAGCGCGCGTCCGATCACGCGCTCCGACTCGCCGCCGTGGTAGGCATAGGCGGTATCGAAATAATTCACGCCGCGCTCCATCGCGCATGCGACCATCTGTGCGACCTCCGCTTCGTCGACAACACCCGCCGCATCCGTCGGCATACGCATCGCGCCAAAACCAAGAAGCGAGAGCTGCTCGCCCTGAAAATCGCTGTATATCATAGTGGTCCCTCCTTCGTTTTCTCTATCAATAGTCTACCATGCCGTGCGCGCCGGTCAAGTTTTTTTTGCGCACACGCGGTCAGAGCTGGGAGCGCACCTCTTGACTTTGACGAGCGTGGAGACTATACTCATCGTGTGCATCTTGCGCGTCATCTGCACAGCAGTTCCCGTTATGCGTATATTATGTCTACCGGAAGGTATGTTCCTCTTTATAAAGATGGTGCGTACCTTTTTGCTTTTTGAGGAGAAATATTATGTCAACCACAAGAAAGCTTTGCGTCTGCGCAGTATGCATCGCGCTTTGCTGCGTTTTGCCGCCCGCATTCCACGCGATCGGACTTGGGAGCGTTCTCTCCCCCCTGCACATCCCCGTTTTTTTATGCGCACTTTTGTGCACATGGCAGTACGGTCTTGCGTGCGGGCTTTGCGGAACGCTTTTGTCGAGTCTGCTCACCTCTATGCCGCCTGCCGCTGCACTTTTCCACATGGTACCGGAGCTTTGCGCGTACGGTCTTTTTACGGGACTTCTTTTCCGCCGGATCCGTACAGGGCGCACGGCGCTCGACATTTATCTTGCGCTCGTGCCGTCGATGCTGCTCGGGCGCGTGGTCGGCGGGACGGCACGGGTCATCTTCTACCTCTCCGGCGCAGAGGGATACTCCCTTTCGCTGTGGGTAGGCGCGTATTTCATTGAAAGCTTCCCCGCCATCGTGCTGCACCTTGCCGTCGTTCCGGCGTTGACACTCGTTTTGATGCGCGCAAAACTTGCGCCGCAGCGCTGCGCAAAGGAGGGGTAAGCGATGGGGTTTTCCGATATTCTCCGCGCACACGCGGCACGGTACCCGCTTATGCAGCCGCGTGACGCGGTGAAGCTGGTATACCAAAGCGAATTCGGCGGCGGTCATCTTGTGACCAATGCCGATGCTGCAAAAGCACGGCTTGCAGATGAATACGCCGCCGCTCCAAAATGCGGCGCACCGCTTTTCGAGGATATTGGCGGCGGGATGGTGCGCGTCATGCTTGGTGCGGTGTCGGCGGAGCGCTACCCGCTTGACCGGCTCTGCTGTGATTTTATCCGCTCCGCCGCGCAAACGGGCGGAACACAGGAGGGCTTTTTGAAAAAGCTCGCCCTCCTCCGCGCACTGACAGCCGAGGGTGCGATGCCGTTTTCCTCCGATGCACTTTCTGCCTTCCTTTCCACCTACGACGGCGGCGCGGTGTCGCACAGTGCGACGTACCGAAAGGCGTACGCGCCCGCCTACCGCGTGTTGGCGGCGCGTTTTTCGTTTGGACATTTCCTGCAAGCGGTCGAAGCGCTCCGTGCGGCGCAGCCGCGAACGATCGTCGCCATCGACGGTCGGTGCGGCGCAGGGAAAACAACGCTTGCCGCCTTCCTTCAAAAGACGCTCGGCGCAAGCGTGATCCATCTCGACGACTTTTTCCTCCGACCCGAGCAGCGCACAAACGCGCGCCTGGATACCCCGGGCGAAAACATCGACCATGAGCGCTTTTTGTCAGAGGTGCTGCTCCCACTGCGCGAGGGAGCTCTTCCCTCCTACCGGCGTTTTGACTGCCATGTGCAGCGTTTGACGCAGACTGTTCGCGTCGAGCCGTCCGATCTTTTTGTTGTCGAGGGGTCGTACGCGTGCCACCATGCGCTGCGGGAACACTACGACCTGCGCGCGTTTTTGGATGTCGAGGGCGCGGCGCAGCAGCGCCGCATCGAGCAGCGTGACGGTGCGGCGGCGCTGGAAATTTTTCTTTCAAAATGGATCCCGATGGAGGAGAAATATTTCGAGAAACACTGCGTAGAGGCGCAGTGTGAGTACTCTTTTGCAGACTGCGAATAGAACAATCTTTCACCCCTGTTTTTGTCACTTCATACAAAAATTATCAAACCCTTTGTTTTATTTTGACATTTTTATATCCTTCCTGTATAATAAAATGTACCATACGATAGGAACAAGCGGTATGAGAACTTGACAAAAGGGGTTGGTGAACTCAATGCTTTTGATCCTTCGAGAGGAGATCATCTGCGCGATCATCCTTCTTTATCTTGTTGCCTTTTATCGTGTCAGCAAAATCAAGGATAAGGAAGTTTTCTTTCTCACGCTTTCCTCCTGCGCACTTGCGCATATCGCTTTCGACATGATCACAGTCTACACCGTCAACAACCGTGACATTGTCCCTGCCGCTCTCAATGACATTTTTCATATAGGCTTCTATATCACGGGCATTCTCGTCTCACTCATCTTTTATATGCACATCGTCAACATCACGGCGCTTGTCGGAAAGATGGGCTTTTTGAAATTCCTCGGCATAGCGCCCTTTGCGGTGTTCTGCATTGTCGTGCTTTTCGTTCCGATGGAATATGTGGAGGGAAATGGCACGGACTACAGCTTCGGTCCGCTCGCCATCGGCGGATATTCGCTTTTCATCTTCTACTGCGTGCTTTGTGTGATCCTCGTCATTGTCGGACGGCATCGCCTCGACCGCCACACGCGTCTTGCCCTCCTTCCGATGATCGGTGCCATGTGCATGGCAATATTCGCACAGGCGCTGATCCCCGAGCTGTTGATGACCGGCGCGAACGCGACGTTCATCTGCCTTGGCGTTTTCACATCACTCGACAACCCCGACAAGGCATACCGTGAGCTTGCGCACTGGGATCACCTGACGGGGCTGAAAAACCGCACATGCTATAAGCGTGACCTTACGCTCTATAAACAAAAGAACATTCTCCACCGTGCGGTCGACGAGCGGCGCATCGGTTTTGTCGTTGCCGACCTTAACAATCTCAAAACCGTCAACGATACCTGCGGTCATGTCGAGGGCGACAAGCTGATCGTTGCCGCGGCAAACGTGCTGCATGAAAACCTGCGCTCGGCGGAGAGCGTCTACCGCCTCGGCGGCGACGAATTTATCGCGATCTATCTTTCCCCGAATGATGTCTATGCCGTCCGTGAGATCTCAAATGTTCGCAAGGCGTGCGCGGAGAATCATAAATTTTCCGTTCCGTTGAGCATCGCGATGGGCTATTCCTGCGGCTCGATGCACGGGAATATCGACGCGATCCTTGCCGAGGCCGACCGCCTGATGTACGCGAACAAGGCTGCCATCAAGGAGCAGGAGGCCGCCATGGGCGTCGTGAGCCTGCGATAACCCCCAGCTATACAAGAAAAGCCATCCGCCGGCAATGTCGGCG
>JAFQUN010000119.1 GCA_017408525.1 Oscillospiraceae bacterium
CTATATCCCCACTCCCGACCGTAAGGCTGACCAGCCCTTCCTGATGCCCGTTGAGGACGTCTTCACCATCTCCGGCCGTGGCACCGTTGCTACCGGTAGAGTTGAGCGTGGCCAGATCAAGAAGAACGAGCCCGTTGAGATCGTTGGTCTCCGCGACGACAAGCTGAACACCGTCGTTACCGACATCGAGATGTTCCACAAGCTGATGGACTTCGCAGAAGCCGGCGACAACATCGGTGCTCTGCTCCGTGGTATCGACAAGAAGAACATCGAGCGCGGCCAGGTTATCTGCAAGCCCAACTCCATCCAGCCTCTGACCAAGTTCGTCGGTCAGGTTTACGTTCTGTCCAAGGAAGAGGGCGGCCGTCACACCCCGTTCTTCAACAACTATCGTCCGCAGTTCTACTTCCGTACCACCGACGTTACCGGCATCATCAACCTTCCCGAAGGCACCGAGATGTGCATGCCCGGCGACAACGTCGACATGAAGGTCGAGCTGATCACCCCGATCGCTATCGAAAAGGGTCTTCGCTTCGCTATCCGTGAAGGCGGCCGTACCGTTGGTTCCGGCGTCGTTATCGAGTGCGAATAATTCGTTCAATGAAAAAGAGGCAGGACATCGTCCTGCCTCTTTTTTTAAGAAAACCGTTTGTTAGGAGAGCACCATGACAGAGCAGGAGAAACGACAAAAACTTGCTATGATGCTGCGTGCGGTCTTTTTCGGTGCGCTGCTGGTGATCGCAGGGAGCTTTTTGAGTGCATTTTTCCCCGGTGAGGGCATGATGCTCGCGGCTTCCGGACTTTCGTTTGCCTACGTTCTCACCATTGCTGCGGCGATGCGCGGTGCAGCGCAGACAACAGGGGATGAGGATTACCGCTATGCAGTGTATACGGCGGCGATCAATGCCGCATGTATTCTGCTGACGCTGTTTGGCGTGTACCTTTACGGTTTTTGCGCTGTCTTGTCGCTGTTGTGCGAGGCGGCGTGTATCTGCTACTTATGCCGTGGAACAGGCACGGCGCTGCGTGCGATCGGACGCGATGATACCGCGCGCACAGGTGAGCTTTTGTGGAAGCTCTACGCCGGCTGCGAGGCGGGATATGCGGTGATGCTTTTTGTTCCGCTCTCGCCGATGCTCTCGGCACTCGTTGTCGCGGCAGCGCTCACGGTGAATGTTGCGTTTGTGAACTATCTCCACAGCGCGCAAAAGGCGCTGCTTCAGTAAAAAAAGGAATTTCTGCGGGCATTGCCTGCAGAAATTCCTTTTGTTTTTTCATTTGAACGAAAAAGGAGGTGTCTCAGACGCTTCGAAAGACACGAATAACACCGTGATCGTTCAGATGGCGCAAAAGCGAAAGTCCGATCGGGAAACCGAAAAGCCCCACCACACCAAGAAGCTGTGCGCCGACGAACATACTGCAAAGCGTTACGACAGGGTGCAGTCCAAGCTGGCTTCCGACGATCTTCGGCTCGAGGATGTTGCGAACGACAGTGACAACGATATACACGACCAAAAGGCTGATAGCAAGACGGTAGTTTCCCTGTATTGCTGCGATGACTGCCCAGGGGAGCATGATGCCGCCCGTACCGAGGACAGGCAGGATATCAAAGATCGAGATGCACAGCGCGACAAGCACTGCCCGCTTGATGCCGATGATGGAAAAGCCGATGGAAAGCTCCACAAATGTGATAGACATAATGAGTGCGTACGAGCGGATGCACACCCACAGCGTTCCGGCAACATACTCCTTGATCTGGAAGAAGACCTCCTTCGTCTTCTTGCCCATCTGGAGAAGGCAGAAGCCTGTCAGCCGATCGTAGTCGATGGCAATAAAGAAGGTTGAAATGAGCATCAGGACGAGCTTGATGAAAAGGCCGGGGATCGACGCTGCGACAGAGGTTGAAAGTCCGATCACCTTGACAGAAATGCCGGAGATCAAGTCGCCCGTGGAGCTGATGATGTTCGTTCCGATATGGTCAAGATAGATGGCGATCTGCGGATCCATATCCATGAAAACCGCCTCGATCTTCCCGAACACATCCATGAAGGCAGGCAGCACATACATCTCGTACAGAGCCGGCAATTCCTCCACAAGTGCGATGACCCAGGTGACGACCTTGACGCCCAAAAGTGTGAGCAGTGCGCCGACCGTTTCGTAGAACAGGATGACTGCGGCGACGGCAGAAAGCTTTGCGGGGATGCGCAGCTTTTCATGAAGGAAAAGGATAGGGCGCTTTAGAATAAAGGCGATGATGAACGCAACAACAAAAGGCGAGATCATCGAAAGACCGTAGCGGAAAAGCAAGAAAACAAGCAGGAATATGACCGCAAAGTAAGCGATGTTTATTAAAAAGGATCTCCTTTTTTCCGTATCCATGTAACCCTCCAAAAGTGACCTCGTTGTAAGGAAGCTACCGCCATTATATGTGGACGGGGAAATCTTGTCAATCGCCGCGGCAAAACATTTACATAAAGGTAATATTTGATAATAGTATCCCCTGTGGAACGCAGTGCATTCCGCAGGGGATGATCGTTTTACAGTATTTAATCAAGCGGCTTCATTGTCGGGAACAGGATCACATCTCTGATCGAATCAGCGCCGGTGAGGAGCATCACGCAGCGGTCAATGCCGATGCCGAGACCGCCCGTGGGGGGCATACCGTACTCAAGCGCGGTGATAAAGTCCTCGTCCATCATCTCCGTCTCGTCATTGCCCTTGGCGCGAAGCTCGACCTGCTTTTGGAAGCGCTGCTTCTGGTCGATCGGATCGTTCAGCTCGGAGAATGCATTGCCCATCTCGCTGCGGCAGACGAAAAGCTCGAACCGCTCGGTAAGGCGCGGGTACTTCGCACTGCGCTTGGCAAGCGGGGAAACGTCGACCGGGTGCATGGTGATGAACGTCGGCTGGACGATCTTCTCCTCGACCTTCTGGTCATAGCACTCATACAGTGCGTGTCCCCATGTCGGCTCCACGCCGTCCATGTCGACGCCAAGACGCTTCGCTGCGGCGACAGCCTCCGCGTCGTCCTCGATCGCCATAAAGTCGACGCCGAGGTGCTCCTGCACAGCCTCCGCCATCGTCATGCGGCGGAACGGCGGCGCGAGCGAGACCTTTTCGCCCTGCCACTCCACGTCGTAGGTGCCGAGGATGTCGCGTGCCGCGCCGGAGAGAAGGTCCTCGAAAAGGTCCATCATGTCGTTGAAGTCGGCATACGCCTGATAAAGCTCAACAGTCGTAAACTCGGGGTTGTGGCGTGTGTCCATACCCTCGTTTCTAAAAATACGCCCAACTTCGTATACGCGCTCCAGTCCGCCGACGATCAGGCGCTTGAGATGCAGCTCGGTGGCGATACGCATATACATATCGATGTCGAGCGTATTGTGGTGCGTGATGAAAGGACGCGCCGCCGCGCCGCCGGCAAGCGTGTTCAAAACGGGAGTCTCGACCTCCATATAGCCGCGGCTGTCGAGGAAATTGCGGAGATACTTGACAAATTTGCTGCGGATCTCAAAATTCCGGCGCGAATCGGGATTCACGATCAGGTCGACATAACGCTGACGATAGCGCGTTTCCTTGTCGGTAAGACCGTGGAACTTCTCGGGAAGGGGAAGAAGGGACTTCGACAAAAGCTCCACATCCTTCACGCGCACGCTCATCTCGCCGCGCTGGGTGCGGAACACCTCGCCATGAACGCCGACGATGTCGCCGATGTCGAACTTCTTGAAGCCGTTGTAGACCTCCTCATCCATCTCGTCCTTGCGGGCGTAAAGCTGGATGCGTCCGGTTTTGTCCTGCATATCGCAAAAAGAGACCTTGCCCATGCCGCGCTTGGACATCAGGCGTCCTGCGACGGTGACGGCGCTGCCTTCAAGGGCATCAAAGTTTTCCTTGATCTGCGATGTGTGGTGCGAGACGGTAAAATGCGTCTTTTCAAACGGATCGCACCCCGCCTCCTGCAGGGATTGCAGCTTTTCGCGGCGGACGCGGAGGATCTCCGAAAGCTCCTGCTCATTCGCGGGGGCGTTGTTTACATTCTGCTCTGCCATGCTGCGCCTCCTTTACCGCTCGATACGCGCGACGCGGTAGGTGATCACACCCGCCGGCGCGTCAACATGGACCTCGTCGCCCTCGGCTGCGCCGAGCAGCGCCTTGCCAAACGGCGACTCCTCGCTGATCGCGCGCGCCATGGGATCCGCCTCCTGCGAGCCGACGATCTTGTAGGCGGGCATCTCCTTGCCCGTTTTCACATCCACCACGACAACGCGGCTTCCGATGCTCACAACGTTCGCGCCGATGCTGCTCTCGTCGATAATGACGGCGTGCAGGATGATATTTTCAAGCTCCGCGATGCGGGAGTACAGCTTGCCCTGCTCGTTTTTCGCCTCGTCATACTCACTGTTTTCCGACAGGTCGCCAAAGCCGCGCGCCTCCTTGATAAGGTCCGCGACTTCCTTCTCACGCACTGTTTTGAGGTATGTCAGCTCGTCCTTCAGTTCATCCAGACGCGCCTGGCTCATCTTGTACTCTTTTTTCATCGTCAAAAGCTCCCTTCTCATTTCCGCCGCCTGCAAAGTGCGCGGCGGATTATGCTCATAAACGCTAAGTATTATATTGTTTTTGCATGGGCTTGTCAAGTTTTGAAAACGCCGCGTGTGTGATGGCGACATCCGATGCCCGCAGGGCGTGAAGCTCCCAAAGCGCGGCGCAAAGCGGCTCGACATCCTCCTCCGACGCGGCAAGGGACAAAACGCCCTGCGGCGCGCGGCAGGCGACGGCGAAAGCCTCTTCCGTCCCCTTATAAAGCGGCACCACGGGGCAGTCAGCCGCGCCCTCCCTTGCCTCCAGCGCGAGCGCGAGCTGCGCCATGGCGCTTCGCGCGGGGAGCGGCACGCGCTGCACCGAAACGCCGAAGCGGTATTGCATCCGGCGGCAGAACCCGTCCGCGCCGAGCATATCGAGCTCGAGATGGCGCACGCGGCGGCAAAGCGCGGTGAGCGCTTCCTCCGTCTGCGTGTCGAGCGTGCCGCCCCAGACGGCAAGCGTCGTATCCCGCGCGCGAAGGGAGAGCGCGCCCAGCGCAGCCTCGGTCAGCGGCACGATGAGCGCGCGGCGAAAGCGTACAAGGTCGGGCGCGCGCAGTCCCGCGGCGAAAAAGATGTCTGCGTATGGGAAGTCCCCGCCAAAAACGCACAGCCGCACTCCCTGACGCACAAGGCGGCGCGCCGTGCGGCGCAGCCGAAGGCGAAGCAAAATGGCGGGCTCGCCCCGCCGGCGCGAAAGGCGCAGCGTCGTGACCGTCACGCCGCGTACGC
>JAFQUN010000120.1 GCA_017408525.1 Oscillospiraceae bacterium
CACAATGCGGAATACCTGATTTTTGCAAAAGCTGTACGTTTTGTGAATTGCAATCGGGTTTTTACATGCTATACTGTATACATATTCACAAACCGATGTGAAACAGCAAATATTTATCCAAGGAGACGAAAATTATGAAAAAGATCATTGCATTGCTGCTTACCCTGTGCCTTGTATTTGCACTCACCGCCTGCGGCGGCACGAATAACGATACGCAGGGCGATGCCCAGACCGACACCACGCAGAACCAGACCCAGGGCGACACCGCCACCGACACGCAGGAGCCGAAGCTCACCACCGTGACCGAGGGCAAGCTCACCGTCGCGACCTCCCCCGACTTTGCTCCCTATGAGTTCTACACGCTCGACGAAAACGGCACGCCCACCCTCGCGGGATTTGAGCTTGCCCTTGCGCAGTACATCGCCGACTACGCAGGACTTGAACTTGAAATCATCGCCATGGACTTCGACGGCACGATGACCGAGCTTGGCAACAAGACTGTTGACCTCGGCATGGCGGGCTACTCCCCCAAGCCCGAGCGTGAGACCATCATGGACTTCTCCGAGATCTTCTATTCCGGCGGTCAGTCCTTTGTCTGCCTGAAAGACAACGCGGCGAACTTCGCAAGCCTTGCCGATACCAATAAGGCCGAGTACCAGATCGGTGCGCAGATCGGCTCCATTCAGGCTGACCTCGCCAAGGAGAACTCTCCCGATGCCGACCTCGTTGAGCTGACCAAGGTCACCGACATTATCGCCGAGCTTCTCACCGGCAAGATCGACGGTGCGTACATCGAAACTGTCGTTGCCGAGAACTATGCAAAGAACTATCCCGAGCTGTGCGTCGCGCTTGAAGTTCCCTACGATCAGGAAGGCAGCGTTGTCGGCGTGAGCAAGGGCAATGCGGAACTTCTCGCTGTTGTCAACGAAGCGATCGCCGCTGCGAAGGCGGACGGCTCGATCGACAAGTTCATCGCTGAGGCGAACATCCAGAGCGAAGGCGATACCGCCATCCTCGTTGACGGTGAGATCGTCGCTGACTAACGAAAAAAGAAACGCGCGGTAAGAAGAAGTCCCATGCTTTTTCATTACCCTCGCCGAATTCCCCCTCATTTTCGATGAGGGGGAATTCGGTCGGTTATCGGTCGGCTGAAAGAGGTCTCACCGAGTTTCGCCGCACAGCGGCGAAATAAAGTCAAATCATTTTATCCGGCGGCGTGTACTGCGCAGCCGTTGGCGGCTTTGCCGCCCTACGGATGCGGCGTGCCCTTTACGGGTGCGTCGGATAAAATACTTCTCGCGGAGTGAAGTGTGCGAGTGAAAACGAGTGCACGGAGCAAAGCGCAGAAAACTCGAAGAAGATGCAGAGCATCTTCTTCGAATTTACAAAAAGGAGAAACTGCCTATGTTTCGCGCAGAAGCCTTTGCAAAAACCTTTGAATACGCCGAGCTTTTCGTGCAGGGTTTGATCTGCACGGTGTCGCTTTCGGCACTGACGGTCGTTTTCGGCTTCATCCTCGCGCTTGCGCTTGCGGTGATGCGCCTTTCCGACATCCATGTTTTCCGATTCCTCTCCCGTGAGCGTCAGCGCTCACTCACAGCGCGCGGCGGTGCGCTTTACGCACTTGCGCGCTTCAATCCCCTGCGCTTCCTCTCGACTGTCTATGTTGAGGTGTTCCGCGCAACGCCGATGCTGGTGCAGCTTTTTATCATTTACCACGTCGTGCTTGCCGGCGTCGGCATCCCGACCTTCAAGCTTTTCGGATTTATCCGCTTTGAGCGCTTTGTCCCCTGTGTTGTGGCGCTTGCGCTCAACTCCGCGGCGTATCTTTGCGAGATCATCCGCGCCGGTATCCAGTCCATCGACGGCGGGCAGACGGAGGCGGCGCGAAGCCTTGGTATGTCGCCGTGGAAGACGATGCGCTTTGTCGTTTTGCCGCAGGCGATCAAAAATATCCTCCCTGCCATCGGCAACGAGTTTGTCACCATCATCAAGGAATCGTCCATCTGCTACACCGTCGGTGTGCAGGATATCATGTATGCCGTCACGACGGTCAAATCTGCGATCTACACCATCGCCGAGCCGCTGATCGTTGCAACGTGCGTGTACTTCTGCCTGACCTTCCCGACGAGCAAGATCATCGCGCATTTTGAACGGAAGATGAGTGCGGGTGACCGCCGCAGCGGCGCGGATACCGCGCGGGTGCGGAAGAGCAAGAACCTTGCGCTGAAGGGGTGAGCCGATATGACAAATGAGAAGCTGATACAGGTCGTGGACCTGAAAAAACATTATAACAGAGGCGCCATCCGCGCATTGGACGGCGTGAGCGTGGATATCGACCGCGGTGATGTGATGGTCGTGATCGGACCGTCCGGCTCCGGCAAATCCACATTTCTGCGCAGCCTCAACCTCATGGAAGAGCCGACAGGCGGCGCGATCTATTTTGAAGGGCAGGATATCACGCAGAAAAAGGTCGTCATGCCAGACGGCAAAAAGGTGCGCCTTGATATCGATGCGTACCGCCGCAAGATGGGCATGGTCTTCCAGCACTTCAATCTTTTCCCGCACATGACGATTTTGGACAACATGACCATTGCCCCCGTGCAGGTCGCGGGGATCCCGCGCGCACAGGCGGAGGAGAAGGCGATGGCGCTTCTCTCGCGTGTCGGACTTGCCGACCGCGCCGGTGCGTACCCGCTGCAGCTTTCGGGCGGGCAGAAGCAGCGCGTTGCCATTGTGCGCGCTCTTGCGATGGAACCGCAGGTCATGCTCTTTGACGAGCCGACGAGCGCACTCGACCCTGAGATGGTCGGCGAAGTGCTTGACGTTATGAAAGAGCTTGCGCGTGACGGTATGACGATGGTCGTTGTCACGCACGAGATGGGCTTTGCGCGCGAGGTCGGAAACCGTGTTTTGTTCATGGACGCGGGCAAACTCGTTGAGCAGGGAACGCCCGAGGACATCTTCACTCGTCCCCAAAACCCGCGTTTGCAGGATTTCCTCTCTAAAGTTCTGTAAAACCGTACATACTATTCGCAAGCTGCAAAAGCGGGAGATACTCTATGACGATTTTTGACGCATTGACCATGATCGGCGGGCTGTGCCTTTTCCTTTTTGGAATGAATGTGATGGGCGACGCGCTTGAACGCCGCGCCGGAAGCGGACTCAAAGCGCTGCTTGGCAAACTCACGAACAGCAAGATCAAAGGTTTTTTGACAGGTCTTGGCGTGACCGCTGTGATCCAAAGTTCGTCTGCAACGACTGTTATGGTGGTCGGCTTTGTCAACTCGCGCGTGATGACGCTGCGCCAGTCGATCGGCGTCATTATGGGTGCGAACATCGGAACGACTGTCACCGCGTGGGTATTGAGCCTTGGCGGTATTTCAAGTGACAATGTCTTTTTGAAGCTTCTCAAACCCACCTCGTTTACACCGATCCTTGCGCTGATCGGAACGGTGCTTTTCATGTCCGCAAAAGCGGACAAACGTAGAGATACCGGCACGATCCTGCTCGGCTTTGCGACCTTGATGTTCGGCATGGATACCATGTCGGACGCTGTTTCGGGACTTGCCGATATCCCGGCGTTCCAAAACCTTTTCCTCGCCTTTGAAAACCCTATCCTCGGCGTGCTCGTCGGCGCTGTCTTGACTGCTGCTATCCAGTCGAGCTCTGCGAGCGTCGGTATCTTGCAGGCGCTTTCTGCAACGGGTGCCGTGTCCTACGCGGCGGCGGTGCCGATCATCATGGGTCAGAATATCGGAACGTGTGTGACAGCGCTTTTGTCGTCGTTTGGCACGAATAAAAACGCAAAGCGCGCTGCGGTCATCCATCTGTCTTTCAACGTGCTCGGCACGGTCATCTGGCTGACGGTTTTCAGCATCATCTCGGCGGTGGTAAAACCTGCAATACTGGGTGTTTCCGCGTCGTATCTCGGTATCGCCGTTGCACATTCGATTTTCAACCTCCTCTGTACGGCGCTGCTTCTTCCAATGTCCTCCGTGCTTGAAAAGATCGCCTATATCGTCGTTCCTGAAAGGGAAGAGGAGGTCGAAAAGTTTGTCGAGCTTGACGAGCGCCTCCTTGCAACGCCCACTATCGCGCTGCAGCAGTGCCGCAAGGTCGTTTTGAAGATGGCGGCAGAGGCTGTTGAGGGGTTCCGCCTCAGTCTGGACGCGCTTGAAAAGTGCGACCTTGCGTCAGCCGAGCGCATTCGAAAGATCGAGGACAATACCGACCGTTACGAAGATGTCGTCGGAACATATCTCACAAAGCTCGGCAGAAGCCGCGTCAGCGGTCAGGACAGCGCTGCTGTATCCATGCTGCTCAAGGCGATCGGTGACTTTGAGCGCATTTCCGACCACAGCGTGAATGTGCTCGAATCGGTTGAGGAGCTTTGCGAAAAAAAGATATCCTTCTCCGAACCCGCCAAGCGTGAGCTTCGCGTCATCAGCGCGGCGCTGTGTGAGGTTCTGGACATGACGCTTGCAGCCTTTGAGCAGAACGACCCTCTTGCCGCGCGCCATATCGAGCCGCTTGAACAGGTCGTCGATGACTTGAAGGACGCGCTTCGCACCACCCATGTCGAGCGTCTGCAAAGCGGCATCTGCACTGTTGAGGCGGGCTTCATCTGGGCGGATCTTCTCACAAACCTTGAAAGAACATCCGACCACTGCTCGAACGTTGCGCTCGGTATTATCGACGCGGCGCGCCACGATATGAACGCGCATGAGTCGATGCGCTGGATCAAAGCCGACAGCAGCGGCTTCTTCAAAGAATACGAGACGTTTTCGCAAAAATACAGCTTATCGGAATGATCTCTTTGCAGCCATCGCGGGCATCCTGCGATGGCTGCTTTTCTCCCTTTGCCGATACCGCGTCGATGAAAAAACGAAAAAACAAGAAAGACGCTTTCCTGTTGACGAACACTGTCGAAAAAGGTATGATATAGACGTTGAGAAGATGTCCTGCGGCACAGTGCCGAAATGTGGAGGAATACCCAATGGAACTGATCAAATGTCCAAACTGCGGAGAAAAATATTCGCCAAGCTATCGTGAATGCCCCTTCTGTGAGGAGGAGCGCAGCTTTCGCCGCCAGAGCGGCAGACGCACGCCGCAGCGCAGAAGCGAGCGCGATCGCTCCGGCTCGAATCCGCTTCATATTGTTATCATACTTATCCTGCTGGCCGCGCTTGGCGTCATGTCGTGGATGCTCTTCTTTGGAAGCGACGATGCCGATGTGGACACCGGCGAGACGACCGAGGATGTCACGCCCTCCGGTGATGAGCAGACGCCGCCTGCTGTGGATGACCCGCCTGGCATTCCCGATGTGAAGGATGATCCGCCCGTTGTGGATGACCCGCCGGTGGATGAGCCTCCCGTCGTCGATGATCCGCCTGTTGTGGATGAGCCTCCTGTTGTGGATGACCCGCCGATCGCCGACCCGGGTACAGATGTATCCAACGCTGCGCTCAGCAAAACGGACTTCACCCTCCCTGTTGGGGAGAGTTATGAGCTCATCGTCAGCGGCACGACGGTCACGCCCTCCTATAAAACGGGCGATGCATCCATTGCGACGGTCAGCGAAAGCGGCGTTGTCACCGCCATCCACGCAGGTACGACGACTGTAACGGTCACCGTGGGCGAGCGCACGCTCTCGTGCATCGTGCGTGTCAAGGGTGCCGATCCGTCCAGCTCAGAGGCTACGGTGGACCTGTCCGGCGCGAGCATCAGCAACACGGACTTCACCCTCGCCATTGGGGAGAAGCATACGCTCACCGTGCGGGGCACAGACCTTTCGGTGAGCTGGTCGGTCGCAAACAGCGCGATCGCAACGGTCAGCGCGAACGGCACGGTCACGGGCGTTTCCGCAGGTCACACGACGGTCACGGCAACTGTCGGCGGGAAGACGTTCTCCTGCATCGTCCGTGTCGCCGGCTGACGCTGTAAAATAAAAAAGGGGCTTGCGGGAAGTGCTCCCGCAGGTCTCTTTTTGCAAGGTCTCACCGGGTTTTGCCGCAAGGCGGCAAAAAAGAGTCAAACCATTTTCTCCGGCGGCGTGTACGTCGGAGAAAATTCTTCTCGCGCAGCGGAGTGTGCAAGCCGCCTTATGGCGGCGAGTGCGCGCAGCAGAGCGCAAATACTCGAAAAAGATGCGAGGCATCTTTTTCGAATGTTCGAAAGGGGCTTGCGGGAAGTGCTTCCGCAAGCCCCTTTTTGCAACATAAGGCGCGTTTTTTCGCCGCTTTGAGATGCTGCGCGCAGAAAGTTTCAATAATATCCTGCTTTCCCGTTGCGGTATGGGAAAAAGTGTGGTAAAATATTCTGGTATCAATATGGAAAGATGCTGCGTTGTTTGCATAAACGTGAATAAACGCAGGACACGACGAATGGATAAAGCAAAACTACTTGACAGCATTTCTGCAGACGCGGAGGAGCGGATGCTCCTTGCGCGTGTGCTCGATAAGCGCGAGCAGTGCCTGCGCCGCAATACCCCTACGCATACTGCGTTTCTCTCACCGGCGCAATGTGCGGCGGCGCAGCGGCTTTTGACGCAGTGCGGTGCGCGCGATGGCTTCGCCTTTCACGGCGGATTCGATGGCGCGGAGCGCAAGATGCTCTTTTTCCTCCCTGATTGGCAGGAAGAACCTGATATTGACAATACGATCTGTCATATTTCATCGAAATTCTACGAATCGGAATCGATTTCGCACCGTGATGTGCTGGGAAGCCTGATGGGCATGGGCGTTGCGCGCGAGACGATCGGTGATATTCTGCTGGAGGAGAACACGATCCATGTGCTCGCCGCGTGCGAAGTTTCGGATTTTCTGCTTACCGGCTGGAACAGCGCGGGACGAACACATCTTGCACCGCAGCTTGATGCGCTTGCCGCGGTGCCGGATATCGCGCCGCGTGTGCGCGAAATTCGCGACACGGTCGCCGCACCCCGTCTTGATGCCGTGGTTGCGAGCGGCTTTGCCCTCAGCCGCGCGCGTGCGGCTGAGGCTGTGGACGCGGGCGCTGTGCAGCGCAACTACCGCGTGTGTGAAAAGGGGACGCAGACGGTCGCCGAGGGCGACGTGATCAGTGTGCGCGGCATGGGCAAGCTCACCGTGGCGCAGATTGGGGGAACGACAAAAAAGGGGAGGGTGTTTGTCACCTTGCACCGATATATTTGATATTCCTCTTTTTTACTCGGGCGTTACGCCCTGCATAGTAGTCGACGACGGCAGATGCGATTCAAGTACAGCGCCTACCTTGTTTTAGCCCCGATGGCGCGGTGTTCAGCAGCGATCCACGCAGTGCCATCTTTACTCAAATCGCAGTAGGCGCGGTCGCTGAAATGAAAGCATCATCATCAAGCAAAATTCGAGCGCGTAACGCGCGGGAATAGACGCAGAGACAAATTCGTTAACGGGCGCCAAGGCTTAAATGGGCAGACGCAGTATAGCCAAAGGAAATTCTTAAAAACCATTGGTTTTTAAGCCGCATTTTTTGGCTTCTTTTTTGAGCGGGAGCAAAAAGAAGCTCGCGCCTGGAGGCGCGAAATAAACCCCTTTAAGAAGTGAGAAGGAACAGACTATGGAACAGTGGAAGATCGACCGCATCAACGCCCTCGCAAAAAAAGCAAAAGAGGGTGAACTGACCGAAGCGGAGCTTGCCGAACGCAAGGCGCTGCGCGAGGAATATATCGCTGCTGTCACGGGAAATCTGCGTGCGCAGCTTGATAACACCTATATTGTCGACGAGAAGGGCAATAAGCGTCCGCTCAAAGGCGGGGGAGAGAAATAAACATGGCAAATCAATACGAAAGCGGCAACGAAAAACGCACCGCACCGCAGGGCGGAAGACCTGCCCCGCAGACGCGCGGATCGGACGAGGGCGCGCGGGAAGTTTTGTTCTGGTGCGCGATGACGTTTCTTTTCAGCTGCGGGCTTTGGCCGATCGCGATTTTTTTGCTGGTGCGAAGGTTTACGGCCGACCCGAAAAAGCAAGCGGTAAAAACTGCCCCCAAACGAAGCACCTCACAGCGTGTGGGCACGGTGAGTGAGCCGCAGCGCACCGTGCGGACGAAGAAAAAGTCGGCGGGCGGCACGCATATCCTTACGATCATCGGCGCGGTGATCGCCATCGGCGGCGGTGTTGAGTTTTTGAACAGGCTCCCGTGGGTCATGGAATCGCTCTACGGTTTTTGGAACTGCATCGTTGCACTCGGCTGGGTAAGCGGCGGACTTGCGATGATCTGGGGCGCGGACATGATCAAGCGCCGGAAAAGCCGGTACAGCCGCTATATGGCGGTCATCGGCTCTCGCCGCGCTGTCGCGGTCGATGAGCTTGTCGGCGTGATGCAGCTCGGGCGGAAAAAGGTCCTGCGTGACCTTGACGGGATGCTTGCGGAAAACTGGCTTGGCGAGGGTGCATATGTGGACGCGGGGCGCGGCGTTTTGTTTCTCGATGCGCGCGCTGCCGAAGAGTATACCGCCGCACAAAAGCAAAGTACCCCGCAGGAAACGGAAGAGACCTGCTCCGATGCGCTGCGCGCCATCCGCACGGCAAATGACCGTATTGCCGACGCTGTGGTATCCGAGAAGATCGAACGGCTTGAAACGCTCGCCGGGCGCATTTTAAAAGAGGTCGAGGAGCACCCGCAGAAGGAGGGGCAGGCGCGCCGGTTTTTGAACTACTATCTTCCCACCACGCGAAAGATCCTTGAAAGCTATGCCGATTTTGATGCTGCCGGTATCGACGGGGAAAATCTCACGCAGGCAAAACTTCGTATCGAGCAGACGCTTGATGCGCTTGTGGAAGGCTTCGAGCACCAGCTCGACGCGCTTTATATGAATGAAGCGCGTGACATCGACAGCGAGATCCGCGTCATGGAAACGATGCTTGCTCGCGACACGGCAAGTGCGGCGCGTGATTTTGGACTTGGCGGCGCGGCGGTGCGGAGTGAAAAGAACTGACCGGCCCGCCGGACATGAGAAGTTATGTGATAAGGAGGATGTACCGATGAATCTGAAGCAGCGATACGACGCGTTCCTTGCCGGAACGGAAACAGCCGCCTACGAATTTCTCGGCGCACACCCCGAGGTGCGCGGCGGGAAGAAGGGCTATTGCTTCCGCGTCTGGGCACCGCACGCGCAAAGCGTCCATGTTACGGGCGATTTTTGCTCGTGGGACTGCACGGCACACCCGATGACAGGCTCCGACGCAGGCATCTGGGAAACATTTGTTGAGGGACTTTCCACCTTTGAAAATTATAAATATGCCGTTGCCGGCTGCGACGGTGTGCTGCGCATGAAGACCGATCCTTATGCCTTCCACACCGAAACGCGCCCCGCAACAGCGGGCAAGCTCTACGACATCAGCGGCTACGAGTGGCACGATGAGAAATACCGCGCTGCGCGCGCCGAAAAGCCGCTCGACCGTGCGCCGCTCAATATTTACGAGGTGCACCTCGGCTCGTGGCGCAAACACGAAAACGGCGATTTTTACGACTACCGTACCATCGCGCGTGAGCTTGGCGAATATGTGTGCGAAATGGGCTACAACTGCGTCGAGCTTTTGCCTGTGACCGAGCATCCGCTCGACGCGTCGTGGGGGTATCAGTGTACCGGCTTTTTCGCGCCGACCTCGCGATTTGGAACGCCGCACGACTTCAAGTTCTTTGTTGACCATCTCCACTCGCTCGGCATCTCCATCATCCTCGACTGGGTTCCGGCGCACTTCTGCAAGGACGCACACGGACTTGCAGACTTCGACGGGAGCAGCTGCTACGAATACGAGGACTGGCGTAAGCGTGAGCACGCCGGCTGGGGCACCCGCGTTTTCGACTACGGGCGCGGCGAGGTGCGCACCTTCCTCTTCTCCTCCGCGGCGTTCTGGCTGCGCGAGTATCATATCGACGGGCTGCGCGTGGACGCAGTCGCCTCGATGCTGTATCTTGATTACGGAAGAAACGACGGCGAGTGGATGCCGAACATCTACGGCGGTCATGAAAATCTGGAGGCGATCTCCTTTTTCCAGGAGCTCAACCGCATGGCGTTTTCGATCGACCCGTCCGTGATGATGGTCGCGGAGGAATCGACAGCATGGCCGCTTGTCACGCGCCCGCCGGAGGTCGGGGGACTCGGCTTCAACCTCAAGTGGAACATGGGCTGGATGAACGACATGTGCCACTACCTCAAAACCGACCCGCTCTACCGCTACTACCACCATAAGGACATCACCTTCTCGATGATGTACGCCTTTACGGAAAACTTTGTCCTTCCCATCTCGCACGACGAGGTCGTGTATATGAAAGGCTCGCTTCGCGGCAAGATGCCCGGTGATGATTGGCAGGCGCTTGCCGGCGTGCGCGCGTTCACGGCGTACCTTCTTGCGCACCCGGGCAAAAAACTCACATTCATGGGCGCGGAGTTCGGTCAGTGGCACGAATGGGACTTTGCCAACCAGCTCGACTGGTATTTGATGGAGAATTTGGACAATCAGCGCACAAAGGCGTTTTTCAAGGCGATCAATCACTTCTATCTTGATGAACCCGCACTTTGGGAGGTCGACTTTTCGTGGGAAGGCTTTGAGTGGCTGGTCGTTGACGACAATCAAAACAACGTCGTCGCCTTCGTGCGGCGCGACCGGGACGGACGCGAGCTTGTGTGTGTCATCAACTTCTCTCCCATCCCGCGCGAGTGGTACCGCATCGGCGTACCGTGGCACCCGACCTACAAGGAAGTATTCAATACCGATGATGAGGCGTACGGCGGCAGCGGCTGCTATAAAAACGGCATCGTCTGGCCGGAGCGCCATTTCCTCCACGGTAAGGAGGACTCTATCGTCGTCAATATCCCGCCGATGGGCGCGATCTACCTGCGCGGCGAATGAGCGTGAGGGAACACAAGCGTGAAATAAAGTTAAATCATTTTCGTCGGCGGCGTGTACGTCGGGGAAAATACTTCGAGGATCATAAAAAGGAGGACAGCAAAATGAAAAAAGAATGTATGGCCATGCTGCTTGCGGGAGGACAGGGAAGCCGCCTGTATGTTCTCACAAGCGACATGGCAAAGCCCGCAGTGCCTTTCGGCGGAAAGTTCCGCATCATTGATTTCCCCCTTTCCAACTGCACCAACTCCGGCATCGATACGGTGGGCGTTCTCACACAGTACCGCCCGCTTGAACTCAACCGCTACATCGGAAGCGGACAGCCGTGGGATCTCGACCATACCGACGGCGGCGTGTATATCCTCCCGCCGTACCAGTCCGCTGACGGTGCGGTGTGGTACAAAGGTACGGCAAACGCCATCTATCAGAATATCGGCTTTATTGACTCCTATGAACCGGACTATGTTCTCATCCTCTCCGGTGACCATATCTATAAGATGAACTACGACAAGATGCTCCAGCGCCATAAAGCATCCGGCGCGGACTGCACCATTTCTGTTATGGAAGTGCCGTGGGATGAAGCGTCGCGCTTTGGCATCATGAACGTCGACGGCGACGATGTCATCGTCGAATTTGAGGAAAAGCCGAAAACCCCCAAGAGCAACCTTGCCTCCATGGGCATTTACATCTTCACGTGGGAGAAGCTGCGCAAGTACCTCATTGAGGACGAGGCGACGGAGGGTTCTTCCAACGACTTCGGAAAGAACATCATCCCCACCATGCTCGGCGCGGGTGAGCGCATGGTCGCCTACCGCTTTGAGGGGTACTGGAAGGATGTCGGTACGCTTGACTCCCTGTGGGATGCGAACATGGATATGCTTGCCCCAGGCAGCGGACTGAATCTGCTTGACAGAAAATGGCCCATCTACGCGCGCTCCGTTTCCGCGCCGCCCGCCTTTTATGCGCCCGGCGCGCACGTTGCGCACAGCGTCGTTTCGCTTGGCTGCACCATTGAGGGCGCGGTCGAAAACTCCGTTATTTCGCAAAACTGCACCGTTGGCGCGGGCGCGACGGTCGAGTATTCGCTGCTCATGCCCGGCGCTGTCGTTGAGGCGGGCGCGAAGGTTTCCTATGCGATCCTCGGTGAAAACAGCCGTGTCGGCGCGGGCGCCGCAGTTGGCTGCGCACCGTCGGAGGCGGCGGACAAATGGGGTGTCGCGGTTCTCGGACCCGACACGAAGATCGAGGCAAAGCGCACCGTCGGCTGCGCGATGATGGTCGACAAACACGGACAGGAGGTGGCAAGATGACCGGTCTGCACGGAATTTTATTTGCCTATGAAGGAGGCAGAGGTCTGGGCGAACTTGCCCAGCACCGCGTCCCTGCGTCTGTTCCTTTCGGCGGACGCTACCGCATCGTCGACTTCATGCTCTCCAACCTTGCAAACGCCGAGGTCACGGATGTCGGTGTCGTGATGGAGGGGAATTATCAAAGCCTTCTTGACCATCTTGGAAACGGGCGCGTGTGGGATATGACGCGCAAGTTCGGCGGTTTGAAGCTCCTGCCCCCCTATGTGGGACGCGACGCATACCGCGGCTGGATGGACGCGCTGCGCTATCTTAAATCCTACGTTGAGGAGATCCGTCAGGAGTATGTCCTCCTTTCCAACAGCGACGTTGTTGTGAACCTTCCCCTGCGCGAGGGGCTCGACCGGCACGTTGCCTCCGGTGCGGATGTCACGGTGATCTGCACCTCCAACACCGACTCCGGCGTGGAGGACACCTATTTCCGCGTCGATGAGAGCGGCAAGGTCACCGAAACGCTCCACCGTGTGCAAAAGACGGACGGCAAGCGTTCCCTTGGCATCTACATCCTCTCGAAAGAGCTCCTTTTGAAGGCCATCGACGAGTGCGCCGCGCATGATGAATACAATTTCATCGCCGGCGTCCTGCAAAACAGCGAGCTTGCCCCGAACGTGAATGCGTTCGTCTGGGACGGTTTTGCCGTGCAGATCAAAACGCTCAAACAGTACCACGAGTGCAGCATGAAGCTCTTGCAGCCCGAAATTCGCGCCGATCTTTTCTGCCGCGAGCGTCCTATTCGCGCCAAGGTCGACGACGAGGCTGCGTCCTACATAGCGCCCGATGCGCATTGCGTCAATTCCCTTGTTGCCGACGGCTGCATGATCGAAGGCAGCGTCGAAGACAGCATCCTCTTCCCCGGCGTCACAGTTGCGCGCGGTGCGAAGGTCAAAAATTGCATCCTGATGAAGAATATGAGTGTCGGCGAGGATGCGCAGCTTGACTACATCATCGCCGACAAGGGTGTTGCGCTCGGCAGCGGCACGCGCCTTGCCGGAAACGAAAACTATCCGATGGCGGTCGCAAAGCACAGCATCGTCTAAAACGATAAGATGAAAGGAGACAGGGTGCATGAATATCCTGTTTGTTACGAGCGAAGCCGTCCCCTTCAGTAAGACAGGCGGTCTTGCCGACGTTGCCGGAAGTTTGCCGCAGGCGCTTGCCGCAAACGGCGACGAGGTTTCCGTCGTCCTCCCGCTCTACGCCCCCACCGCGCAGAAGTTTGGCGGCGAGCTGGAGTTTCTCCGCTACTACTACGTCCGCCTTGCCTGGCGCAATCTCTACTGCGGCGTTTTCACGCTCCGCCGCGACGGCGTGACATATTATTTCCTCGACAACGAATACTACTTCAAGCGCGAGAATTTCTACGGCTATTTTGATGATGGCGAGCGCTTCGCCTTTTTCTCCCGCGCGGTCGTCGATCTTCTCGAAAAGCTCCCGCAAAAGCCGCAGGTCGTCCACTGCAACGACTGGCAAAGCGGACTTGTCCCCGTCTATATCCGCGACGAATCGGCAAGAAGCGAATTCTACCGCGATATCCGCACCGTCATCACCGTCCATAATATCGAGTATCAGGGGCGCTGCGGCTGGGATGCCCCGGGCGAGCTTCTGGGTCTCGACCCCGGCTGGATGCACAGCGGCACGCTTGAATACGGCGGCGATGTCAACATTCTCAAAGGTGCCATGCTCGTATCCGATGCCGTCACGGCCGTCAGCCCCACCTACGCACAGCAGCTTCGCAGCGCCGAGTATGCCCACGGTCTTGAAAACGTTGTCGAGCTTTGCGCCGATAAGCTCCACGGCGTTTTGAACGGCATCGACATGGTGCGCTACAACCCCTCGAAGGATACCACGATCGCAAAGAAGTATTCCTTTAAAAAGCCAGAGGGCAAGGCAGAGTGCAAGGCGCATTTGCAGGAGAAGATGGGTCTGAACGTTGATGCGGAGCGTCCCATCATTGCGATGGTCTCCCGCCTTGTCACCCACAAGGGACTTGATCTTGTGTGCGCCATGCTCGATGAGCTGATGGCGTCGACCGATGCGCAGTTTGCCATTCTCGGCAAGGGCGATGCGCAGTATGAGGAGTTTTTCGCCGGTGCGCAGGCGCGCTGGCCCGGCCGCGTCGCCTTTTACATGGGTTATTCCGAAGAGCTTTCGCTTGAAATTTACAGTGGCGCCGACCTTTTCCTCATGCCGTCGAAGAGCGAGCCGTGCGGGCTGAGTCAGCTGATCGCCATGCGTTACGGCACCGTTCCCATCGTGCGCGAAACGGGCGGTCTTCGTGACACGGTCCACGCTTACGAAGCGCCCACCGGAAAGGGCAATGGCTTTTCCTTCGCCGCGTACAACGCCCACGATATGGCATATGTTGTGCGTGAAGCGGTCGCGCTTTACCATGACAACCCCGAGGCGTTTAAAAAGATCCGAAACCGCGGCATGATGCAGGACTTCAGCTGGAAGGCAAGCGCCGTGAAATACCACGAGATCTACGAAAAAATCTGCAACAGCTAAAAAATAGGAGACAAAAACAATGCAAATCAAAAATACTGCCGACATGAAAGAGGCGCTTTGCGAGAAGCTGCGCATGCAGTTTGGCTGCATGGTCGAAGATGCCGACGAAGGACAGATGCTCCAGGCTGCCGCGCTGGTGCTGCGCGATGTGATGGCGTCGCGCGGCGCGCAGACCCGCCGCCGCACGCGTGCGGAGGGAAAGCGTCAGGTCCACTACCTTTCCCTTGAGTTTCTCATCGGGCGCAGCCTCATCAAAAACGCCTTCAACCTTGGTGTCGGCGACATTCTGACCGATGCGATCAATGAGCTTGGCTTCCGCGCCGCCGACGTTTTTGAGATGGAGCCGGACGCGGGACTCGGCAACGGCGGTCTTGGCCGCCTTGCCGCGTGCTACCTTGACGCAATGACCACGCTTGAGATCCCCGCCGCCGGCTATTCGCTTTGCTACGAGCTTGGTATTTTCCGCCAGCGCATCGTCGACGGCGAACAGGTGGAGCTTCCCGACAACTGGAAAGACCGTGGCGGTGCATGGCTCATCACGCGTCCTGCCGAGCGGCAGGCTGTCCACTTCGGCGGCACACTGCGCGAGATCTGGTCGGAGGGGCGCAGCTATTGCATCCACGAAGGCTATGACACGGTCATCGCCATGCCCTGTGATATGGAGATCGCCGGTTATGATACCGAGCATGTCAACACCCTCCGTCTTTGGGACGCAAAGCCTGCCCAGCCGCTCGATATGTCGCTTTTCAGCCGCGGCGAATACCTCAAAGCCGCTGAGGAGGACGCGATGGCAGAAACCATCGTCAAGGTCCTCTACCCCGAGGATAACCACTATGAGGGCAAGTCTCTGCGCCTCAAGCAGCAGTACTTTTTCGTCTCGGCAACGGTGCAGTCGATCGTCCAGAAGCACATTGAAGCGTACGGCACCTGCACCAATTTCCATGAAAAGAACGTCATTCAGATCAACGATACGCACCCCGCGCTCGTCATTCCGGAGCTGATGCGTATTTTGATCGACGATGCCGGTCTTTCCTGGGACGAGGCGTGGCACATCACGAAAAATTCTGTTGCTTACACGAACCATACCGTTCTTGCCGAAGCGCTTGAGCGCTGGCCGCAAAAGCTCTTTGAAACGCTTCTCCCCCGCATCTGGCAGATCACGCAGGAGATCGCCCACCGCTATCAGCGTCAGGTCGAGGAATTCTATCACGACGAATGGAAAACGCGTGAGATGGCTGTCATCTGGGACGGCGAAGTGCGCATGGCGAACCTCTGCATCGCCGGCGGTATGGCTGTCAACGGCGTTTCCGCGCTCCACTCCGACATTCTGCGTCAGGACGTTTTCCGTCATGCATGCCAGATGGAGCCGCAGAAGTTCAAAAACGTCACCAACGGCGTCGATCACCGCCGCTGGCTCACGCAGGTCAACCCCGGACTTGATGGACTGATCCGCTCGCTTCTTGGCAAGGACGAAAATTATCTCCGCCATCCGGAGGTTTTGCGCGGCATCGAAAAGTATGCCGACGATGCTGCTGTCCTCGACAAGCTTGAAGCGATCAAGAAGAAGAATAAGGAAGATTTTGCCGCGTGGATCCGCCGCGAGCAGGGCGTTGTTCTCAATACCGACGCCATCTTCGACGTGCAGGTCAAGCGTCTGCATGAGTACAAGCGCCAGCTTTTGAACGCGCTGCACATTATCTGCCTCTACCAGACGCTGCGCGACAATCCCGGCATGGATATGCAGCCGCACACCTTCCTTTTCGGCGCGAAGGCGGCGCCCGGCTACGCTGTTGCAAAGCGCATCATTCGCCTGATCTGCTCGCTTGCGCGCCAGATCGAAAAAGACCCCATCTGCCGCGACAAGCTGCAGGTCGTTTTCCTTGAAAACTACCGCGTCTCGCTTGCCGAGCGACTCATCCCCGCCTCCGAGGTCAGCCAGCAGATCTCTACCGCCGGCAAGGAAGCCTCCGGCACGGGCAATATGAAGTTCATGATGAACGGCGCGCTCACCATCGGTACGCTCGACGGCGCAAACGTTGAAATGCACGAGCTGCTTGGTGACGAGAATATGTTCCTCTTTGGTCTCCATGCCGACGAAGTTTCCGCGCTCAAAGCCGGCGGCTACGATCCGCGCGCATATGAACAGCGCGACGTGCGTATCCAGCGCGTCCTCGACCAGCTGCGTACCGGTTTTTCCGACGGTGTTTCCTACAACGATCTGCGTGAGCGTCTGCTCGGAAACGACGAGTATATGCTCCTTGCCGACTTCGCCGATTATTGCGAGGCGGAGCGCCGCATGATGCAGACTTATGCCGACCGCAGGACGTGGAATGCGATGTCGCTTCGCAACATCGCGCGCAGCGGCATCTTCGCCGCTGACCGCAGTGTGGGCGAATACGCCGACAATATCTGGCACGTTCCCCACCGCTGATCACAGAAAACTCGAAAAAGATGCGAAGCATCTTTTTCGAAAAAATGTAAGGAAGAAAAAACAATGCAATTTACCGAAGGCGTGCGCTTTGCAAGTCTCCCCCTTTCGGGGGAGACATTGCGCGCACTGCAAAAAAAGGGGATCGAGATGTCAACGCCCGTGCAGGCGGGCTGCATCGAGCCAATGCTCGAGTGGAAGGACGTTATTGCAAAGGCGCCGACCGGCACGGGAAAAACGTTTGCCTTCGGCATCCCTATCATTGAACACATCGACACGGAAAGCCACGAGGTGCAGGCGGTCATCATGGCGCCTACGCGTGAGCTTGCCATGCAGATCACAAGTGAGATGCGTGAGGTCGCCGTTTACAAAACGGGGATCCGTATCGTCTGCCTCTACGGCGGACAGCCTATCGGCAAGCAGATCGAGGCGCTGAAGAAAAAGCCGCAGATCGTCGTTGCAACGCCGGGACGCCTGTCCGACCACATGAAGCGGCGCACCGTGCGTGTCGACAGCGCCCAAACCGTCGTCCTCGATGAGGCGGACCGTATGCTCGACATGGGTTTCATCCACGATGTGACCCGCATCCTCGATAAGATCCCAAAGCGGCGCCACCTTGGAATGTTCTCTGCCACGATGAGCCGCGAGGTCATGGATATCAGCTGGGTCTACCAGCGAGACCCCGTGGAGATCGAGGTCGCCGCCGACGAGAAGAATAAGCCCGATATCCGCCAGTACCGAATGGACGTTTCCACGGACGGAAAGGTCGACGCGATGGTGAAGATCATGGAAGCGGAGGGCTTTGAGCGTGTGATGGCATTTTGCAACACGAAGGGCTCGACCGAGCGCATGACGAAGTTTTTGCAGCTTCGCGGCATCGACGCTGACTGCATCCACGGCGACATCCCGCAAAAGCGGCGCGAGGCGGTCATGGCGCGCTTCCGTAAGGGGGAGCTGCGCGTGTTCGTCGCAACGGACGTTGCTGCGCGCGGCATCGATGTGGACGATGTGGATGCCGTTTTCAACTGCGATGTACCCGATGAGAACGAGTATTATATCCACCGTATCGGGCGCACGGGCCGTGCGAAGCGGCAGGGGAAGGCATACACGTTTGTTGCCGACTATCCCTCCAAAATGCGCATTGATGAGATCGCAAAGCGCACCAAAAACACCATCACTCCTGTGGAGCTTGATGAAAACGGCGCGCTCACCGAGCTTGTGCAAAAATAAGCTTGTAACTTTTTTGTAACGAATTCCCCCTCCCGACTTTACAGGGAGGGGGAATTTCTGTATAATAAAAAAGTGTTTTATCCGCAGCACACGCCGCCGGATAAAATGATTTGATTTTTTTCGCCGCCTTGCGGCGAAATTCGGTCAGTCGCCCGGATAGAAGGAGAACTTTATGAAAACGACGAAGCGTACCGCCGCGTTTTTGATGACTGCGGCGATGCTTTTGACACTGCTTTGTGCCTGCGGCGGCGGAGGAGAGGAAACGCCGGAGGAGGAGCAGTTTGACCTGCGTGTTTGTGTGCAGGGGGAGCCGAGCGTTCTTGACCCTGCGATGGCAGGTGCGGCGGGGAAGAGCGTGATGTACCATCTTTTTGAAAACCTGATGCGCCTGAGCGACGATGGCGACGGTGTTGCCAAGCTCGACTACGGCATTGCAAGCGGGCACACCGTCACCGAAAACGAAGACGGTACGGAAACGTACGTCTTTGACCTGCGCGAAACGGCACGCTGGTCGGACGGCACGAAGCTGACCGCCTCTGACTTTGTATTTGCATGGCGCCGCCTTGCAAATCCGAAGACTGAATCGCCGAACCATACGCTTTTGAGCGGCATCGTCGGATACGACGAGGTTCGCGAGGGTGGAGACACCTCAACGCTTGCCGTCAACGCCGAAAACAAGTATACGCTCAGCGTAACGCTCAAAGCGCACGACCCGTATTTTCTCGAAAATGTCTGCACCGCCGTTGCAACGATGCCGCTGCGGCGCAGTATTGTTGAAGACAGCGGGGGGACGTGGGACAGCGGCGCGGCAGGCTTTGTATCCAACGGTCCCTATATGCTTGAGAGCTGGAGACGGGGGGAGCGCATGGCTCTTCGCGTGAATGAAGGCTACCATGAGGCAAAACGCCTTGGACCGGATACGATACAATTCTTCTTCGCCTCGGATGCGGAGGCATACGCGCTCTACCAAAACGGTGAGGTCGATTTTGTCGAGGACCTCCCCGAAGATGTCCTGCGTGAGCTCTCCTTGCAGGAGGATTGGACGGCAACACCGCTTGCCGCGACGTATACGGTGCTGATCAACAACCTTGTCTCTCCGCTTGATATCGAAACGATCCGTGAAGCACTTTCCCTTTCCATCGACTGCGATGCAGTCGCTGCCGCTGCTGAGGCAGGAAGCGTTGCTGCGGCGGGTCTTGTCCCCTACGGTATCGCTGACGGCGAGGATTCGGAGGATGACTTCCGCACGGTCGGCGGTGCCTTGCACGGCGCACGCACGGAGGATTATGTGGAAAACTGCTCACAGGCGCGCCTTCGCATGAGCGGAACGGAATACCCGGGTGGGCAGGGCTTCCCTCCGATCGAGTATATTTACGAGGCAGGCGGTGCAAATGACGCGGTTGCAAAGGCACTGCAGACGATGTGGAAAGAGTCCATCGGCGTGAATGTTGTCCTGCGCGGCGTCAGTGCGGAGGAGCTTGCAGCCGCGCTTTCGGGAAAGACGTATCAGCTTGCCGGACTCCGTGTCGGCGCGACGATCAACGACGCTTTTGGCTTTCTTGGCATGTGGCGTTCCGACAGCGCGGAAAATTACATCTCTTACAGCAACGAAACGTATGATGTTCTCCTCGGCGTTGCGGAGCATTCGCTCAACTCCAATGCGCGCGCCGCGTTCATGCATGACGCGGAGAGCCTCCTCATCGATGATGAGGTACTTCTTCCGCTTTATTACTACGCAAATTCCAGCCTCCTGCGCGAGGAGCTTGCCGGCGTTTACTGCGACGTTATGGGCAATTATTACTTCCGAAATGTCCATGAGACCGCAGCGGGAAATGCCGCCTGATACCTTATTGAATATGCTGACAGCGCGCCTCACTTCTTCTGTGAGGCGCGCTGTTTTTTATCTCCGACCGCTCGCTCCAGCGAGGAAAACCCAAAAGACCGGCGTACTGACGCAGGCGCTGATGCCAAAGCACGCCCAAACGAGGTAACACACCGCCGCTATCGCGCAGATCGTTCCCTCACAGCTCCGTTCCCCGCGCGGGAACAAAACGAGCGCAAGCAGCGTCAAATAGGTAAGAAGTCCCAGCGCGCCCTGTGTACACAAAATTTGCAGATATTCACTGTGCGCCGCCGTGATGAGCGAAGGGATCTGTGCGCCGTCGCCCCGCGTCCAGTAAAAAGGCGCAAGCTCATACAGCCAGACCGTGTCCGGACCTGTGCCAAGCAGCGGATGCTCTGCAGCGTAGGGAAGCAGCTGCCGCCAGATGGCGATGCGTCCCGAGCCAAACGAGCCGTCGGCTTCGCCGCGCAGCAAAAGCGAAAGCTCGCGCAGCATCCCATCCTGTGGCGGAAATTTCACAAGCAGGAAAACCGCGCAGATACTCACAAGCGTAAGCGCCGCGAGATACAGCATACGCCGCCGGCGCAGCACGAAAAGCGGCGCGAGTGCGGCGCTGATGCCGAGTGCCACCCAAGCCGAGGAAACATCGAGCTGCACAAGGACGAAGATGCAAAGTCCGCCGCATACAAAAAAGCAGCCGCACTGTGCCCCGCGGCGTGCCGCGACCGCCCCAACGCATACCGTAAGCGCCATCGCAAGGACGACCGCCGTAAGGTCGGCATTTCCGAGCGTTCCGGCGAATGTACCTGCATAATCGCGGTCTGCACCGAAAAAATTGAGCGGTTCGGGGAAGAGGAAAAGCGGATTCCTGCCGCAAAACTGCAAAAGGCAGATACAGCAAAGCACGCTCACGCAAACGGCAAAAATGCGCAGATGCGAAAGCTCCACCCGCCAAAAGCGGGAGAGCGTTGTAAACGTGAGAATGTACAGTGCAGCAGTTGCCACGCCCTCCAGCCGGTCGCCGCCGAGGAGTGTTTTCGGGAAATACGCGGAGACGAGCGCGGAGACGAGCGCAAGCGCGAGATACACCCACGCTGCGATCTGCGCGGCAGAAGGACGCCTGCGCTGCAAGAGCGCGCAGGGAAGCGTGCAAAGCGCAAAAAAGAGTACTGCTGCCGCGAAAAGCAGCAGCTTAAATTCCATGATGCACAGGTAGCCTCCGCGCACAGGCGGCGCTGCAAGAAGAAAAAGTGAAAGAAGAAAAATCGCAAAGCATGCCGCTGCCCGCTGCGCAAAATCTTCACTTGTAATGGGAGGAAAACGCTTTATAGAGTGTTTTTTCACCGGATCACCCCCGATTTTGGGAAGAGTATAGTACGCATGGACCGGCTTGTCAAGTGGCACTGCCGAACGCAGGTTGACATTTTTTGAGATTTTGCTACAATTAGAATGCGGAGAAAAAAACGATCACAAAGGAGGATATGACGATGGAAGGAACCAGAACAGCCCCACGGCGCAAGCGCCATAATCCGCTCTACCTGCTCTTTTTGGGACTTTGTGCAGCCGTCGCGGTACTTTTGATCTTGTCGATCGTTTTGGGGATCAAGGTCGCCACAACGAGCAAGGCGGTGACGCGGGCGGAAGCGGCCCTGGAAGAGGCGGAGCTGCAGCTTGCCGACGCGAACAAGAAAATTGCCGAGCTGGAGGAGGAGATCCGTCTCGGCTCGGTCGAGGCGACCGACCCGCTGCCCGATACGCAGCCTGAAAATGACCCCACACCGCCGACGCAGCAGATCGTACCCGCAAATTCCTGGATCGATTTCACAAAGCACCCTGAGCTTTTGGTCTATCCGGCCTCGCTTTTTGATTCGTACAAGACGTATTATGTCAACGCGAACAAGCTCAACGTGCGAAGCGGACCCGGAACGAGCTACGACGTTGTGGATCAGGCGATCATCGGCGAGAGCGTGAGCGTCGCCGCTGAGCAGGACGGCTGGATGCTTGTCAAGTACAACAAGAAGCTCGGCTGGACGAGCGCAACCTATCTTTCCACCACAAAGCCCGTCATCCAGACGGTCGCGACAAGCGGAAATATTCGGTAAAAAACGAGCGAAAGCTGGGCAGACCGTACAGTCTGCCCAGCTTTTTTGAAGGGGGGAAAATCGGCGCAAAGTCCTGCAGTGATTGGCTTTTGAGGGACTCGGAGATAAATTTTGAATTTTTACTTGCAAAATTGAATTGTGTGTGATACGATGCCAGTAATGAGGAAAACAGAATATTGCGGCAGTCCCCGGGTGTTGGCGCACCCGAGGACCTGCGCGGGCACTGTACCTGCCCACACAACGGGAAAACCGTACCACGCTGTTATTATACCCTTTTGACTTATCTTTTTGCAAGGGGAATAGTAACGGCTTGTGTTGCTATTTTCATCGTGCTGTGCTGGGGCATTTCGCCCGCACAGCACGATTTTGTTTTTCCTCACGGGAACGGGAAAAAGGGGGCGTTTTGCCCCCCTCCCCTGCCGTGGGAAAAAAGAGAGTAAGGGGGTCATATTTTGCTGCATCCGGTAAGATGCAGCCCATTACAACGGAAGGGGAAGCGCGTTCCAAAAATCCCTGAAAGGAGTTGTAAGAAGAAAAAATGAAAAAGCGTTTCCTTAGCATTTTTCTGACCATCGCCATGGTCATCAGCTTCGTTCCTGTCACCGGCGTCTCGGCGGCAGATGTCGAGCTCCCCGGCGGCGCTTATACAGTGAGCGACGACACGAATGGGTGCATCATCAACTTCAGTGATGTTTACACTGCTGGCGATGACACCACGACCTATGCGTTCGCAGACGATACGGTTTCCTTCACGGTCGAACCGACGGAAGGCTATGAGGTCGAAAGCGTCAGCGTCAATGACGGCGCTGTGGAGTGCAGCGAAAACGAGGGCAGTTACTCCTTCGTGATGCCCTACGAGCCCGTTGTTGTCCGTGCGGTCGAGACGAAGATCGGCGGCGAGGAGGTCACCAAGTACGCCGTCAACGTTGCCGACACCAAAAACGGCACGGTCGTGCCTGCTCTGACCGAGCGGGAAGGCGGCGCGGGCTTGGATGTCACCGTGACGCCGGATGAGGGCTACGAGGTCGAAAGCTTCGTCATCACCGATGAAAACGGCAGCGAGGTAACGTATGAGATCTTTACCGACGGGACCTATCATTTTGAGATGCCTTACTGCGCAGTCACCATCACGGTGACCTTCGCGAAGACCGGCGGCGAGGAGCCCCCTGCCGGCGGTGGCGGTGTCTATCAGGTCAGCGCGGATGTGAAGACTGTGGGTGGCTTTGTCCACTTTGAGACCGTCGCCACCTCCGGCAACCTGATTTATGTTGCACCGGACGAAGAAGTAACTGCCTATGTAGTGGCAAGGGATGGTTACAAGCTCAAAACGGTCGAGCTAAACGGAACGGAGCAGACTGACCTCGGCGAAGCTGAAGAAGTCACGATCGGTTATCAAGTTTATACCAGAGCGACCACATTCTCCTTCACCATGCCCGAAGAAGATACCACTGTCAGCGTGGAATTTGAGAAGGGTTATCTGCTCTCCTATGACAGAAACTATGATAGCGTTGAGGGTGATGATCCTGCCCCGGTCTACTATCTGCCCGGTGAAACGGTCGAGCTCATTGACGGTTCGCACTACTATTACAAAGAACACCACACCTTCATCGGCTGGGAATGTGACGGCGAGTTCTATCAAGTGGGCAGTCTGTTCACTATGCCTGAAAAGGATGTGACACTCACTGCACGCTGGAGCGAGAATATCTACACAGTGGATGTTATCGTCAAGACTGCTGACGGATCGAGCGCGGAAGGCATTGAGGTTCGCGCACTTCAAAACGGCGTGCTCTATGAGCACAGCTACGAAAACGAGAATATCGTTGTCGAAAGTGAAGTCGTTACCACCGGTTCCGCCTATCTGAAGCTGCCTGCCGGCGTTTACAGCGTCGAGGCGAATGTCTACACGCAAAGCGGTGCGCTCGACAGGAATGCGTCCGTTGTCGTTGAGGTGACCGGTGAGGATACTGTTGTCGAAGTCGCGCTCCCCGGTGATAGCGTCAGCAGTGGTCTCGTCTTCGACGAGAGCGATGCTCCGGAGGATGAAGATGTTGCAGCTCCCCTTGCTGTCGGCGGTCTTGACAAGGTCGCTGCCGAACACGGCAAGGGCGAGGACAGCCATGTTCGCGCCGAGATGAACATTGCCCCCAAGGGCAAGGACGATGTCAACGACGACCACAAAAAGGAGATCGAGCGTAAGTCCAGAGACCATGGCAAGGGCGGCAAGAAGCAGTTCTTCTCGTTCCTTGACATCAGCGTGGGTCTGCTTGTCGGTGACAGCACGAAAGCCGAACCGCTCAGCAAAACCGGCGTTGTCCTGGAGATCATCCTGTCCTATGACATGGAGGGCAAGGACAATCTGAACCTCTATCGCCACCATAACGGTGCGGTCAATGTGTTCGGCAAGCTGGACAAGCGCGCCGAAAAAGCCGAGGATAGAGTGGACGGCAAGGTGTTCTTCGATGAGGAGAACGGCCGCATCTACATCTACACCAACCTCTTCTCCACCTATGCCATCGGCTACGGTGTGGACGAAACGGATGTCATCCCCGAGGAAGATCCTGTCGTCGAAGGCGGCGGCGGTGGCGGCGGCTACTCCGGTCCTGTCACCATCCCCGGCAAGAAGCCCGAACAGCCCAAGGAAGAAGAGCCCAAGGATGAGACCGGCTCCTTCGTCGACGTTCCCGCCGGTGCATATTACACCGAAGCGGTTGCATGGGCAGTTGAAAAGGGCATCACCAATGGCATGGGTGACGGCACGTTCGCGCCCAACGCGTCCTGCACGCGCGCCCAGATGGTCACGTTCCTCTACCGTGCGGCAGGTTCTCCCTCTGTCGCAGGTGACGTGAGCTTCAGTGACGTCAGCGCCGATGCGTACTATGCCAATGCGATCGCATGGGCGGTTGCCAACGGCATCACCAACGGCATGGGCGACGGCACGTTCGCGCCCGACGCAGAATGCACGCGTGCCCAGATGGCAACCTTCCTGTATCGTATGCAGGGCGGTGCTGCCTCCGGCGAGAGCGGCTTTGCCGATGTTGAGACCGGCGCGTACTATGCAGACGCGGTTGCATGGGCAGTTGCCAACGGCATCACCAACGGCATGGGCGACGGCACGTTTGCACCCAACAGCAATTGCACGCGTGGCCAGATGGTCACATTCCTGTTCCGCTGCTTCGCGGAATAAAAAAATCTCCCCCTTACAAGGAAAGCTCTCCCGACCATGGGTCGGGAGAGCTTTTTGTTTGCGGCTGCGTTGCTCTTTGCGCTCCGAGCTTTTTCGTTTTCTCGGGCGCTGCGTCAGCAAGAAGAAGAAAAGCACCTCTTCACCTCGCCCATCATATACAGCGACCCGAACGCACAGGCGGGCGTCCCTGCCCGCAGTGCCGTCACTGCCGCCTGGCAAACAGTGCCGAACACCTCCGCCTGTCCTCCGCAGGCGCGAACAACGTCGGCAAGCGCCTGCGCGTCCAGTGCGCGGGGGTTGTCCGGCGTGACGCAGAAAAAACGCTCCGCGTGCGGAAGAACGCTTTGAACCATCGCCTCAAGCGATTTATCGGCGAGTACGCCCATGATAAAGGTGAATTTCCGGCACGGGAAATACGCCGAAAGCGTACTTGCAAGTGCGGCGGCGCACTGTGGGTTGTGACCGCCATCGAGGATGAAAAGCGGCTCGCGCCGCAGAATTTCGAACCGTGCGCCCCACTTCACCGATGCAAGCCCCTGCGAGATGGCGTCATCTGTGATGATGAGTCCCCGCTCGCGCAAAACGCCGACCGCAGCAAGCGCCGCCGCCGCATTCGCAAGCTGATGTGCGCCGAGAAGCGGCAGCGTGTATACCTTGCCGCGGTAGGAAAAGCGCTGTGCCGTAAGATCGCCCCCCAGTGGCGTGAGCGCATTGCAGGATGCAATGCGAAGCGGCGCATCCACCTGCGCACACCTCCGAGCCACAGCCTCCATGACCGCACCGTCATTTTCGCAGCATATGGCACTGCATCCGTGCTTGATGATATCTGCTTTCACTGCCGCGATCTCGCCGAGCGTCGCGCCCAGGATCTTCGTGTGCTCAAGGCAGACAGAGGTGATCACGGCGGCAAGCGGTGCGCCGATCACATTCGTGCAGTCGTCCCGACCGCCGAGTGCCGCTTCCAGAACAACGACCTCACATCCTTCGCGTGCAAAATGAAGAATTGCAAGCGCAGTCAAAAGCTCATACTGCGTGGGCTGGTCATCCATTTCTGCTGCCGCCGCGCGCACCTGTTCTGTCAAAGTGCAGAGCGCCTCCTCACCGATCCACTCGCCGCGAACACGGATATGCTCGCGAAAATCAAAAACAGCCGGAGAAGTAAAAAGACCTGTTTTGTACCCTGCCGTGCGCAGGATCGACTCGATCATCGCGCAGGTGCTGCCTTTGCCGTTGCTTCCGGCGACGTGGACAAAGCGCAAAGTTTCCTGCACATCCCCAAGGCGGCGCAAAAGCTCCCGCACGCGGGAAAGACCGAGACGCATTTTGCCGCCGTTCGCGCTTTTGATATAGGTGATCGCCTGCTGGACGTTCATCATGTCAAAAGCCCCCTTCCGTGCACGCGAACTGTGCGCACAAGCACGCGCAGCAAAAGGAATTCTATGACGATCAGCACAACGCACTGCGGGAAAATACGCGAGAGAAAAAGCGGAAAAAACGGAGATTTATAGAGAAAAGAAAGCCAAAATGTGTTCAAGAGCAGACCCAGCACAAGCTCTTTTACGGCAACACACGCGCAAATCCGGAAAATTGACGGATCTTTTCGCAAAAAGACGCCAAAAAGAAGCCCCGTTAAAAAAGCTGTAATGGTAAAACCTGGAAAATACGGTCCGATCGGGAAGAGGACTGCCCCTAAAAAATCTCCCAAAGCTGCGACGATGGCAGCGCAAAACGGACCATAGAGGATCGCGGCAAGCGCAGTGGGGAGAAAATTGAAGCCGATTTTTGTATTCCAGGCATTTATCGAGCAAAAACGGGATAAAACGATCTCAACAGCGACAAGAAGGGCAAGCTGTACAAGTGTGTGAATTGTGATTTTTTTCATAAAAAAACGCTCCTTTCGCGGCAAATTGCCACAAAAAGAGCGCAAAAGAGCGCGCTTCGGTGGCAGCGGAGGCAGTGCGGCACCGCGAAAAAAATTTCTTCGTCCGGCGGCAACTTCCCATCCGCCGGCACTTGACGCGCCGCACCTACTCTGACCGTAGCGAAAAATATTCAAAAATATGTGAAAAACACAGTTTTCTGCTGTATATACCGGCGAAAATTTTATAATTATTCCGTTTTATCGGAAAGTTCCCTCATATTTCCGGGATTTTGCGATTTCCGCGGCGATTATAACGTGCCTTGCAAGCACCGCTGTCGTCATGGCGCCGATGCCGCCGGGGACGGGTGTGATGGCGTGAACGATCGGCTCGACCTCGTCAAAGCAAACATCACCGCAAAGGCTGCCGTCCGCATCTGTACTCATACCGACATCAACAACGACCTGTCCGGCTCTAAAAAAAGAGCGGTCCAGCAGCCGCGCGCGCCCTGCCGCCGAAACGACGATATCCGCGCTGCGGCAAGCCTCTGCAAGGTCGGCGGTTTTTGAATGGCAGACAGTGACCGTCGCGTCACGGGCAAGGAGCAGCATCGAAAGCGGCCGCCCGACGACAAGACTGCGCCCAATGACGGTCACACGGCGCCCCGCAAGGGGGATGCCATAGTGATCCAAAAGCGTGACGCAAGCCTCCGCCGTACAGGGGGGGAATGCGGTGCTGCTGCCGGTAAAAACACCGCACAGTGAGGCTGCGGTCATGCCGTCAATGTCCTTTTCCGGCGAAAGCGCGGCGCGGGCGGCGTCCTCCGCATCTGTGTCCGCAAGCGGACGGAGCAGTAAAAGACCGTGGATGCCGCTGTCCTTGCCGGCTGCGTCGATCTCGGTCAAAAGCTTCTCGCGCGGAGCGTTTTGGGGGAGGTGATGCTGTATCACATCCACGCCGACCGCAAGACAGCGCTTGACGGCGGCGTTTTCGTAGGCGATGTCGTCCGCACGCTCGCCAACGCGCAAAATGGCAAGTGTCGGTCTTACGTCCTCCGCCGCGAGCGATGCCGCGCGGCGCGAAAGCTCCTCGCTCATGGCGGCGGCGACCTGTGAACCTTTGAGGATGAGAGCCATGAGACCGCCCCCTTTCCGAAATATGGGAAATGGATCTCCCCTGCAGAATATACCATCTTGCAGCCTTTTTTGCAAGGGGTGTTCGGTCGCGTTTTGGCGGAGAGGGAAGGATCCCGCCCTCGGGCTGAAAAACCTGCCGGCGGCAGTCTTTCTGCGCGTCTGCGGGTGTGCGACCTGTTCTCATCCGATACACCTAAACCGCAAAAAGGAAGTACACCAACCTGCGGCTGGTGTACTTCCTTTTTGGCGGAGAAGGAGGGATTCGAACCCTCGATACCCTTTTGGGGTATACACGATTTCCAATCGTGCGCGCTCGACCAGCTACGCGACTTCTCCATGCTGCTCGACCGAGAGACTGTTCAATTCACTGCCTGTCCGACAGCGAAAATCATTATATCAAAAGTGCGTGAAAAGTCAAGTGTTTTTTCGCGCTCTTTTTGAATTTTGAAGGAAATTTGCAAAAAATACTTGCACTAAAAAGAAACTCCGCGTCCATACTAACAGCGGGTATCACAAAAAAGCGTAAAAAAGGAGCACGATGATGAGACGTAAAATTGCAATTTACTCCACGATGCTTGTACTGCTGTTTGCACTGTGCGCGTGCGGCGGCGAATCCGGCGGCGGTGCCGCAGACAGCACAAACACGCCTCCTTCGCAGACGCAGGGCGGCACAAGCGAAAAGGACGGCACGAGCGGTCAGAAAGCCGCTGACGGCGCGAAAGAAAGCCTTCCCAACGCCGCGCGCCGCGCAGTCGATGACGCGGGTGATATGATCGGCGATATGGTCGGCGGTGCTGTTGGCGGCGCTGCGGGTGCCGCCCGGGGCGCACTCGACGCAGGTGATGACGGTATGCGCGGCAGGACAGGTCCGACGAAAAACGCCGGCTCTGTCGGACGCTTTGAGCAGATGGTCGAAAACGGCAGAGTGCGCGATACGGACGGCTTCCTTGCCGACGGCGAAAACAGAAGCGACAACAAGATGTTTTGATGAAAAGACCGCTGCAAAGAGAGATTTGCAGCGGTCTTTTTCTGCTTTTGTTTCAGCCCAAATGGCTTCCCCCGAATCCGTGGGGAAGAAGCTCGCGCAGGGGCAGCTTATGCGTTTTGCCGGCCTTATTGCGGCAGATGACATCCATATCCGGCGCGAACTCGTAGAGCACCTGACGGCAGGTGCCGCACGGATAGCAGAAATCATCGCTTCCGCCGGCAACAGCGATGCGGACGAAATCGCGATGCCCTTCGCTCACCGCTTTGACAACAGCCGTGCGCTCGGCGCAGATGCATGCGCCGTATGCAGCATTTTCCACATTGCAGCCGGTGAAAACCGTGCCGTCGCTGCATTCGAGCGCCGCGCCGACAGGGAAGTGCGAATACGGAACATAGGCGCGCTCCATCATCGAAACGGCAAGTTCCATCAGCTTTTCTTCGGTCATGGTGATACTCCTCTCAAATTCAGCTCATCCAGCCGACCTCGCGCACGGGGCGGCTTTCAAGGTCGATGATCTCTCGCGCGTCGTAGAACTGCGCATATCGTTCAAGACTTTTCGCACTGCGAAGCGTCGTTCCGTCGGGGTGCAGACGGTCGCAGATAACAGCGCCGATGTCGTCTTTTATGTACGAGAAAGAATTGATGCCCACCGAGCAGAACACGCGGTAGCCGAGCGAGTGGAGATAGCGGAACTCCTCGCCCGTATTCTTCCAGTCATTGCCGTCGGGGCGCGCGCCGTGCGGGTAGAAGATAACGCTCGTCTCGCCGATGAGCGATCCGACCTCCTCCGTCCAGCGGGTAAGGTCGTCGGTGATGGTGGACATTCCGACGCGGTCGAGGTTGATGTGTCCCCAGGTGTGGCAGCCGAACGTCCAACCGGTGCGTTTAAGCTCTTCGACGATCGGCTTTACGGCGGTGATCTCCTTCTGGCGCGCCGCTTCAAACTCCGCGCTCGTATTGTCGCGGTCGGTCTGCGTGCGGTAGCCGAGGATTCCCTCAAAACCCGTCAGGCTCAAACAGCCCTTCGCGCCAAAGGGTGAGAAGTCGGGGTGCTCACGCACGAATTTGTCGAGGATGGTCACCGCGTCAAGATCCTGCGAAATGACTTCCTTTCCGTCGGGATCGAGTCCATAACTCCAAATAAGTCCGTCGTCACCGAGAATGAGCTTGTGGGTGAAGCCGGTTTCGATCATGTACTGATAGTAATTCACATCGTCATAGCTGAAAACGAGCGGGCGTTTCCCCTCGGGAACGAGGAGCGTATTTTTGACCATGCGCCGCGTGCCGTCTTCCGCCGTTTCCTCCGACCAGATGTCGTTGATGTCGACGAGGACAAAACCCTTTTCATAGACGCTTTCAAGGATCTTCACATATTCACCGACCGTCACCATCCAGTCGTCAAGTCCCTCTGCCTGATAGCTTGAAAAAGCAACTTCGGGATAAGCGATCACGGGGTGGAAGAAAAGATGCTCCACAACGCCGGAGTAGGTCGTGTAGCCTTCGGGGATCGTGTCACCTTCGCGATAGATGGCAGACTTGATGGTGTATTCCGCCTTTTGCGGCGCGGGAGGCGTGACCGGCTCAGGGTCGGACTGTGTTTCCTCCTGCGCATTTGTGTCGTCGCCTGCGGGTGCGAGCGTGTCGACGGCGGGTTCATCCGCATCGGGAAGGGCATCTTCTGTGACCGTGCCGCCCATACAGCCGCACAAAAGCGCAAGCAGCATGGAAAGCACAAGAATGAGGGAGAGTGTGCGTTTCATATCGATCACGTCCTTTCTGACAGGTCAAACGGTGATAAGCTCATACGCGCGCGTACCGACGCCGATCGCCTCGCCGTGGGCGAGCGTGTCCTCCCAGTGGGTGTTCGGGTGCATGGCTGTGAAGTGGTCATGGCAGTCGCACTTTTCATGGCTTTCGGCAAGGTAGCTGTTCGTAAGCGGCGCTGCGGCGTTGCAAAGGTCGGCGCATGCCTGGTCGAGCGCAACGGGGTCGAAGCTTGCGAGCATGCCGAGGTTGGGGATGATGGGCACATCGTTTGCGCCGTAGCAGTCGCAGATGGGGGAAACATCCATGATGATGGCAACATGGAAGTGCGGACGGTTCTGCACAACGGCAAGGGCGTACTCCGCCATCTTCATGCAAAGCTCGCGCTCGGCGCAGCCGGTGTTGTTTTCGATCGCATTGAAGTTGCACGCGCCGATGCATCTGCCGCAGCCGACGCACTTGTCCTGGTCGATGACGGCGTGGTCGTTTTCAAAGCGGATGGCGTCCTGACCGCAGCTTCTGGCGCAGGCGTGGCAGTTACGGCAAAGCGACTCGTCGACGGTGGGCTTTCCCGCGTTGTGCTGCTCCATCTTTCCGGCGCGGCTGCCGCAGCCCATGCCGATGTTCTTGACGGCACCGCCAAAGCCCGTCGCCTCGTGCCCTTTGAAGTGGCTCAGGCTCACAAAAACGTCGGCATCCATGATGGCGCGTCCGATCTTGGCTTCCTTGACATACGTTGTGCCCGTGAGCGGCACGGCAACATCGTCCGTGCCCTTGAGACCATCGGCAATGATGATCTGGCAGTTTGTCGTAAGAGGAGAAAAGCCGTTCTCCTGCGCCGCCTCAAGATGCTCGAGCGCGTCCTTGCGCCGACCGACGTAGAGCGTGTTGCAGTCGGTCAGAAACGGCTTGCCGCCGCGGCGGCGCACAGCGTCGACCACGACGCGGGCGAAGTTGGGGCGAAGGTAGGCAACGTTGCCGGGTTCACCAAAGTGGACCTTGATGGCGGTGAACTTACCCTCAAAGTCGATCTGATCCATGCCGGCGGCGGTGAGCAGCCGGTCGAGCTTTTTGAGCAGGCTTGCGTGCGAGGTGCGCATATCGGTGAAATAGACCTTTGATTTTTCCATTTGGAAGCATCCTCCTTCATATTGCGATATCACTTTTATTTTACAGCAAGGCGTCATGCTTTGCAAGTGCGATCGGAGCGGATGAGAACAGCAGTGAGGTCGTTTACATTCGTACCGGTCGGACCTGTGAAAACGAGTCCGCCGCAGGAATTGAGCGCGTGGTAGGAATCGTTGTTGTCAAGCGCGGCGCGCAGGTCAATGCCGGCTTCCTGCATCGCGGCGGCACTTTTGCCGTCGACAAAGCCGCCCGCCGCGTCGGTTGGACCATCCGTCCCGTCGGAGCCGATGCAGATGAGTGCGGCGTTTGCAATGCCGGAAAGACCCTCGGCAGCGGCAAGGGCAAGCTCCTGCGCGCGCCCGCCAAGCCCATCGCCGCAGAGCGTCACCACCGGCTCGCCGCCCGCGATGAGGGCGATGCTTTCATCGGTGTTTTGATACTTCCTTGCAAGACCTGCGAAAAACGCACCTGCCGCGCGGGCTTCGCAATCGAGCCGGTCGGTGAGAAGCACGCTGCGGTAGCCGAGCTTGCCTGCCGCGTCTGCTGCTGCGGCGCACAAGTGCGTCACGCCGCCGATAACGGTGACTTCCGCATTGGGAAGTTCTTTCGGCGTTTCCTCGGCAAGAAGCGCCGCCGCTTCCTCGTCGAGCGTAAGGTCATACTTTTTTGCGATGTGGAAAGCTTCGATGCACGTTGTCGGGTCGGGGCAGGTCGGGCCGGAGGCGATGGTGTCGGGCGTATCTCCAAGGACATCAGAGAGGATCAGCGACACAACGCGCGCACCTGCACAGTGGAGCGCAAAGCGTCCGCCCTTGACAGCGGAGATGCGCTTTCGGACGGTATTGATCTCCCCGATCGATGCCCCGCGTGAGAGAAGCTCCCCGGTGATGCGGCGAAGCGTTTCGGGCGAAACGCGCGGCAGCTCAAAAAGCGCGGAGCCGCCGCCGGAGAGGAGAAACAAAACCGTATCCTCTTCGCAGAGATCCTCCGTCATCGAAAGCGCCGCCCGCGCGGCGGCAAACGACGCATCATCCGGCACAGGATGCCCCGCCTCCATGACCGTACAATTTTCCAGCGTTCCGCGGCTGTGACCGTATTTTGTGATGACCAGTCCCGCATCGACAGGACGCGGAAGGCTCTCCAACGCGGCGCGCGCCATGTTCCACGCCGCCTTTCCGACAGCGATGAGAATAAGCCGGCCACGCGGCGGCTTGAAGTTTTGCATTGCGCGGCGCACCGCCGTATCGGGAAGGCAAGCGCCGATCGCATCGCGGACGATTTTCTCACAATCGCCGCGTAAATTTTGTTGATGCATAGATACCTCTTTTGATACGCTAAAATTTCCCCGACGAGCAAGCCGTCGGGGAAAAGGTGATTCGGATTTATTTCGCGTCCTCTTTGGCAAGCGGGAGCGTAAAGGTGACCGACATGCCGCGTCCCGTGCCGCTTTCGGCACTGACACTGCCGCCGTTCGCTTCAACAGCTTTTTTGACCCAGAAAAGTCCGTAGCCGCTGCCTTTGCCCTCCATGCGGTTCGAGCCTTGAAACCGCGAATCAAAGACGTTTGCAACCTCTTCTTCCGCAAGTCCAAGTCCGTCATCTCGCACGCAGATACGGGCAAAATCGCCCTCGCGTGCCACGCGAACGGTGATCATGCCCTCGCGCCGCATATAACGCAGTGCGTTTTCAAAAAGATGCGCAAAAATACGGCTGAGCTGATGCGCGTCGACAGCGGCGGTGAGCGCCTCCTCGGATGAGAGCACCTGTACCGAAACGCCGCAGCGTGCTGCGTCGCGGCGGATGTTGTCGCTTTGCTTTTTTGCAAAAGAGACAAGCTCGACAGACTTGTGCAGGGGGGGATGGTCGACCTGCGCGCTGCCAAGATGAGCGGCAAGCACGTTTTCGATCTCCACCGTACCTGCGACGATTTTTTCAAGATAATCCGATTCCGTCACGGGGTCGAGCGTGCCGAGCAGAATGAGGTCAGCATATCCCTGGATCGCCGAAAGCGGAACGCGCAGCGAGTGGGAGAGGTCTGTAAGAAGGTTTGCCGTGTGTTTTGCGTGCGCATCCTCCGTTTCGGAAAGGGCACGCTTTTGCTGCGTGTTTGCTTCATTCAAAAGCGCGCGCAGGCGCTCTTTCTCCTCCGTGAGGGCGTTGATCCGTGAAAAACGGAGCAGCGCAGCAAGGAAAAGCGCGAAGAGCAGGAGTGCGAGCAGCAAAATGAGCCACCGTGCCGCCCAGTTGAACGCCGCGCCAAGCAGCAGAAAAGCACCGCCGAGGATCGGCAGCAGAATACAAGGATCGATCTTTTTCATCGTACACCTCTGCAATACGAAAAATGGGGGGTCAGGGCAGAACAGCCTGCGATGTGCCGCCGGGCAGGAGCGCATCGGTGAGCGTGACGGCACCGCCGAGTGAGATGCCCGCGCCCTCAAGCGCGGAAACGTCACCTTCGGACAGCCAGACACGGTCGAAGTATTCGTTTACCATCGGCGCTGTGAGCGCAGTGAGCGGTTCGGCGCGGACGAAGGTTTCGGCATCCATGACAAGCGACAGCTTTGCGCCTGTACGGCTGACAGCGGCTTGAAGCTCGGCGAGGAAATCCATCTGGAGCTGCGCGTCAAAACGCTCGCCGCCCGTGAGGAGCGCGAGGTCGCCGCAGGTAGGACTTGTGACGTGCTCCATCACGATCTCGTCAAAGCCGAGCGCGGTGAGTTCGACCGCGCAGCTTGCGATATAGGTGCGAATGACATGATTGCTCAAAGATGACCAGTGGATGCCATCATTGTCTGCCCACATCGCGCCGTCGAGCGTTTCGACGGTGCAGCCTTTGTCAAAACCGATGAGGTGGTCGCGGAAGGCGGAAACGCGCGCGATGGCGTAAAGACCGGTCTCCTCCAGTGCGGCGGTGATGCGCGCGTTGATGCTTTGTGCGCCGCTGTTCGCGCCGACATTTCGGGCGGCCGCCTCCTGCGAGTGCCACTCGAGCTTTCCGTCGTCGCGCTTCATGTCGAGGATGATGGCGTTTGCACCCGCCTCCTGCGCGAGTCCTGCGGCAGAGCCGTCAAGAAGCTGCGCGACGGTGACGCCGATGGCTTTTATGACCTGTGCATCGTCTGCGGCGGGAAGGATCTCGACCACGGGAGCTGTATCATCAGCCGTATCGTATGTATCGGAGGGCTTCGGCGGCTGCGGCACGGTCTGTTCAACGGGTGGTTTTCCGGGTGCGGGAGCGTCTATATTGGAGGTGGAGGCGTGGGGCTTGAAGTAGAGTACAATGCCGAGCGCGAGGATCAAAAACGCGGCTGCCGCCTGCAAAAGAAGCGATGTGCCGGACGGGCGGGTTTTATTGCTGTCCATGGGAAAGACTCCTCTCCGTGAAGGCTGGTGACAAAGACGCGGTACCGCCCTGTTAAACAGCCAATTATCAACAGTGTACATTATACAGGGGGCAGAGGCTTTTTGGAAGAGACGATGTTACATTTTAAGAAAAATTTAGAAAAAGGCGGTAATTTGTGTGTTATGATAAGAGCGAACAGTCAGCGCGGCAATTTTGCCGCGCGCAGCATACACGAAGGAGGTATATGCACGATGAGCAAAGTATATCTTGATCTTGCGGCGGAAAAAGAAGCCGACGATATCGGCAGGAAATTTATGAACAGCACCGACGTGGTCGGCGACATGAGCCGCGCCTACGGAAAGGATTTGTCCTCCGTCAAGATCCACACCGATTCCGGCGCGGCGGAAAAAGCGTCGCAGCGCGGTGTGGATGCGTTTTCGACGGGCAAGGACGTCTTTTTCGCGCGCGGTGCGTTCGATAGGAGCGACCCGGCAAGCCGCGGTCTTCTCGCCCATGAGCTGACGCATACCATGCAGCAGGGCGCGTTCGGTGCCGGCGTGGGAGAGGTGGCGCAGTCCGCTCCGATGGGCGCGGAGCAGGGCGGCTTGATCGAGCGGTTCAGAGCATGGAGAGAGCGCAGACGCGAGCGGAAAGAGCAGGAGCGTATAGCAAAAGAGGATATGCAGATGCAGAAAAAGCTCGGCCGGTTCCATGAAAAGGGCGACGATGCTTCGATGAAAGAAAGCGTGGAAGGCATGAGCGCCGATATGCTGCAAAGATACATCAACGGCGGGAGCAGCGAGCAGTTCCAAAAGGTGCAGTATGTCGAGATCAAGAAAGGATACAGGCAAGGCTGCTATAATACGAGAGAGCAGGCTGCGGCACTGCTTGCAAAGGCGAAGATCGAAGCAGGGGAGGAGTTGTCTGCGGAGATTTGGGCGCTTGCTGCCGAGGCACAGGATGGAACTTTCAGAAATTGCCTGGATAACGAAGCCGACACCCGCACAACGCAGCCGCTGGCGGCGTTGGAGACGAAAGAGCAGCTGGAAGAGCATATCGCAAGCGGTGAAAATCAACCGCTTCGCGCCTCCTTAAATGTGCGTATCGGCGATAAGACGGTCGGCTGCCGAAGCACCAGAGGCTATGCGGTCGCCAGATTGATGAGCATACTGCCGGAGAATGAGAGATATGGCGAGCGGATGGAGGCTCTTATTCGACAGATGCCCGGCGAACTGTCTTTGCTGAACGCTCTGCTGGAAGAAAAAGACATGAAATTGGCGGCGCGTGTGAACGCGATGTCGAAAGAAGAACTGTTTGCCTATGTCAAAAACAATCAGTGGGGCAGCAAGGGATCGCGCTTCAACGGACAAAGAAATGTGGATAAGCGCAACTTTGAGGATGCCAGAGAGGTTGCGATCGCAAAGCTTTTGCAAATTGCAAGTCCCGAAGAATTGCAGGATGCGAACATCCAGGACGAGATCGTCACCGACTTCAACACCGGCATGGGCAAATACATGAGAGAAAAAAATCAGAACGATCTTCCGGAGGTACGAAGTGTCTGGCGCGGATCGAAGGGGATCATGGGCAATATGGCGGCGATGCTCAACAAGATGGTGCCGCAGGAGAGCGAAGACAAGGTGGTCGAAGAGATACTGGAAAACTCACCCAACGAGATCAACGAGAACACCGTCGGTGCAGCAACCGAACATTTCGTTTCCACCGTGCTTTCGAGCAATCCTGCGATCACGACCCTTTTGCAGAAGGCCGGCGGCAGTTTTGAAGGAGTTGCCGCATTTGAAAGTGCGCAGGCGCGCTCCAATCAGATCATGAACTTCCTTGTTCTCTCTACACTCAACAAGCGGTTTACGGACAATAGCGTACGAGCCGCGCTGAGCGGAGAGAAGGATAAATCGCAAATGTATAAGCAAATCGCGATCGCCATTCAGAATTACACGAATAAGATCGCGCCGACCGTGGAAGGAAGCTTTGTTGGAACGCTTACAGAGTATTTCAGCCGAAAAAGCGCATAACGCGTAAAAAGGATGCCGCCTTTGTGGGCGGCATCCTTTTATTCATCTATCCGTATCGCCGCCTGCCTGTCGAAAACAGACGGGGCGGTGTTGATGCCGCCGAAGCTGCGGTCTGCGCCGTCGTCAAACGCGCTTTTTGCTTTGTTGAGCGGCACGAAGCGCGGACGTTCCATCTCCTCCTCCATCTCTTCATCGGGTTGGGGGAGGTTTTTCTTTTGCTGCTGCTTCATGCGGCGCTGTTGTTCGAGGCGGTCGATAGAGCGCATAGGGGGTTCTCCTTTTTTGGTTTTTCGTTGATGCAAATGCCTGCGAAGGGACTTGTTTCGCGCCTGCGGGCGCGAGGTCCTTTTGCCGTCACGCAAAAGGACCCAAAAAGTGATTTAGAAACCTACGGTTTCTAAAGACTTCCCTTCGGACCGCTTGATAATGCATCGATAAGCCTCGGCGCAAGGTTATCGAATCGGCTGTGCACTTTTTCTCGGGCGTTACGCCCTACATTGTGCGTGATGGCGGCGATTGCGTTTTTAGTACAGCGCCTACTCTTGATAAGCCCCGATGATGCGGGGGTCAACGACGGTTTACGGGATGCCATCTTTGCTCAAGCCGCAGTAGGCGCAGCTGTTGAAACGCATCTACTATCGTTACCCACCCCATCCAGCGCGTAACGCGCGGAGGAAACAGCAGAGGCAAGTTCGTCAAAGTGCGCCGTGGCTCGCCTCGGCAGTTGTAGTATAGCGAAAGGGAAATTCTCAAAAACCGTAGGTTTTTGAGCCGACTTTTTGGTTCCTTTTTCCTCGGCGGGAAAAAGGAACTCCGCTCAGACGCGAGCGGAATAACCCCCTCGCAGGCATTGCGGCAAGAAAAAGACATGAAGAGAAGAAAACCTCACAGCACCATATGTGCATACGGCTCAAAGTCCGCTCTCGTGAACACCTTGCCCGTTTTCACAAACTCATACTTGATCGCCTGCAAATAGTGCTTCATGTGCACCTCACCCTCCGCTTCGGGGTCTGCGGCGGCAAGAAACGCGGCGTTCAGGATACAGTTTTTGATGTTGCCGCCGACGAACTCAAATCGCTCGGCGAGGAAACGGATGTCCACATCCTCGGCAAGCGGCGTCGTCTTGGGGATCGTCGTGCGCCAGAGCATCTCGCGCGTGTCGGCGTCGGGAAACTGGAACTCGACGATAAACTTCATGCGGCGGAAAAACGCCGGGTCGATGTTGTGCTTATAGTTGGTGGCAAGGACGCTCACGCCGTCGTAGGCTTCGACCTCCTGCAAAAGGAGCGCCGTTTTGTTATTATTCGACGACTGGTTGCTGCCGCCGTCATCGGAGCGCTTGGCAAAGAGCGTATCGCACTCGTCGAAAAAGAGGACGACGTTGCATTTTTTCGCCTCGCGGAAGATCATCGATATCGCCTTTTCTGTCTCGCCGACGTACTTGTCGACGACCTTGGAAAGGTCGACGCGGTAGAGTTCGAGGTTCATCTCGTGGGCGATGACCTGCGCGCACATCGACTTACCGGTACCGGGCGCGCCGAACAAAAGCACGGACAATCCGCGTCCGTAGGGGTACTTTTTGATGTAGTTCCACTGCTCATAGACCTGCTTGCGGTAGATGAGCTGATCGCAGGCGTTTTTGAGCGCCAAGCGCTGGTCGGGGTTCATCACGATGTCGTCCCAGCCGAAGTTTGCGGGGATACGCGTTGCCTTCTGCGTCAGCTCGTGGCTCATCTGATTGTTGCACGACTGGAAGAGCATCGCGCGCGGCACATCGATGAACTTATTCATGTTGGCAAGGGATTTTCCCTGACGCAGTGCGTCTTTAATCTTGCCCGGGGTGAAGAGAAACTTCGTTGCAAGCTCGGTGAGGTCAACGTCGGCGTTCAAAATATACGGCTTTGCGTAATACTGCCACACCGCCTCACGTTCGGAGAAGTTGGGCGTTGGCAGCTCAAGGGCGGCAAAATCGAGCGTTGTCATCTGTTTGAGCGCGAGCTTTTCCTTGCTCGTTGTGAAGACGGTCAGCCCCTGCTTTGTGAATTTGCCGAAGGCGAGATCCATATAGCCGAAGAACTTATCTTTTTCGTCCTCGCGGTAGCTTAAATTATCAAGGCACACACATGCGTCCGTCAGGATGCACTCGCGCGCGGCAGCCCAGAGTGCCTGCTCGACAAAGCGGAAGTCGTAGACAAAAAGTTTTGCGCAGTTAACGCTCACGCAGGAAAGACCATGTCCCGCGCAGAAGTGGCGGATGGTGAATTTGCGGCCCGAGCCCTCGTCGCCGTAGAGGGCGAAAATGCGCGTGCCGTCGTCATAGGCGATGTTCAGCGCGTCGAGCACCTGCCCGTTTGCGAGGAACGGGTCAAGTTCGCCGCCATCGGTCGGGCGCGAGAAAAAGCGCGTATAGTTCTCGTCAATGCGCGCCGGCTCTGTACCGAAGAGGAAGTCGATGATGCGCTTATCGGGAGAGACGAGTGTTGAAAAGGGCATCGCGCCGTTGATCTGAAGTGTGAGAATACTTTGCAGCTGCTCGAGCGCAAGCGACATCTGGGCATAACTTTCGGTGATGGAGAAGTTTTTGCCGTAGTAAACGCGCGCCGCCGATTCGATGCTCGGCGCGGAGAGGTTTCCGTTCTGGTTGACGACCTGAAAAACCGAGGCGTAGTTCGTCTGTGTCGACGAGAGAATGGCACAGGCAAAGCAGAAAACAGTGAAAGGCGCAAAGTGCAGCTTCGCGCACAGGTCGTACAGCGGGAGAGGCTGCTCCGTCAGCGCGGCGCGGTGGTCGATGTAGGCAAGAAGGTCGGCAATATCTGTCTCCTTCTGCGCAGGCGCAGCAGGCAGCTCGTCGCCAAAGCCGGCGAAAAGAGAAACGAGCTCGTCCGGCAGAATGAGATCGTCATCCGCTTCATCCGTGCTTTGTGTGTCAGATACAGCCGCTGCGTGAAAGTCGGCAAGATGCTTTTCACAAAGGTCACGCGCGATCTCGATATCGGGGTAGAGTACATTCTTAAAGCCGCCGCCGTCGGAGGCAAAAAGCTGCATCAAATGCTCGATATAGGAGGAGAGCTGGCGATCAACACAGGCAAAAAGATGCTCGGTGTACTCCCGATATCCGGAAAAGGGGGTGTTTTTCTTTTCAAAATCAAAAAAGTCCATAGAAACCTCCCTTTTGGTCAAACATCGGAGAAAATGTAGCCCGCGCCGCGGATGGTTTGGATCACACCGCGGTGATCGGGGTCGATCTTCTTGCGAAGGTTCGAGATATGTACCATGACTGTGCGGAAATCACCGAGGCTGTCGCTCGACCAGACATTCTCATAGAGATCCTGATACAAAAGAAGCGTATCGGGATGCTCGACCATGTAATGCAAAAGAGCATATTCGATGGAGGAGAGGTCTGTTTCCTCGCCGCTGCGCACGATGCTGCGGTGGAGCGTGTCCATCGTGAAGGAGCGGAAGGTGCGAAGGGGGCTTTCGGTCAGCTTTTTCGAGCGGCGGATCACCGCGTCGGCGCGGGCGAGCAGCTCCGGATAGCGCACGGGCTTGACCATATAATCGTCGCCGCCGCTTTTGAGTGCGCCGACGATGGTGTCGCCGTCTTCCAGACAGCTCATAAAAATGATCGGGCAGTCGCAGCTTTTGCGGACGGTGCGGCACAGCTCATCGCCGGAGCGGTCGGGAAGCATGATGTCGAGCAGGATGAGGTCATATTCTGTCTTTGCAAGAAGCTCCTCTGCCTCGGCGCAGGTAAAGGCAGTGTCGACGCTGTGACCGGCGTGGGTGAGGTGCAAAAGGGTAATATCGGAAAGGTCGTGGTCATCCTCAACGAGCAAGATGTTATACATGAGCCCCTCCTTACAGAAAAATTAAAAAAGACGTTGCACAAGGCAGGAAAATTCACTATAATGCAGAGTTAAGGTAAAATATGCCGAGCGGATGCGGTATATGCGAACTTTTCTGCAAAGCATATTTTCAATATTATACAACATATAAAAAATTTTGTCACTTCTTTTTTCGACATTTATCGACGACAGGAAGGGGAGGGGAGCATTTTTGAAAAGGGAGCTTTCGACAGCTTTGGCGCTGACCGCACTTGCCTGCATGGTATCTCTTGGCGCCGGTATTTTGGTGTTTTGGCTTGCGGACGGGCTGCTTGCCGCGGCGGGCTTTGTGCTTGGCTTTGCAGGAGCGGCGCTGAACATCGTGCTCTATACCGCTTTTGAAAAGCGGAGCAGGCAGGAGAGGGAATCATATGATGAGAAGATGCGGGAGCTTGCCGACGCATGTGAGAGAGAAAAAGAAAAGCTGCGCGCAGCGCAGCGGCAGGAGATGGAATCGTTTCGCAGCACCGTATCCCACACGCTGAGGATGCCTGTTGCCATTATTCAGGGATATGCGGAGCTGCTTCGCGATGACATGGTGCAGGAGCCGGGTGCGCGCAGGGAATATCTTGAAAAGATCATCCAGCGCAGCCAGTATATGACGGATGTGATGAGCCGCAGCCTTTTTGTCGAAGGTGTGATGGACAAAAGCAAGCTCTCATACAGCCGGTTTGACCTTTTGCAGATGCTCCGTCAGGTATGCACCGATACCGCCGCTGCCGCCGCCGAAAAAGAGGTGCGTGTGGAGCTTGCTTCGGTGGAGGAGAAAATGCCTGTGAAGGCGGACGACTATCTTTTGAACAGGGTGTTTTTCAATCTGCTTGAAAATGCGTTCAAGTATATGGGCAGACCCGGCACAGTCACCATCCGCGCCGCGAAAGAGGGCGCACGCGTTAGCGTGACCGTCAGCGACGACGGCATGGGACTTCCGGAGGAAGAGGCAGCATATATTTTTGAACGCCGTTTTCGCGGCAGCACACACGCGCGGCTGGGCGGACAGGGCTACGGGCTCCACCTCGTCAGGCAAACGGTGGAAGCGCACGGCGGCAGCGTCCGTGCGAGCTGCGGCGTCGGTCGGGGCATGCGTGTTACGATGGAGCTGCCGATCGGAGAAGAATAATGTTTGGGAGCGCTTTGCTTTTTGCAAAGCGCTCCCTTTTCGCTGACGAAGGGAAAAACGATCGCCCCCTTGCAGGTGACCGCAGGGGGGCAACCGCTTATTTTTCCATCTTGTACGCGACCTCAAGCGCGATCTTCATCATATCGGTGAATGTCGTCTGCCGCTGCTCGGGATCGAGCTCTTCGCCTGTCACAAGGCTGTCGGAGATGCTGCAGATGGCGAGCGCCCGCTTGTGTGCGCGCGCAGCGTTGCAGTAAAGCGCCGCCGCCTCCATCTCCACGGCGAGAACGCCCATCTCGCCCCATTTCATCGTGGTGTTCGATGCATCGTAGAACGTGTCGGAGGAGTAAAGGTTGCCGACCGGCATATTTACGCCCAGCTCACGCGCCGACTCGACCGCCGCGGAGAGCAGCGCAAAGCTTGCGATCGGCGCAAATGTGCCGCCAAGACCGAACTGTGCGGCATAGTTGGAGTTTGTACACGCGCCCATGCCCGCGACAACATCGCGCAGCTTCAGATCCTTCGAGATCGCACCGGCAGAACCGACACGGATGATATTTTCAACACCGTAAAAATTGAAAAGCTCATGGGAGTAAATACCGATCGACGGCATACCCATGCCCGACGCCATTACGCTGACCGGAACGCCGCGATACGTCCCCGTATGTCCCTGCACACCGCGCACATTGTTGACGAGCTTTGCATTTTCAAGAAAGTTTTCCGCGATAAACTTTGCGCGCAGCGGGTCACCGGGCATCAAAACTGTTTTTGCGAACGCGCCAAGCTCTGCATTGTTGTGAGGAGTTGCCATCTTTAATACCCTCTTTCCTTTTCGCTCAAGCTGCCTTTTGCTGCCTTTACAATGCGCGAAGTGCCGAGCCGGTCGGCACCGAGGGCGATAAAGTCCTCTGCGTCCTTGATCGTCGCAATACCGCCGGCAGCTTTGATGAGCTTGCCCTCTTTCATGTGCTTTTTGAAAAGCGCAACGTCTTCGCGCGTTGCACCGCCGCCGCCAAAGCCGGTGGAAGTTTTGATATACTCCGCGTTCGAACGGGACACGACATCGCAAAGGCGCACCTTTTCCTCGTCAGTCAAAAGACACGTTTCGATGATGACCTTGAGAAGCTTCCCGCCGCACGCTTCTTTCACGGCGTTGATCTCGCGCAGCACATCGTCATACCGTCCATCCTTGACATAGCCGATATTGATGACCATGTCGATCTCTTCCGCGCCGTTTTCGACCGCGTCGCGCGCTTCAAAGCACTTCGCCGCCGTCGTGGAATATCCGTTGGGGAAACCGATCACCGTGCAGATGGCGAGCTTTCCGCCGACGTATTCCGCCGCCTGCTTCACATAGGACGCGGGGATGCACACGGATGCGCAGGAAAAGTTCATTCCATCGTCGCACACAGCACGGATCTCATCCCACGTTGCACCCTGCGCAAGAAGTGTGTGGTCACAGCGTGCAAGAATGTCTTTCAGTTCCATAGCAAAAAACTCCTTCCTTTATCAAGGCTTGAAAAAGATGCAAAGCATCCTCTCTGACAAGCTCATTTTAGCAGATTTGCCCGAACGTGTCCACCATCCTTGTAAAAATTCCGCGTGTGTGCTATGCTGTTTACGGATCCATACAACACTCGGAGGTCTTCAAATGAAAAAACGCATTTTCTCCCTGCTCATCACAGCAGCTATGCTTGCCTCGCTTGCGCCCTCGGTACTTGCCGCACCGGCAGGACAGACGATGGAGGCGGATATCCTTTACGCGCTCGGTCTTTTCAAGGGCGGGGCAAATGGCTATGAGCTCGATCGCACCGTCACGCGGGCGGAGGCGGCAACGATGATCGTTCGTCTGGCAGGCGGCGAAGCTGTCGCGCAAAGCAACAAATATGAAACGCCATTCACCGACCTTGCCGACTGGTCGCGTCCCTACATCGGCTACGCCTACGCGCAGAGCATTGTGCGCGGCGTGGACGAGACTCACTTCGGCGGCGGAGAAACGGCACGCGCCGCGGACTACATGACGATGCTCCTGCGCTTGATGGGCTACGATGATGCGTCCGGCGACTTTTCGTATGACACCGCGCTTTTGATGGCGCGCCGCCTTGGGATCACGACGCTTTCCGACGCTGCGCCCCTTACCCGGGGCGACATGGTCGCGGCATCGCTTCGCGCACTGCGTACTGCGGGCAGGGATGGATCCTCCCTCGGTGAGAGGCTGATCGCCGCAGGCGTTTTGAACGCAGCTGTTTACAACGCTGTCGGTCTTGGAGACATAAATGAGCTGACCGCGCGAGAGATCGCCGATCGCTACTCGAACGCCGTTTTTCACATCGTCACCTATTCCTCCGGAAAAGCGTTTGAGCTGAAGATGCCCTTTTCCTCGGCAAGCGGTTTTTTCCTCACGCCCGACGGCATCGCCGTGACCTGCTGCCACTCGATCAGCGGCGCGACGAGCGCCACAGCAACACTCCTGTCGGGAGAGACATATAATATCGAACGCATCCTGTATTACGACAACGAGGTCGATGTTGCTGTTATCAAGGTCTCAACGACCTCCACGGATGGTGTGGAGACAGCCGCTTTCCCGACGCTCGAGTGCGCATCTTCCGATTCTTTGCGCGTGGGCGATGTTGTCTACTGCATCGGCTGCCCGCTCAATATGAGCAATTCGCTTGGAAACGGCATTGTCAGTCAGCTCTTCCGCGACGTTGAAGGCTATGCAATGCCCATGATCCAAAACACTGCACCCATCTCACAGGGCAGCAGCGGCGGCGCGCTCCTCAACGTCTATGGGCAAGTCGTCGGCGTGACAGCGGCGCACTACACCTACGGAAACGATATGTACCTGAGCATTCCCATCGAGGCGATCACCTCGGCTGATTACAGCGGAGAGGGCATCACTTTTGAGCAGATGAACCAGCAGATCGCAGAAAAAGAAACGAAAGAATAAAAGGAACGTGGAAGAGGCTCTGCCTCTTCCACGTTCCTTTTTATAACGCAGACTTACTTTTGCTTTTTGCGCTCGATGCCCTCTTTTGCGGACTTTACGACCATGGAAGTCAATGCGAACAGTGCCAGCGCGTTGGGAAGTACCATGAGGTAGTTGAACGCGTCGGTCAGCTCCCAGACAAGGTCGTTGGACATCATCGTGCCGAGGAAGATGAAAACGAGCGCGATCGCCGTATAGACGACAGTGCAGGTCTTGGTCGACTTCTTGCCGAAAAGATAGACGACATTGATCTTGCCGAAGAGGTTCCAGCTGAGGATAGTGGAAAAGGCGAAGAACAGAAGGCAGATCGCAACGAACGCTGCGCCGACAGACTCGCCGAACACAGTGCCGAACGCCGTTTGCGCGAGGTTCGCCTTGGTGATGGTGGTGGACGCAGCTGCCGCGCCGCACTCATGCAGGACGCCGCCCTCGGTGTAGAGCGTGGAGATGATGACAAGCGCATTGAGCGTGAGGACGATGAACGTGTCGATGAAAACGCCGATCATTGCAACAACACCCTGATCGTGGGGATGAGCGACATTCGCCTGTGCGTGCGCGTGGGGCGTCGAGCCCATACCGGCTTCGTTGGAGAAAAGACCACGCTTGGCACCCTGGCTGATGGCTTCCTTGATCGCCATACCGAATGCACCGCCGATGATGGCCTGCGGCTGGAAGGCGTAGCGGAAGATCATACCGAACGTCTCGCCGAGATACGGCGCACGAATGATCAGAACGACAAGACCGCCGAGCAGGAACAGACCTGCCATGATGGGGACGAGTTTTTCGCACACGGATGCAAGACGCTGCACACCGCCAAGGAAGATAGCGCCGCAGATGACAACAAGAACGATACCCATGACCCAGGAGGGAACGCCGAACGCCGTTTCAAACGTCGAGCCGATGGAGTTCGACTGCACCATGCAGCCCATGAAGCCGAGCGCCAGGATGATGGCAACGGCGAAGAAGGCCGCAAGGAACTTGCCAAAGCCGCCTTTGAAAGCGGTCGTGATATAGTAGACGGGACCGCCGTAGATATTGCCCTTTTCGTCAACAACACGCGTCTTCTGCGCGAGCGTTGCTTCAGCGTAGATGGTCGCCATACCGAAAAACGCGATGACCCACATCCAGAAGATCGCACCGGGACCACCGGTCAAAATCGCACCGGACGCACCGACGATGTTGCCGGTACCGACCTGCGCGGCGATAGCGGTGGCAAGCGCCTGGAACGAGCTCATGCCGCGCTCCTGCTTTCCGCCGCGAAGGGAGAGGTTGCCGAAGACCTTACGCATACCCTCGCCGAAGCAGCGGATCTGGACAAAGTTGGTGCGGATGGTGTACCAAAGACCGACGCCGACAAGCAAAAACACCAGAACATAGTTGGAAAGATAGGTGTTGATCTTGGAAACGATCGGATACAACACGGCTTCAAATGACTCAAACATGACTGCATTCTCCTCGAAAACAAAAATCGGAGCAATCGAATATCGACTGCTCCGAAAAAGAAAGTGATGGAAAAGATCAGGCGCGCGCTGCCTGCATCACATAACTCCGTCCTTTTACCTGAGAGATTCAGCGGCTTGTACCGCCTTGCACCTTCGGTACCCGTTTCCGGGATTCTCCAGAGCTGCATCCGTCCTTAGTCCCCACCCGAAACCCGGGCACCTGAGAGTGTTACTCCTTCGGTAGGCTTGCGCCGTTCCCCTAAGAACTTCAACTGCCGATATGAAATTGCACGTTCAAAATACCACGGGTAAGTAGAATTGTCAACCCCTGTGTGTAAATTTCACGAAAGTTTTTGGCGGGTGCAATGCCAAAGCAGTGAATCCGCCTCTCCCGCAGGAATTGCAGCAGGAAAAGCGCAAAAAGGGGGAGCGTCCTTTCGGATGCTCCCCCTTTATCCAAGCATTTTCTTACTTGAAGTAACGGCCCAGCAGACCTTCGAAGGCCTTGCCGTGTCTCGCCTCGTCGCGCGCCATCTCGTGGATGGTGTCATGCAGCGCGTCGAGATTGTACTGCTTGCAGAGCTTGGCAAGCTCGAACTTGCCGAGCGTTGCGCCGTTCTCGGCGTCGACGCGCATGGCAAGATTCTTTTTGGTCGAATCGGTCACGACCTCGCCGAGAAGCTCGGCGAACTTCGCAGCGTGCTCCGCCTCTTCATAGGCGGCCTTTTCCCAGTACAGACCGATCTCGGGATAACCCTCACGGTGGGCAACGCGACCCATCGCAAGATACATACCGACCTCGGAGCACTCGCCCTCGAAGTTGGCGCGAAGACCCTCGATGATCTTCTGCTGCACATCGGCGGGAACATCGACGCCGAACTGCTTGCCTACGCCGACAACATGCTCGGCAGCCCAGGTGCGCTCACCGGCCTGCTCAAAGAACTTGTCGCCGGAAACCTTGCACTGGGGGCAAACTGCGGGGGGATTTTCGCCTTCGTGAACATAGCCGCAAACCGGGCAAACCCATTTTTTCATAGTAGTATCCTCCTTGATTTTTTGATCCCGCCGTCACGGTGATCCATGACGCGGTAAATTTTATATTCCAAAAGGCGGATGCGGTATTTGCCGCATCCGTCTTCTGTTTTTGTATTATTCCGCCTCGGCAAGCGCCTTCGCAGCAGCGATCGCCTTCTCCTGCGCATCGGCGGGGCACTGCTCATAGCGCACGAAGTGCATCACGAACGAGCCGCGCGACTGCGTCATGGAGCGCAGGTCGATGGCATAGCTCATCATCTCGGCTTCGGGAACTTCCGCCTCGATGACCTGATCGCCGTCGGAGGTGGGGTTCATGCCCATCACGCGGCCACGGCGCTTATTGAGGTCACCAAGGATATCGCCCATGTACTGATCGGGAACGGTGACCTTCAGCTCGCAAACCGGCTCGAGCAGGACGGGGGATGCTTCGGGCAGCGCTGCCTTGTAAGCAAGACCCGCAGCGAGCTTGAACGCGATTTCGGAAGAGTCAACGGGGTGATAAGAACCGTCGACGAGGGTGGCTTTGAGGAAGACCATCGGGTAACCGGCGAGAACACCGTGCAGGCAGGACTCGCGCAGACCCTTTTCGACTGCGGGGAAGAAGTTCTTGGGGACGCTGCCGCCGAAGACGTTCTCCTCGAAGATCATATCCTCGGATTCCTCCTGCGGCTCGAAGATGATATGGACATCACCGAACTGACCGCTGCCGCCGGTCTGCTTCTTATAGCGACCCTGCTTACGGACCTGCTTGCGGATCTTCTCACGGTACGCAACGCGCGGGGTATCAAGCTCGGCTTCAACGCCGAAGCGGGTCTTGAGCTTGGAAACGAGGACATCGATCTGGATGTCGCCGGCGCCGGAGACGACCGTCTGGTGCGTTTCGGGATTGTTGACAACGGTGAACGTCGGATCTTCTTCGTTCAAACGGTTCAGACCGCTGCCGATCTTCTCCTCCTGACCGCGCGCCTTGGGTGCGATGGCGCGGGAGTAGCAAGGCTCTGCAAAGGGCATACCCTCGAGCTTGACGACGTTTTTGGCATCGCACAGCGTATCGCCGGTACGGACGCGGTCCATCTTGGCGATTGCGCCGATGTCACCGCAGCAGATCTCCTTGGTCTCCTCGTTCTTCTTACCCTTGATGGTGTAGAGACGACCGAGCTTTTCGGTGTTGCCGGTGGTGGTGTTGTAAAGCGACATATCAGAGGTGACACTGCCGCGGACGACCTTGACGAGCGAATACTTGCCGTACTGGTCGGAGATCGTCTTGAAGACGATGGCAGCCACAGCACCGGAAGCGTCATGCGCAACTTCGACGGCATCGCCGCCCTCGGTCTGGGCGCTTTCGGCGGGCATATCGGTCGCAATGGGAACGAGGTCAACGATCGTCTGCATCAGCATATCGACGCCAAGACCGGTGACGGCACTGCCGCAGAGGACAGGGGCGACGCTGCCGTCGCGAACGCCGATCTTCAGACCCTTTGCGATCTCCTCAGGAGAAAGCTCCATCGTTTCGAAGAACTTTTCCATCAGCTCTTCGTCAGCGCCGGCGGCGGATTCCATCAGCTCCGCGCGAAGTGCCTCGACTTCGTCGGCGACATCGGCGGGAATGGCGCACTCAGCAGCCTTGCCGCCTTTGACTTCATATGCCTTATTGTGCAGCAGGTCAACAATGCCGGTGACCTTCTTGCTGCCGTCCATGATGGGGGCAACGATGGGCGCAAGCGCCGTGCCGAAGCGACCCTTGAGCGCTTCAAGGCAGGCGGTATAGTCGCTGTTTTCCTCATCGGTGCGGTTGATGAAGATCATGCGCGGCTTGCTGCCGAGCATCTTCCACGAGCGCAGCGCGCCGACGGAAAGACCGTCCTTCGCGCCGCACACGAGCACGGCACACTCCGCAGCGCGCATAGCGCACAGCGCTTCGCCGGCAAAGTCGAAGTTGCCGGGTGCATCGAGCACATTGATCTTCACATTCTTATACTTGACAGGCGCCATGGCGAGGGAGATGGAAATATTTCTCTTGATCTCCTCCGCGTCGTAGTCACACACGGTGTTGCCGTCGGCGACCTTGCCGAAGCGGTCGGTGCCGCCGGTCATAAACAGCATGCTCTCCGCCAGCGTAGTCTTGCCGCTGCCGCCGTGGCCGAGCAGGCAGATATTGCGAATGTCATTTGCAGTCATTATGAAAGTTCTCCTTCCGAAAAATAGATCTCAACAAAGAGATAAGTAGACAGTGAAATTATAAAGCAAAAACGCGCACAATACAACTACAATTTTGTGTAATTTTTCGGTTTTTTTCAAAAAGGGGATTTGTTTCGCCGCTGCTGCGGTGAGACCCTTTATTTTGATTTTGCATCAAGGCGGCACCTGTTGAGAAGATGCAGCAGCGAAAAAGCAAAGCGACAAGCCTCAGTATTTGTCCACCGCGCCCGCAATGAGCACCGGTACAAGCGCAAGCAGTGCGAGGAAAAGTGCCATCTGCAGGGGCGTCAAAAGCTCCAGCGCACCGACAAAAACGAGGTAAAACGAAATAAGCGTTCCGGCGATGCTTGAAAAAAGCGTTGCAATGGTACTTTTGCGCACAGCGCTGTACATCCGCTTGCTTCCGACCATCACCTCGGTGTAGGGCATAAGCCCTTCACGGTACAAAAACGCGAGTGCCCTGCCGCCGCGTGCCTGTTCGGAAAGGACAAGGCGCGTGGAGATCTTCGGATAGACAGCTGAAGCGTCGGTTTTGAACTTGCGCTTTAAGAGTGCGGGGCTGATGTTGCCGTCGCGCGTTGCAAGCACGGGTGTCATGCGGTTTCTCCGCAGCGCGTGCAGTGCCCAGTTCACGTTTTCCCCCGCAAGATATTTGATGGCAAAAATGGCGATAAGCTCTTTATCAACGGCGAGAAAAACACCGGTTTTAAGTGTCAGCCGCCCGGGCAGCCGCACACCCATCTTCCGCACGAACGCGAGCGTGCCGAGCATCACTTCCTCGCCGTGGATCATGCCGGAAACGCCGCCTTCTTCGTAATAATTGAGGTCGGCGACCTCTTCGATGCGTCCGCCCTTGCTCTCAAGCAGTGAATCGAATACGCGGTCGAGTCCGGCTGTTCCTGCCGCATGCGACATCGTCGCAGCATAGCAGGCGACTTTTTCGATATCCTCCCCGTAGAGCTTCATGCCGTTAAGGCTGACCGTCCCCGGCGGGAAGAGGTCGCTGTCGGTCAAAACGACACAGTTTGTGCGGATCAGGTCGCGCGCACCGGCACAGCCGGCGACGGCGCTTCCGCTTTTTTGAAGCCGCTTTGCAAGAAGATAGAACGGCAGCCCGTATGCAAGAGGCATCCCGAATGTCGCCGCCGCACAGAGCATCACCGACCAGCACCACAAAAAGTCCGACCAGGAAGGGCATTCCATTGCCGCAAGGAGCGCAAAAACGAATGCTGCCGTCAAAACGATGGGCAGTATGATCGCCTGCCAGCGGCTTGCCGTATCCGCCCGCTCGGCGGCATTGTAAAAGCCCCTGTGCTGCCCGGGGCGCTTTGCTGCGCCGCCTGCCGTCGCCGAGACCTGATAGACAGGCTCGCCGATCGCACCGACGCGGAAAGTTTCGCAAAGCGCACGGTTTGTAAGATAGCGTCCCCACATTGCAAAAAGCATCGCAAGCATCGCGACCGCCGCAAACGGCTCATTTTCCGTGCGTTCGGGCAAAAAGGCAAGTGCCGCGCAGTCTGCAAGCGACACCAGCGCGCAAAGCGCGGCGGCAAGCTCAAACGTGCAGACACGGTTTCCGAGCGCGCGCACGGCGCAGCCGATCACATCGTTTCCAAGCACGCAGACAAGCGCCAGCGCACCGAAGAAGATACCGCCGCGCATCAGCGGATCTTCCGTCCACCACGCGCCAAGGCGTCCCAGCTCGGAAAGGATCGCAAGTGTCCATGCCGCGACCGTGATAAAAAGCGCGGCGAAAAGAGGCTTTCGCTGCCCCTTGCAAAGCGCACGGTATTCCTGATACGCCTCGTGCGGCTTTGGTTCCTCCGGCTCTTCTTCCACAGATTCCGGCTCCTCCCGCGCGGGCATATACGTTTCGTAAAACTGCTCCGTTTCCTCCTGCGACCGTCTTGAAAAAAGTGAGCGCGTCGTGCGTTTTTGCGGCGTGAGCACCGTGCCCTCCGCCTGCACGGAGGCGACTGTCTGCGCGACAAGCTCTTCAAGGGAGATCGGCTGCGGCTCGGGCGGCCACGGCTCCTCCGCGGGTGCATCCTGCGCCGCCTCATCCTGCGGCGTGTCTGCTGCCTCCTCGGTGGCGACCTGTTCCCTGCGCGGCGCAGCCGATGGCGCACCGTACTCTGCAAGGATCTCCTCAAGAGCAAATTCCGCGTCCGCATCAGCGGCGCGTCCCGCATCCTTCAAGATCAGTTCCGCGTCGAGCAGCGCGTCGGTCGTTGTGAATTTTTCATTGTCACTGAAACTCATCAAAAATCACCTTTTTCAAAACGCTGTAAATGCCTTTCCACTAATGGTCTCACAGAATTTTGCGGTTATGCCGCGAAAAAGAGCAAAATCATTTTCTCCGGCATCCTCATACCGTGCGCCGCCGCACCGCCTCGTAGAGCAATATCGCCGCTGCGGCGGACGCATTGAGCGAAGAAATGCGTCCGCGCATGGGAATGCTCACGATGAAGTCGCACTGCTCGCGAACGAGCCGCCCCATGCCGTCGCCTTCGCTTCCGATCACGATGGCGCTTGCACCCTTGAAGTCCGCCTCGTAGAGCGGCGTCGTTCCCTCTGCCGCCGCGCCGAAGACCCAAACGCCCTCTTTTTTCAATTCCTTCAAAAGTGCGCTGATATTTGCAACGCGCGCAACGGGCATATAGCTCACCGCGCCCGCCGATGTTTTGGCGACGATAGATGTAAGTCCCGCACTTCTGCGCTTGGGGATGATGACCCCATGCGCACCGGCGCACTCCGCCGTGCGGATGATCGCACCCAAGTTGTGCGGATCTGATATCTCGTCGCAAACGACAATGAGCGGCGGCTCTCCTGCCGCCTCCGCGCGGGCAAAAATATCCTCGACCGATGCGTATTCACGCACCGACGCAACGGCGATGACCCCCTGATGGGCGTGCGTGCGGCTCATAAAATCGAGCTTGCGGCGGTCCGCCTCCACGACGACAACACCCGCCTCGCGCGCAGTCGAAGCGATGTGACCAAGCGTTTTATCCGTCTCGCCGCGGGCAATATAGATCTTGTCGATGCTGCTTCCCGCGCGCAGCGCCTCTATGACCGCGTTGCGCCCTTCGATGATGCCGTCCGCCTCCGCTGACGCTTCGCGCCGTTCCGCGCAGATGCGCACATCTTTTTCGTTTTTCGATTCCTTCTTCATTTATTATACTCCTTGCGTTTCAAAAAACCATATCACGCCTATTATAGCACATGAAAAAGACCTTATAAAGCGTCTAATTCACAAAAATTCACAAAAAATATACAGACCTCACCTTGTGGGCATCTTTTTTGTGTGCTATACTTACTACCATCGAAAAAGGTGCGGAGCATCTTTTTCGAGTCTTTTACGCCCCGCCGCAGCGCACTCGCTTGCGCTCGCACATTTGCGGGGCGAGAAGTATTTTCTCCGACGTACACGCCGCCGGAGAAAATAGTTGTACTCTTTTTCGCGCCGTTGGCGCGAAACTCGGTGAGACCTTTATATTGCACAGATGAAAATACCTCCTCATGCGAAATGCACGAGGGCAAGGAGATAAACATGGATCAAAACAACAACGGCAATTCCAATAAGCCGCAAAACGACAAAAACGGTCGAAACCGCCGCGGTATCATCTCTTTGATGCTCTGGGCGCTCGTTTTGACATTCGGACTCAACTACCTCACCACCTACGTCGCCAACACCGCCGCGGCGGCATCGTCGCACGAGATCGCTTACAGTGATTTCATCGACCTTGTGGAGACCGGTAAGGTGCAAAAGGTCGAGTTCGGCGACAAGACCTTCACCATCACGCCGGTCGAAGGCTATGTCTATACTGATGATGACGGCAAGACCTACGACGAGAACTATACACTCTTCACCACCATCATCACCAATCAGGACCTGATCCCGCTTTTGGAAGAGCACGGCGTATGGTACACAAGACCGTATGTCCCCGAAACGTCGCCCATCATGCTCTTTTTTGCCAACTATATCCTGCCGTTTATCATCATGATGGGGCTTTTCTATCTTGTGATGAGCCTTGTCGCCCGCCGCAGCGGCGGCGGAGGTCTTGGCGGCATCGGCACGGTCGGAAAGGCGAACGCGAAGGTCTACATGGAAAAATCCACCGGTGTTACGTTTGCCGACGTTGCCGGACAGGACGAGGCAAAGGAGTCGCTGGAAGAGATCATCGACTTCCTCCACAACCCTGCAAAATACACCGCCATCGGCGCGAAGCTCCCCAAGGGCGCGCTGCTCGTCGGTTCGCCCGGTACGGGCAAGACACTCCTTGCCAAGGCAGTCGCCGGCGAGGCGAAAGTGCCGTTTTTCTCCATCTCCGGTTCGGACTTTGTTGAAATGTTCGTCGGCGTCGGCGCAAGCCGCGTGCGCGACCTTTTCAAGGAAGCGTCGAAAGTCGCCCCCTGCATCATCTTTATCGACGAGATCGACACCATCGGCAAAAATCGTGATTCGGGCCGCTACGGCGGCAACGACGAGCGCGAGCAAACGCTCAACCAGCTTTTGAGCGAACTTGACGGCTTCGACCCCGGTAAGGGTATCATCGTCCTCGGCGCAACAAACCGCCCCGACGTTCTTGATAAGGCGCTCCTTCGCCCCGGACGCTTCGACCGCCGCATCACCGTTGACCGTCCGAATCTTAACGGAAGACTCAAAACGCTTGAAGTCCACACAAAAAATATCCACCTTGCCGAAGACGTTGACCTCAACAAGATCGCGCAGGCAACGGCAGGCTGCGTCGGTGCAGACCTTGCAAACCTCGTGAATGAAGCCGCCCTTCGAGCCGTGCGCAAAGGACGCCGAGCCGTCAATCAGAACGACCTTCTCGCATCCTTTGAAGTCGTCATTGCCGGTGCGGAGAAAAAAGGTACCGTCATTACCGAGGAGGAAAAGCGCATCATCGCCTACCATGAGGTCGGCCACGCACTTGTCGCGGCAAAGCAGAAAAACTCCCAGCCTGTTTCGAAGATCACCATCGTCCCCCATACGCAGGGCGCACTCGGCTATACGCTGCACCTGCCGGAGGAGGAGAAGTTCCTCATGAGCCGCGAGGACATCCTCACCGAGATCCGCACGCTTCTTGCAGGACGCTCGGCGGAAGAGGTCGTCTGCAATACGCAGACCAACGGCGCGGCGAACGACATCGAGCGCGCGACCGAGCTTGCGCGAAATCTTGTTGCCCGTTTCGGCATGACTGAGGAGTTCGACATGATGGCGCTTGGCAGCATCCAGGGCCAGTATCTTGACAACACCTACTCCATGACCTGCGCGCAGGAGACGTTTGCCGCCGCCGACCGCGCTGTGGTGCAGATCATCCGCACCTGCCACGAAGAGGCGAAGGCGCTGCTTTCGGAAAACCGCGAGCTTCTTGACAAAATCGCAGATTACCTGCTCAAGCGCGAAACGATCACGGGACAGGAGCTCATGGCGATCATCGAAGGGCGCGACCCCGAAACGGTCGACAACTACGGCGCAACGCGCGAGGAGGAAGAACCCAAGCCTTTCCGTCCCTCTGCGCCCGATGTCATAGAGGCGCCCGCGCGCCATATCTCCATGACGAGCGAGCCGATCCCCATGCCGGAGCTTCCGGAAGATGATGGAGCCGCACCGGAGGATAAAGCGGAAGATGCAGCTGAAAAAACAGCGGAAGAGCCGGCATCCGATGCAGCCGAAAGCGACACACCCACACAGGAGTAAACCCAAGTGCGCGCCTTGCAAAAGGCGCGCACAAATCATTGAAGTAAAGGAGTGTACCGATGCTCAAAACCCTATCCCCGTATACAAAAGGCTATCGCTTCTGCATCTTCCTC
>JAFQUN010000121.1 GCA_017408525.1 Oscillospiraceae bacterium
AAACGTAGTACAATAGCCCCATCTTAAGATGCAGCTTATCAAAAAAGGTCTCACCGAGTTTCGCGCCATCGGCGCGAAAAAGAGTAAGACCATTTTCTCCGGCGGCGTGTACGTCGGAGAAAATACTTCTCGCGGAGCGAAGTGTGCGAGCAAAGCGAGTGCACGGAGCGAAGTGCAAAAGACTCGAAAAAGATGCTTCGCATCTTTTTCGACAGACTGAAAGTGGAAGGAGGCGCGTTGCATGACCAAAGGCTACAACAGCTACAGCGGACGAAGATCCGGCGGCAGGGGATTTCTTGTGATCCTGCTTTTGCTGCTGCTCATCGGCGCGCTCGCGTTCCTGTTCATCCAGCGCTACGTTGTCTATGAGGACGGCGGCGGCATCCGCATCGACCTTCCGTTTTTCAAAGCGGAGGACGATCCCCCGCCTGCAAACGATCCGCCCCCTGCGCCGCCGGAGGAATTGACCGTCGGCACGCAGGACGAAGCGCCGACCGAGCCGCCTGCGGAGGAAGACCCTGCGCCCGTACCGCTCGTTGTCGGAAAGATGGTCGTTTTTGACCCTGCCATTCTGCACGGCGGTTGGGAAGCCGCGCTTGAAGCGGCGGCGCAGGGCGGCGCAAACGCGTTCGTCCTCCCGCTTAAGGAGAGCGATGGCATCCTCCGCTACCCATCTTCGCTCACCTCTGCGCTCGCTGCGCAGACGACGAGCGCGGACAGTGCGGCGGAGGAGGCGCTTGCGGGGCTTCTTGATTCCGACCTTTATGCTGTTGCGCGTATCAATGCGCTGCATGACAATGCGTTTGCCCGTGCAAACATGACGGCGGCAGCAATTTGTCAGCTCACGGGCTATGTCTGGTACGACCATTACAGCACCCATTGGCTCGACCCGAACAAGGTTGCCGCGCGCGCCTATATCGTCGAGATCGCGGAAGAATGTGCAGATATGGGGTTTGACGAGATATTGTTCGATGAATTCCGTTTCCCTGATAAGGGGCGCATGAACCGCATCGACACCTCCGCTATGACTATGACAAAGCCGGAGGCACTTGCCCTCCTCGCCGACGAGCTTCGCGCGGCGCTCGACGCGCGCGGCGTGAAAATGTCGGTCGTCGTCCGTGCCGAGGTTTTGGAAAGCGGCGCAAACGAGACGAGCGGTGAGACAGTGGAAATGCTTTTTGAAAAATTCGATAATGTCTACGTCGAAGGTTCGCTGGAAGCGTTCGCCGCGCTGCAATCGCAGCTCGGTGAAAACGCCGCGAAGATGATCCCGATGTTGAGCGGTGAGAGTGTCGACGGGCAGTATATTTCGATTTCATGACACACAAAAACAGCGAGGAATTGATTCCTCGCTGTTTTATTCTTGTCTTATTATACGGTTTGTTGTCAACTCTCGTCGAAAACCCACGACTGTCCATCGTGATAGATGTCGACAATATTCGTTTTCAAATTCTGCCGCTGCGCATCGGACTTATAGCGCGCGATGCAGTCAAACCGCTCCCAAAGATGCATGGGAAACGCGCGGCGCACATCGGCGATGGAGAGGACATAGTCCATGCCGAGGGCAAAAAATTCCTCCTGCCTTGGGTCGAGCGGCAAAAACGCCATGTCGATGCGGCGGCCGCGCAGCGGTTCGATGTTGCGTTTGAAGGATGCCTCCATGTTGTTGTTCCACGCTTTTTCTTCGCCCTTCCAGTGCCACCAGTTGAGATCACCGGCATGGTAAAGTGTTTTTCCTTGCCAGGAGAGAAGGAACGCAACGCCCTCGTCGGTCGATTTGAGCGTTTCGACTGTAAGCTCCGTGCCGTCCGCGTCGAGCGTCAGCGTTTCGCCCGCGCGCATGGTGACGATATGCCCGCGCTGCGCGTCGGGAACGCCCCACGCATCCAGCCGCTTTGGCGTCGGACGGACGCTGCGGGCAAGAATGAACTGCGTTTTTTCATGTGCGGCAGTTTCGGAAAAAAGAGCCTCCGAGAAATGGTCGGCGTGGGAGTGGCTCGCAAAGGCGAAAAGCGGCTTGTCAGCGGATAGAGCTGGCAGCGGCGCTTTGTAGAAGTCAAAAAGCAGGTAGAATTGCGCCGTTTCCACCAAAAACGCACTGTGATATAAAAATGTGATCTTCATAGTGTCCTCCTGTGTAAGACGCTCTTTGGATGTGATTATATCATAAACGGCTGTTCAAAAGAAGAGCATTGTGGTAGAATCAAAAGAAGAGCCAAGGGAGGGTTATTCCGCGCGCCGGCGCGCGGAACGTTCCCCCTTGCAGGGGTCATCGCAAAAGAAAAAACTGACGATAGAAGAAAAAACCAAAACCGAGGTATCAAAAAATGCTCAAGCGTGCGTATGTCGAGATCACGAATATCTGCAACCTGCATTGTGCCTTCTGCCCCGGTACGCGCCGCGCGCCGCGCACGATGACAGCCGATGAATTTTCGCTCGTTTGTACGCGTATCGCACCGCATGTCAAATACATCTATCTCCATATCATGGGCGAGCCGCTGCTCCATCCGCAGCTTGCGCAGTTTTTGGAGATCGCTGCCGCACACGACCTTCGCGTTTGCGTCACAACGAACGGAACGCTTCTTGCATCGCGCGGCGACGCGCTTTTAGAAGCCGCCGCGCTCCACAAGGTCTCCGTCTCGCTGCACAGCTTTGAGGGAAACGAGCGCGAGGACGGTCTGCAAAGCTACCTTTCGGATGCGTGGGATTTCGCATCTGCCGCCGCCGCGCGCGGCATCATCTGTGCACTGCGCCTTTGGAACGAGGGCGCGCTCGACGCGCGAAACGGTGAGATACTCGATTTTTTGCGCGAGAAAACAGGCGCGGCAGAGTGGGAAACGGTGCGCGACGGCAGCCGCAAACTCGCCGAGCGCATTTATCTTGAAAACGCCGCGCGCTTCGACTGGCCCGATCTCGACGCGCCGGAGCGCAGCACAGAGTTTTGCCTTGCGCTTCGCGAACAGTTTGGCGTACTTGTCGACGGAACGGTCGTCCCGTGCTGCCTTGACCACGAGGGCGATCTCGCGCTTGGAAACATCTTCGCGCAGCCGCTCGACGAAATTTTGCGTTCACCGCGCGCCGCAGCGATCTACGACGGATTTTCGCGCCGTCAGCCGTGCGAGGAGCTTTGCCGCCGCTGCGGCTATGCCGCCCGTTTTTAAGGAGGTCGTATGACCGAAGTACAGATGGAAAAACTTGCCGCGATCGCCGCGCCGCTCCTTGCGTGGTACGCACGAGACGGGCGCGACCTCCCGTGGCGGCGCAGCGTGTCGCCCTACGCCGTGTGGGTGTCGGAGATCATGTTGCAGCAAACGCGCGTTGCGGCGGTCATACCGTATTACGAGCGGTTCATGCGCGCCTTTCCGACTGTCCGCGCGCTTGCGGCAGCAGATGATGAGCAGCTTATGAAGCTTTGGGAGGGGCTTGGCTATTACAGCCGTGCGCGCAACTTGAAGCGTGCTGCCGTGACCATCATGGAGAGCTTCGGCGGCGAATTTCCGCGCGCGTATGAAGACGTTCTCTCCCTTTGCGGCGTTGGAGAGTACACGGCGGGCGCGATCTGCTCGATCGCCTACGGCTTGCCTGCCCCCGCCGTCGACGGCAATCTCCTGCGCGTCGCCGCGCGCATCACGGGACTTTTTGAGGACGTGACCGACGCCGCCGTGCGCCGCCGCGTGCGCGAGGCATTTTGCGAGGTTATCGACCGCGATGCCCCGGGCGCATACAACCAAGCGCTGATGGATCTCGGTGCGACGGTGTGCGTTCCGAATGCCGCGCCGCACTGTGCGCGCTGCCCGCTTGCGCACATCTGTACTGCGCACGCGGAGGGAATGGAGATGCGCCTTCCCGTAAAACGCGAAAAACGCCCGCGCCGCGCCGAGGAGCGCACGGTCTTTTTGCTCGTGCGCGACGGAAAGCTCGCGCTGCGAAAGCGCCCGCCGCGCGGACTGCTCGCCTCGCTTTGGGAGTTTCCCAATGTTTTGGGGAACCTTGACGAGAACGCGGCAAGGCTGGCGCTTGCGGAGATGGGGCTGGAAACCTGCGATTTGCACCGCCTTCCGCCTGCGCGCCACATCTTCACGCACATCGAATGGGACATGCAAGGCTACACCGCGCGCGTCACAGGCGATGCGGAAGGACTTTTCTGGGCGGATGCCGCCGCACTTGACGCGTGCGCCGTACCGTCGGCGTTTTCGGCATATCTTTCAAACGCAAAATCTTTGTTGGAAAGGGAATAAAAAGATGGCACAGCTTTATTTCAAACACGGCGCGATGGGGTCGAGCAAGACGGCAAACGCGCTGATGGCACGATTCAACTATGAAGAGCGCGGGCAGAAGACGCTGCTTGTCAAGCCGCGCATGGACGTGCGCGACGGTGACCACATCGTTCACTCGCGCATCGGTCTTTCGCACCCGTGCGTGTATTTTGACGAGATGCGCGCGATGGATGAAGCCGCGCTTCGCGAAAACGCCTGCATCATCGTCGATGAGGCGCAGTTTTTGACCGCCGAGGAGGTCGATTATCTCGTTCACCTTGTTGACGACTGCGATATCCCCGTCATCTGCTACGGTCTTCGCGCCGACTTCAAGGGCGAACTTTTCCCCGGCAGCTATCGCCTGCTCGTTATGGCGGACAAGTTAGAGGAGGTCAAGACCATCTGCTGGTGCGGCAAAAAGGCGATGTTCAACGCGCGCTTTGACGAGGACGGTCACGTTCTCAAAGAGGGCGAGCAGGTCGTCCTCGGCGCGAACGACAAATACATCGGACTTTGCCGCCGCCACTGGATGCGCGGCGACCTTGGACCCGATTTTGCCGCGCGCAGGAGCGTGAGCGATGCGGTGTGAGCTTTGCCCGCGCCGCTGCGGCGCCGAGCGCACGGAGCGTATCGGCGCGGGACGGTGTGCCATGCCTGCCGTGCCCGTCGTTGCGCGCGCCGCGCTCCACCGGTGGGAAGAGCCGTGCATCAGCGGCACGCGCGGGAGCGGAACGGTCTTTTTCTCCGGCTGTCCGCTTGGCTGCGTCTTTTGCCAGAACGGGCGCATCAGTCATGAAAATTTCGGAAAAACAGTGACGGCTGCAAGGCTGCGCGAGATTTTCTTCGAGCTTGCCGCGCAGGGGGCGCACAACATCAACCTTGTAAATCCAACACACTTTACACCGTGGGCATTGGAAGCGATGCAGGACGCACCAAACATCCCGTTTGTGTGGAACAGCGGCGGCTACGAGCGCGTGGAGACGCTGCGTGTGCTCGAGGGCAAGGTGCAGATCTACCTCCCCGACATGAAGTACGCGGACAGTGCGCTCGCGCGCGAATATTCGGATGCGGAGGATTATTTTGAAGTCGCTGCCGCCGCGATACGCGAAATGTTCCGTCAGGTCGGCCCGTACCGCATGGGCGAGGGCGGCATCCTTGCAAGCGGCGTTGTCGTGCGGCATCTGATGCTGCCGGGGGCGCTCGAGAACACGCGGCGCGTCATCGACTGGTTTTCGCAGACCTTCAAACCCGGCGAAGTGCTCTTCTCCCTTATGAACCAGTATACGCCGCAGGAGGGCGCACAAGGCGTTCTGCGCCGCCGCGTGAGCGGGGCGGAGTACCGCGCGGCGGCAGCGTATATGGAAAACTGCGGCATCCGCGACGGATTTTTGCAGGATGCCTCCTCTGCGCAGGCGCAGTACACGCCTGACTTCAATTTGCAGGGCATATAAAAAAGTATCAGGAAAGCAGCGAAGCTGTTTTTCTGATACTTTTTGTATTGTTTTGTCAAATTATTGCGTTTTGTATACTATTTTGGCGGGGTCTCAGCGCGTTTCGCGCCAACGGCGCGCAAAAAAACTCGAAGGAAGTGGCTGTGCCACTTCCTTCGAAATTCTTTTATTGCAAGGTGTAGAGAATTTTCGCCATCTGACCGCGTGTGACAGATGCCGAGGGTTGGAACGAGCCGTCCTCATAGCCTGTGAGCACGCCGCGCGCGGCAAGCGTCACGACATACTCTGCCGACCAGTCGGGGATATCCTGCGCGTCGGTGAAAGTGAAGTCGATCGCGGCAAAGCCCTTTTGCTGGAGCCGTCCGATCATCGTGACCGCTTCGGCGCGGGAGATGCTGCTTTTGGGGGAGCAGACAAGTGCGCCGGTAAGGTCACGGCTGCCCTGCATTACGCCGAGCGCGTACATCGCGCGCACCGCCTCCAGCGCCCACGCATCGACGCTCGCCGCGTCGGCAAAGGGCAGTGTCACGGCGGAGAAGTCCTCCGTGGGTGCGAGGTAGCGGTAGAGCATCACAGCAAACTCCTGACGCGAGATGCTGCGGTCGGGGAGGAATGTCCCGTCGTCGTAGCCGGTCACGATGCCGCGGGAAGCGAGATGGTCGGCGTATGTACCTGCCCAGTGTTCCGCCGTGTCGGCAAAAAGCGACTCACCCTGCGCGGCGGGAAGGTCGACGCTCGCACGGCCGATGTTGCCGCTCGCGTCGCACGCCGTCACGCTCACGCGATGGAGCGTGACGGACGAAACATCGTCCCAAACGGCGTATACCGCACCTGTTGTGCCGTTATAGTCGAAAGGTACGGCTTTGCCGTCGAGTGTGACGGAGAGGGATGCAAGCGTGCCGCCGTCGACACCGTCAAAGGCGGTCGCCGAAACGTATCCGGCTCCGGCAGAGTGGATGGCGACCTTCGGCGCGGCAGTGTCGTGCAGCGTGCCGTAGGCGGCGACCATCTGGTCGAGCCAAAGCGTTCCTGCGGCGGTGTCGGTCAGAAGAAGCTGCGTGATGGAGGACGAACCGGCGGGGAGCGGGAACGAGAGCTGTACCCACGCGTTCGCCGTCAGCGCCAGCGGCAGCGTCGCGCCCGAATCGGTCACAAGCGCGAGCGTCGCGCCGTCGTTCGCTGCGCGCGCCCAAAGCGTCACGCGGTCGTAGCCGGCAGGAACGGGGATGGCTGCGCCAAGCGCGGCGATGCCGTCTTCAAGAGGCTTGTAATCGACCTTGCCCGCACGATAGCCAAAGCGCGCGTTTGCGGTCGAGATCTCCTGCGTGATCGAAGCTGTATCGCTTGCGGTGAAGCGCCCAAGCGCGTCCTCAAACGATTCAAGGAGCGTCAGCGGGCGCGCCGAAACGGTCACGGGAACGGTCACACTTGACGCGCCGACCGAGACAGTGAGGCTTCCCACACCCACGTCGGCGCTCGCCTTGAAAACGCCGTTTTTGTCGATCGTGCCAACATCGCCCGAAAGCGTCCAGGTGAAGCAAGTGTCATCTCCCGCGACAGGGAGACGCTTGATGATGCCGCGTGCCGTGAGGTCGAGCTCGCTGTTTGGCGCGACATGGACTGAGCTGATGCGGTTTGCGCCGTTGTAGAGCGCGATCTCGTCGACCTTGTCGACGACCTCGACGCGCACGATCTCGTACATCTTGCCGTATTTGGCACCGATCTGCACCGTGCCGGTCTGGACAGGCATCGTGACGGTATTGCCGCTGACCGTTCCCTTGTCGGAGGCGAGCTGCGGCGCAACGCCCAGGGGGATAAATTTCGTGTCCACGACGGATGCGTTCACATACACGCCGGCTCCGGGCAGCGCCGTTTCGTAGTCGGACGCGAGATAGATGTGGTCGGCAACGCCGCTGGGCGCCGCGTCGGCAACAAGGAAAATGTGGTTCGTGACAGCGCGTTCCGAGCCGTCGGACGGGGTGTTGATGACGCTTGCGCTTGTCGCGTCCGGCATCGTTGCAAGCATCGTGGTCGACCCGCCGCCGTCAAGGCTCAGCGCCGTGACGCAGCCAAGCTCGATCAAACGCTCGGCGACCTGCGGCAGCGTCGCGCCGATGCTGTGACCTGCCTTGCGCCCGTCGATCGTGTAAAGGACGAGCGAGCCGTCCGCCTTTTGCCCGATAGCGGTGCGCGGCGCGGCGGTGTCTTTGGGGATGTCAGCGGCGACTGCCCCGTTTTCAACGAGAGAATAGAGCGCACCGATGGCGTAGGAAACGTCGTTCCATGCCTCGCTTGCGGCGGTGGTGGAGACGGTCAGGGTATCGCCGGGCGCGAGCGCAAGAAGCGGTGCGGTGAACGTCTCGCCCGCTTTGAGGTTTGCCGTCAAAACGACCTGCCCCGGCTCGATCTTTGTGCCGCTCGCCTCGCTTGAAACGGACTCGACACGGAGCGTAACCGTGCCGCCGATCGTAAGCGCGCCGTCTGTCACGGTGCAGACAACATCCACGCCCGTTTCCGTCGCGCCGGTCGTCTGGAGGGAGTTGAACTCGTTCGTGTAGAGATAGATCCCGCCGTAGGTGTAGCGCACATGGTTGATGGCGGCGATGGGGAATGCGGCGGTCTGCGTCGTGCCGTCCTCCGCCGTCACCTCACGCGCGGCGGTGATGGAAAGCTGCGGCGCGCCGAAAACGGAGGTGCCGTCAGCGCGGAAGCCAATGGCGTAATTTTCACCCGATGCGTTTCGGATGACGCCCTCGGTCACGACGATGCCGAGTGGTACGCCGTTGGAAACGCCGTAATAGTCGCCGTTGATGCCCGCAACGACGCGAAGTCCCTGCTCTTCAAGCTTCGCCGCCGCCGCGCGGACGGTGGTGCGTGCCGTTGCGTAGCCGCCGTTGGTCACGATGGGCGTCACAGCTTCGCTCGGCGTGTAAACGACGTAATTTTCCGTGCGGAAGTCGGAATATGTATTGCTCCAGAGGACACTTTTTGAAAGCTGTGCCGCGCTGTGAACGGCGGTCGTCTTCTCTGCAAGGTCGTCACCGAGCGCATCGGATGCGGATGCGGCAAGCGGCGCGGCGGCAAGAACAAAGGCGAGTAAAAAAGAAAGCGATCTGCGAAAAAGTAATTTCATATCGTAATCCTCCGTAAAAGCATCACAAAGATGGATGCATTATAACATTGTCAATGCCTGTGGGTAAAGTGCAAAGTCTTGGAAGCGGCGCGGCTGATGATCCAAGCGTCTGCGCACGGAGTGCGCATATGCGCGTGTAACAGCAGCTGTGCGGCTATTACACAATGCGGAAATCGCCGTGTGCCGCCGCCTCGGCGCGGCGCGCCTTTTCATCGCCGTGTGCCTGTAAAAGCGCGCCGATGATCTGGTTGGAAACGAGAAAGCCGCGCGGCGTCAAGTGCCAGCGTCCGTTTTCAAAAACGGCAAAGCCCTCTTTTGCGTACCGCTCCAAAAGCGGTGTGAGCGGGGCGAAGCGGTAGCGGTAGCGCCGCTCGAATTCAGCGGGCGAAATGCCCTCTGCCGTGCGAAGTCCGAGCATCAGATATTCCGTGTCGCGGTCGCGCGAGTCGATGACCTCGCGCTCTGCGATAATGTCCGTCCCGCGTGTCACGCCGTCGATGTAAGCGGCAAGGTCGCGCACATAGGCGTAGCGCACGCCGCCGAAATCCGAATGTGCACCCGGACCGAAGCCGGCATACTCGCCGAGCGTCCAGTACTTGTAGTTGTGGCGCGAGAGGAGACCCTCTTTTGCAAAATTCGAGATCTCGTACTGCTTGTACCCGTTTTTGGCAAGGAGCTCGCAGGCGGCAAGGTAAAAGTCCGCCTGCGCGTCATCGTCAGGCAGTGTGTATTGCGCTGCGTCGCGGTGGAGCGGCGTACCCTCCTCGACCTTGAGCCCGTAGCAGGAGATGTGCTCCGGCGCAAGGTCGATGGCGGCGCGAAGGTCGGCAAGCCACATTTCCATCGTCTGCGAGGGAAGTCCGTAGATGAGGTCGACGCTCACGTTTTTGAGCTTTGCCTTGCGCGCGGCGGCGACGGCCTCTTTTGTGTCTTCGGCGCTGTGGATGCGTCCGAGCGTTTTGAGCATCGCATCGTCGCCGGACTGCATCCCCAGTGAAATGCGGTTGAAACCTGCGCGGCGCAGCGTGCGAAGAGCGCGAAAATCGCGCGCGCTTTCGGGATTTGCCTCGAATGTGATCTCTGCGTCCTTTGCGACGGTGTATTTCTTTTCGATACAGCGCAAAATACGAACAAGGCGCGCCGCACCGAGAAGCGTCGGCGTTCCGCCGCCGAAATAAATGGTGTCGACGAGATGGTTTTTCGCTGTTTCCGCTGTCTCATCAAGGTGCGCGCAAAGCGCGGCACAATAGTCGTCCATGCGCGCGGCAGCATCGGGCAGGGAATAAAAATCGCAGTAGATGCATTTTTGTGCGCAAAACGGGATATGGATATACAGACCCAGCGGGCGAAGCGTTTTTTTCATGGCATCCTCCGGTTTGAAAATCGAAAGCGGCTTTATTGTACCGCGGCGGACAAAAAAAGGCAAGCGGCGCATAAAAGGCAAAAAAGGTGCGATACTAACAAAAAACGGAAAAGGACGTGCATTTGCATGGAAAATATGTCCAAAAAAGAATACCAGAAATATGTGGAGAAGAAAGCTGAAAAATCGCATCTTTGGAAAGATGTTACATTCGCTTTTGTGATCGGCGGACTTATCTGCGTTCTCGGGCAGGCGATCTCTGCCTTTTTTAAGTCGAGAGGTCTTTCCGTGCAGGACGCATCAACAGCGACCTCCGTGACGCTCGTTTTCCTCTCGGCGCTTGCGACGGGCTTGAATGTTTACAACTCGCTTGCCCGCTACGCCGGCGCAGGTACGCTCGTACCCATCACGGGCTTTGCAAACGCCGTTGTCTCCCCTGCCATCGACTTTAAGGCAGAGGGCTTTGTCACCGGCATGGCGGCAAAGATGTTTGTCATCGCGGGACCTGTCATCGTATTTGGCACGGCGGCAAGTGTGGTATACGGGATCGTTTTAATGATGATGCGGGGATTTTAAAAAGAATATCGCGGGAGATTTACGGCATCTTCCGCGATATTCTTTTTTTTAGAAACTCTTTAATGTTTCTTTCTTGTATGGAGACGGCAAAGCGTGTATACTTTTTCCAATAAGCATTTGTTTTGGGAGGTTTGTGTGCGCATGGAAGTATTTGCTTTAACGGTGGAAAATGTGCAGGACTTTTATCCCCTGCTGCCGGAGGATATTCTTTTGCCTGATGCGGAAAACGGCATTGTGCTGCTCGGCGCGTCGGAGGAAGACGGGCAGGGCGGCGAGCGGGCGTGCGGTGCGCTTGTTTTGCAGATGGCAGACGAGGACACATGGTTTTTGACATGGCTTCTGGTCGCGCCGGAGCAGCGCCGCCGCGGCGTCGGTTCGGCGCTGGTGGAGCTTGCCTGCGACATTGCCGGACAGATGGATATGCAGGTCATCTCCCTCTTCTCGCGCAGCTTGCAGGAGGAGACCAACGACCTGTATCCCTTTTTTGAAAAGAAGGGTTTCTCTCTTCGTCCGCGGGAGGGCAGATCCTATTCGATCCTGCTCGGGCAGATCGGATTGGAGGACTTTTTCCGCAGGGAGAGCAAGGGGGAAAATATTCTGACGCTTCATGAGGTGAGCGGGACACTTCTTGCGCAGTTTAACGAAACACTTGCCGCGCAGGGACAGCTTTTGACCGCGCCGATCTCGACCGAATGGGCAATGAGTGATGTGAGCGCGGTTTACATAAGTGAGGGGAAGATCGCGGCGTGCGTTGCTTTCGACCGGGTGAGAGAAGACACGGTGCGTCTTGCGTTTGCGCACTCGATGGGCAAGGGCACGATGCAGATGCCGCTGCTGCTTCTTCGTGCGTATCGCCTCCTTTCGGATCGATTTGCACCGGAAACGCAGCTTGTGATCCCGTGCGTGACGAGCGCATCATGCGCGCTTGTTGAAAAACTGATGCCCTCGGCGCAGGTGGAGATGGAGTCTTACAGTGCGCGCTGGCTGAAAGAAGCGCGCAGCAAAGATTAAGGAGGGGTTTTATGGGCAAGCAGGAAGAAGTGAAAAAGCAGCAGATCGGCTTTGACACCGCGCACTGGGCGCAGTACGGTGAGCTTGGACAAACGCAGACGCAGCTCGCCCCCTTTATGAAGGAGCTTAAAAACACGACGCAAAAAGGCGTGTATGCGACCGGTATGGGTCTTATCGAGGGCGAGAGCGCCAGAAGCTTCGCCGTTTCGACGAGAAGTTTGGAAAAAGAGAGCAAGCAGACGCAGCAGCAGTTTCAAAAGCTGACCGCGCAGTATGCGCTTCTCAACGCCATCAAAAAAAGCGGGCGCGTGGTCACAGCCGAGCAGATCACACCGGAGGTTTATGCGCAGTGCAAAAACGTGTACGGTATGTCTACCAAGGACGTTAAAAAAGTGGTGAGCGACGCGCAGCAGGGGAAAATGCCCGAATTCAGCTACGAGGTCCGCAAGGAAAACAAGCAAAACCGCATCCAGGTCACCCAGCATGAAAATAAAGAGCAGGGGAAGCTTTACAGCAGTGTGGATATCACGCTGGAAAGAAACCCGTTCCATTCCGTCATTGTTGCGCCCAAGTCGGAAAAGAAGTCACTTTTGAAGGAGATCCTCGATAAGAGCACAGCGGCGAAAAAGAAACAAAAGGAAAACGACAAAAGCGTTCTGCGTGAGCAGGGCGTGGAGGCGCTGCGCGACGAATTGAGAAGAAGGCGCGAGGAAGGGCAGCTGAGATCCTTTGAGATGGTGCAGCTGAGCGAAGCGGAGATGAAGTCCTACGAAAAGCGCTACGGTCTTTCGCAAAAAGAGGTCGCAAAGCTCTCGCAGGAGATCCAGGCGGGTGTTTCGGACTATGACCGCGGAAACGCGGAGCAAAGAGCGGATTTAAAAAAGGAAAAGGCGATCTGGGAATTCAGGGACCAGCAGCACCGCGATTGGGACCGGCTTGAAAGAGAACAGAGAAGTGAGATTCTCATGGTCCAGCAGAGTTATTCGACGCGCCAGCGCGATAAGCAGGCGCAGTACAGCGATGAGAAAAAGAAGCTCGAAGAAGAAAGGGAGCTTTGCAAGGGAAACGTTCCCGATTCGACGTACGCTGCGCGGCTAAGGCAGGTCGCTGCATCGGATTCGCTGATCCGCAGTTACAAAGGGAAAATGGTAGAAGCGGGTATGCTGCTGAAAAACGGGCTGATGACATGGACAACGCCCCGACAGCTGCTTGCGGCGCAGGCATACAAAAACGCGATCGTCGATTACAACGCGAGGGTCGTTGAGATCCGCCGGTTGGAGATCAACGTGCTCACAGAGCAAAGGGATGCCGTCCGGAAGATCGAAGATGAGATCTCTCTTCTCCAAAGCGATATCATTGTCAAAGAGCGGCAGATCGAAAAAATGGGCATAGAAGATCCCGAAAACGAAGAGATCGGCGTTCGAACGATGCACACCTCGCTCAATTTCGAACTCAAAACCGCCAGAGAGAAGCTGTCTCAAAAAGAAGAGGAGCACAAGCGCGCTCTCGAAGCGATCGAGCAGACGAATGCGAAGATCGAAGCGGAAAAGAATGCGCTGGGGCAAAAGGAAGAGGCAAAGCGGGCGTGGGAGAGCAGTGTTGAAAAAGAGCCCGGTCTCAAAATGATCAGAGAGGCACACATTCTGGAGCTTTGGAGCGGAGAGGACGAAAAGACGCTAAGCGAGATGTGCGGCACGGCGAAGCTCATCCTCGAAGCGGAGAAGAGGGCGGCGGAATACGAAAAAGAATACCTCGACCGGGTCGACAACGCCAGAAAAACAGGCGAGGGGCGGCTGCCGCAGATCGAAGAAGAGCTTAAAAAGCTGAAGGAAAAACAAGATGACGAGCTGCGCAAGCTCACAGATGCGTGCAAAGCGGAGATCGCCGCGCTTGAAGAAAAGCACCGTGCGGACAAAGCGGCATTAGACGAAAAGCAGGAAGAAGACTTTAAAAAATTCAAAGAAGATCTCGATAAGAAGGCGTAAAAAGAGGGGGGAGCGGCGCAGCCGCTCCCCCCTCTTTTTCATCCCTTGTAAAGCTTTGCAAGTCCGCCCTCGGACGTTTCGCGGTAGCGCTGGGAAAGGTCGCGCCCCGTCTGGTACATTGTTTCAAGCCCCACGTCGAAGGATACCTTGCGGCTGCCGTAGAGGAAGTTTGCAAGGCTGAGCGCGTTGATCGCGCGCATCGCGGCGACGGCGTTGCGCTCGATGCAGGGGATCTGCACAAGACCGCATACGGGGTCGCAGGTAAGACCGAGATGATGCTCGATCGCCATTTCGGCGGCATACTCGATCTGGTCGAGACCCATTTCAAAAAGCTCGCAAAGTGCCGCAGCCGCCATGCTGCATGCAGCGCCGATCTCCGCCTGACAGCCGCACTCCGCACCGCTGATGGAGGCGTTGGTGCGGATGATGTTGCCGACAAGTCCTGCCACGGCGAGCGCACGCAGGATGTCATCGTCGGGGAAGTTTTTCTTCTCCTGCATATACTTCAAAACCGCGGGCAGCACGCCGCACGAACCGCATGTCGGCGCGGTGACGATGATACCGCAGTCGGCATTCTGCTCGCTCGTTGCGAAAGCGTAGGAGCAGACAAGACGGCTCTCACGCGTCTGGGGACTTTCGTCAATGTGCTTTTGGTTATACAAAAACTGTGCCTTGCGCTCCACACCAAGCCCGCCCGGGAGAACGCCCGTTTTGCTAAGACCCGCGTTGATCGCGTTTTGCATCGTCTTCCACACGGTCAGAAGATATTCTTTGATATCGTCGTCTTCGCGCTTGAAAACATATTCGGAAAGACGCAGCTTGTGCGCCTTGCAGTACGCGGAGATCTCGCTGAAGTTCTTTTCCTTATAGACCTGCTCGCCGTCCGAGTCGATGTCCTCATCGGTGCGGATCTCGCCGCCGCCGATGCTGTAAAAACGCTTGCGCCCGAGCTCCTCACCGTTTTTATATGCGATAAACTCGACCGTGTTGGGGTGTACGTCGGTCGGTGTTTCGCAGTCAAAGATGACCTCGCTTTTCACAAAGGCGAGCGTTTCGGCGATGGCGCGGTCGGTGCCGTGCCCCTTGCCGGTCTTGGCAAGGGAGCCGTAGAGGGTGACTTTGATAAAGTCAGCATGGTGGTATTCGTCGAAAAAGCGCGCCGCCGCAAAGGACGGACCCATCGTGTGGGAGCTTGACGGTCCCATGCCGATCTTGTAAATGTTTTTGATGGATTCCATGGATCGATACACTGCCTTTCAAAGGGAGATTTGAGCTGTCTCATTATAGCCGTTTGCACAACTGCTTGCAAGCGGTTTTTGGAAGAAAAGCCGTGTGCACGGTGATGCACACGGCTGAAGTTTTATTTTTTCACATCGCCGCCGACGGCTGCGATCTTGTTCGCGCGGCGGTTTTTGATGTGGTCGGGCATGGGTGTGATCTCACCGACCTTCGTGAGCGCCCACTTTGTCAGCGTCGGGCCGACAAGCTCGTAGATGAGAACGGAGAAGAGGACGATGTTGCGGATCAGGTCGCCCTGCTCGCCGATCTGCTTTGCCGTGATGGACATACCGAGCGCAACGCCCGCCTGCGGCAAAAGTGTGATGCCAAGGTACTTGCAAACGGGCGGCGTGCAGCCGGAGGCTTTGCCGCTGAAAAACGCGCCGAGATATTTGCCTGCCGAGCGGAAGATGATGTAGACAACGCCGATACCGATGATGATAATGTCGGAAAAAACGCCAAGCTCCAGCTCTGCGCCGCTGAGGACGAAAAAGAGTGCGAGCAGCGGTGCAGTCCACCGCTCGGACATATCCATCATCTCCTCCGACAGCGGGCAGAGATTGCAGAAGATGGTGCCGAGCATCATGCAAACGAGCAGCGGGGAGAAAACGACATGGAACGGTCCGATGTGGAACTCGATCATCGAGAGGGCGACGGTGCAGAGAATGAATGCGATAACAAGGCTCAAGCGGTTCGTGTTGGAGTGGAAGATCTTCTCCACCTGCGTCAAAACAACGCCGAGCACCGCGCCGAGCAGGAGAGAGAAGAAGATCTCCAAAAGCGGCGTGACAAAGATGGAAAGAAGGTCGCTTTGTCCCGTGACGAGGTTTTTGGCAATGCCGAAGGAAACAGAGAAGATGATAAGACCCACCGCGTCGTCGAGTGCGACGACGGGGAGCAAAATGTCCGTAAGGGGACCCGATGCCTTGTACTGGCGTACGACCATCAGCGTCGCCGCCGGCGCGGTCGCAGAGGCGATGGCGCCGAGGATGATCGCCTGTGCGGCGGTGAGCTTATCGGGGATGAGAAGGTGCAGCCCCAAAAGTGCGATATCGACCATCACAGTTGCGACGAACGCCTGGAAAACGCCCACGATCAGCGCCTGGCGACCGGTGTGACGCAGCTCCGAGAGGCGGAACTCGCTGCCGATGGAAAAAGCGATGAAGCCGAGTGCAACGTCGGAAAGAAGCGCCAGAGAGGCAACGGACTCCATATCAACAAAGCCAAGCCCCTCGATCCCGAGGCGGCCAAGGCAGTACGGACCGATCAGGATGCCGGTGACGAGGAAGATCGTAACATCGGGAAAACCAAATCGTTTGAACGGACGTGTGAGGATGATCCCTGCCATAACGGCAATGGAGATGGAAAGCAGAGTTGTCATAATGGTTGCTTCCTTTCAAATGAGGTAGCTCATTCTACACCCATGAAGGATTTCTTGCAATAGTTTGGGCGGCAAAGACTTATTAAAAAAGTCTATTTCTGCCGGCAGTGTGTACGTCGGAGAAAATACTTCTTCTTGAAGAATTAAAGGATAAAGCCTCCGTCGGAGGTGAGCACCTGCCCTGTGATGAACGAGGCGCGCTCGGAGGCAAGAAACGATACGGCGTGAGCGATATCCTCCGGTGTGCCGAGCCGCCCGAGCGGTGTTTGCTCCGCAAGGTCGGCGAGAGTTTCCTCGCCGAGGACATCGACCATATCTGTCTTGATGACCCCCGGGGCGATGCAGTTGGCGCGGATGCCGCTCGGTGCAAGCTCCATCGCAAGTGAACGCGTGAGCGCGATGAGCGCACCCTTTGTTGCTGAGTAGGTCACCTCGCACGACGCGCCGCGAAGCCCCCAGATGGAGGAAATGGTGATGATGCACCCGTGCTTTTCGTGGAGCATATCGCCAAGCACTGCCTGTACGGTGTGAAAAGCACCGTCGACATTGACGCCGAAATACCGCTTCCACATCGCCTCGCTCACGTCCTGAAAAAGCGACTGCCCCGCGATGCCGGCGTTTGAAACGAGCAGCGAGATGCTCCCCAGCTCCTGCTTTGCACGCGCTGCCATCTCGTTTACCGCCGCGCGGTCAGAAACGTCGGCACGCACGGCGATGGCGCGCTGCCCGAGCGCGCGGATCGCATCGACAACCTCGTTTGCGCAGTCCTCCCGCTCGACATAATTGACGCACACATCATATCCGTCGCGCGCAAGCTGCAATGCACATGCGCGCCCGATGCCGCGGGAAGAACCTGTTATAAGGGCTGTTTTGTTCATAAGAAGCCTCCTATCAGCACATCAGCTGCGGAAGATTGGGACGCCGCTGCAGCAGCACCCGACCGAAGCAAGTAAGAGATCGCCCGCTCCCGCGCGTGAGAACAACATCTGCGTCGGCGCGCGCGCGGTTGAGCGAAAAAAGATAGGTGATGCCAAGCGCATCGCGGTAATACTGCTTGCAGAGCATATCGCCGTCGACGCAGAAAATACCGACGTCGCCGCTTTGCAGCGCCTCGCGGCTCACATAGGCGATCGACCCGTCGGGGATGACCGGCTCCATCGAATCGCCGCGGATGCGCACGGCGAATTCTGCGGCGGCGGGAACATCGGGTGTGACGGGGATGTAGTCAAAATCCTCGCCCATCACGGGGGAAACATACCCTGCCGCCGCCGGTGAGCAGTAGAGCGGGATCTGCCGTTCGGCACGTTCGGGCGCAAGGGACAAAAGTTCCTGCTGCATCGTCTCGAGCGCGTCCACAAGCGCGTACACCGCCTGCCGACCGGTAAACGAAAGCGTGCGCCAGCGCGTGAGGAGTGTCTTTTCCGCCTCACTGAGCGAAAAAGGCGAGGCGCGGAAGCTGTCGCAAAAAAGATCGTTGGGGGAGATTTGCAGCGCGTCAAAAAGGCGCAGCAGCACTTCCTCGCGCGGAAAGCTTTGTGACGTTTCGTAATTTCCGATGGCAGAGGGCGAAACGCCGAGCATTTCGGCAAGCTCCGCGCGTGTGATCTTCCGATCCTCGCGCGTTTTTCGCAGCTGTTCACCAAAACCCATCCGCGCCCACCTCCTTTTCTGACAAAATACGACGTTCTTCGACAGCCTACAGCCTTATCCTACAACAAGAAGTTTTGCTTGTCAATCCAAAATTACAAGAAACTTGTAAACTCACCGTTGACAAAACAAGAATCTTGTGATATTTTGATGCTGCGCCAAGAATCCTGTAAATCTCCGTCGTCTCTAAGAAAAGGCGCGCCGCGAAACGCGGCACGCCGTAAAATCGAATATTGTTTTTAGTATCTGTGTTTTTGTGACCGCTATTCCGCCAGCGTGCGCAAAAAACCGTGCAGCTTCTCAAAACCGCCGTGCGGAACGGAGGAAATATCGCGCCCACGGTCGATGAGGCACGGTGTGAGCAAAAAGACGCGCATCCCCGTCTCCGCAGCTGCGAGGTCCTCCGCCGCGTCGTTTCCGACCATAAGACACTCCTCCGCGCGGCAGCCGACTTTTTCCAGGATCTCGCGGTAGTAGTCGGGATTCGGTTTGCAAAAGTGCGACGTTTCGTACGTTGTATAAAGCTCAAAATCATCCGGGGAGAGTCCCGCCCAGCGGATCCGGCTTTGCGTTGCGATGGCGGGGAAAAGCGGGTTTGTCGCAAGCACGGTGCGAAGTCCCAGCGCGCGGCAGAGCGAGATCGTCGATGCGGCATCTTCCGTGAAGCCGCACACGCCGGCAGCGGCTTGAAACTCGTTTTCGTAAAAGTCTGCAAAGATGGGTTCTTTTTCCCGTGCATCCTCGCCCATACGCGCGCAGAAGGTGCGCCAGAAGGCTTCCTCATTCGTGCATGACCCGTCATTTTTTACCATTGCGCCCGTACCCTCCCAGACGGCTTTAATGAGCGCATCCGGCTCATAGCCGTGCGGGGCAAGCTTTTTGGCAAGCGCGGAAAAGTAGACGGAGGTGAACTTTTCCTGGTCCATTGGAAGAAGCGTTCCATCAAGGTCGAAAAAGACGGCTTTCAGCTTTGTCATCGAAAAAGACTCCTTCCCGTCAGCGGTGCATTTCGTAGTAGTACCAGTTTCCAGTGACGCGTTCTGCCTGCATCCACCTGTGACCGCCCTCCTCGCGCCAGAGGTAGGTGTCGTAGCCGTAAAGCGCAAACGGCGCGTTTGCCAGCTCGTAGACAGAAAGTGCGCCGGTGTCGGTGTAGAAAAAGCCGCGGCAGCCGAAAAGATCGCCCTCAAAAAAGACGGTATCTGCTGCGGGATAAACGAGCACATCGTATCCAAGCAGCGTGTCTGCCGCATCGGTGGGGTTTTCGAGCGCGTTCTGCGCAAACGACTGCAGCGGGTCGCTGAAAAGCGAAACAAAGAGCTTTGTTCCCGTCGGGGTACGCGGCAGGATCAGCGCGGCGGCGATAAGAAAGGCAGCGAGGATCACGGCGATCCAGACCTTGAGCGAGACGATCCTGCGCCCTTTGGCGGCAAGCGTGATCTCAACATCGTCGCTTCGAAAATATGCGGCGGAAACACCGAAATAATCGCTCAGTGCCGTCAGTGAAACCTCAGAGGGGTAGGCAACGCCGTTTTCCCAATGTGCAACGCTGGCAGGATCAACAAAGATCGCCTTGGCAAGCGTTTGGCGCGAGGCACCGCGCTCTTCGCGGAGGTTTTTGAGTTTTTCCTTAAATTCCATGTCAAAATCAAACGTCGGCGTACAGCGTGTCGCGGTCAAGAAGGTCGAGCTTGTCGGAAAGCGTCAAAAGCTCAAGGTGCAAAAGGGCAACGCAGGAGGTCGCGTTGAAGCGGTCCATGATCGTGTCCATCGTCAGGGCGAAAACGATCGCCTCGGGCGCGATGCCCATTTGGGCGAAAAGAACGCCGAAGCAGGCGATCGAGCCGCCGGGGACGGGAGGCGCGGCAAGCGCGAGCAGCGTCGAGGAGATACACGCAATGACGAGCCAAACCACCGAGCACGGCGTTGCGAACTGCTCCGCGCCGCAGAATACGCACATCAAAAAGTAGATGGCGATCGTCGGCATATAGGCAATCGAGCCGAGCGGGATACCAAAGCCTGTGATCTTGCGGTCGATGCCAAGGCGGTTTTCACAGCAATTGACGATGGTGCTGTACGCCGCGGTGGTCGAGCCGGTCGCAAGTGTGATCGCAACGGCAGGCGATATCTTCTTAAAAAGCTTTGCGGGGCTGATCTTAAAGCGCCGCGCGAGGAACAGTATTTCAAGCAGCGGAAGGACAACGGCGAAGGAGAGCGCGAGCAAAAGCGGCTTCCAGATGCTCACAAGCGCGCCGAGGTTGCCTGCCCATACCGTTTCAAGCAGCAGGAAAAAGACAATGAAGGGGATCAGCGCGCTCACCCACTCGAGGAGGAGATAGATGATGGAATTGACCTCCTCGGCGAAGTTTTTCACCGTGTCGGCGCGGTTCCCGAGAATTAAAACGGCAAGACCGACGGCAACGGCGATCACGATGACCTGCAGCGTGTTGCCGGTCGTAAACGGCTCAAAAAGGTTTCCGGGCAGGATGCCTGTGACGATCTGCACCGCGTCGCCGAACTGCGTGATATCCATACGCGCGCCCGACATATTCAGCGCGAAAAGCGGCACGGCGATGCACTCGGCAATGATGGTGTAGATGACGGACTTCCCCAGAAAGCGCGAGAGCATCCGGTTCCCGATCTTGCCGAAGGTCGACGTGTCGCCCACGCCGCAGACACCGAGCATGACCGACAAAAAGATCATCGGTACGGCAACGGCGGCGAGAAGCCCCAAAAGCGTCTGGCGCACGGGCTGGAGGAAGAGCGCGGAGATCGTTGCGGCAAGGTCGGGGAACGAGGAAAGCCCGACAACGCCCAAAGCGATGGCTGCCGCCGCGGCGATGAGGATCTTTACAAGCGGGCTTGCCTTTTGCCGCTTGAGCTTGAGATAAACGGTGTTGACACCGCGCCGGTAGGAAAATGTCGGTGCAAGACCGAGATCGGCAAGAAGGCGCTGGCTCCAGTCCACCTCGATCTCCGGGCTTTGCAGCGGGTCGCACTGCTCGCCGACGAGGGAGAGCGATATGTAGAGCTGACCGAAGCGGCTGCCCATCACAATGCCGAACACGACCTCCGTTCCGAAGTGATCCTGCCAGCGCAGCAGGATCTCCTCAAGCGAAAGACTCAAATGCAGCTTATTTTGTTTTTCGACCTTATGCTCGTCAAGCCATGCTTCGATGCGCTCCATCACCTCGGCGATGTCGGCATTTTGCAAGGGTCGGTTTTCCCTGACGGTTTTCACAGACATGGTGTGTTCCCCCCTGTGGAAAGGTTCAACGGATACAGCCTGCAGTATAGCACAGGAATGCGCGGTGTGTAAAGAAGTAAGCTCCCGAACGCACAGCGCTCGGGAGCTTGGTGGGGGAAGGTGGATTCGAACCACCGAAGTCACTGACAACAGATTTACAGTCTGCCCCCTTTGGCCACTCGGGAATTCCCCCATATTCAATTTGCCGCGACGGAGAGGGTGGAGCTGGTAGACGGACTCGAACCCCCGACCTGCTGATTACAAATCAGCTGCTCTACCAACTGAGCTATACCAGCATTTCCAACAGCAGGTGTTATTCTATCAGACGCAATTCAATTTGTCAATCATTTTTTTGGAGGTATTTTTCGTTGAAAAAAATGCGAGCCGACAGATGCGCATTTATGCGGGCCGTTTGCAGCTTTTGTACGCGCGAAATGGAGGAGGGAGAGGAGGCTTGGTACATGAACGGTTCATATATTTGCGAAGATTGCTTTCCGGCGTTTTCACGCCTTGAATTTTCTGCATACAGCGTTATAATTGGGGGTGACGTGCAATGACGCTTTATCAAATGTCCTTTGTCTACCGTGATGACGCAGCGAGGCTCCGTGCGAGGATCCGCGCACTGCGCACTGCAAAAAGTGAGTGCGGAGATGTATTGCGTGTGCGGGAGCTGGAGCGGCGTATCGCGGAGCTTTCTGTGATATTGCGCCAGTCGAATGAGCTTGCCTCGCTGACTGAGCATTACTATGACAGGGGGTACCACCGCAGTGAAAAATACACGCTTTGAGCCGCGCGCCGGCGAGTTTCACGGCGATATGGCGGCGTGGCTTCGGGAGAATGCGGAAGATAACGCCAACGATATCCGCCGCCTTCGCCGCGCGCTGCGTGCCGCACGGGAGCAGGAGCTTACGCCGCGCCAGCGGGAGATGCTGCATATGCACTTTGAGCTTGCCATGTCGATGACGCAGATCGCAGGAGAGCTTGGTGTGGATAAATCGACCGTTTCGCGCACGATCGCAAGGGCGAAGGGAAGACTGTACCGCGTTTTGCGGTATACTATATAGAATGGTGGTTGTGGCAGCCTCTGCCGAGAGGGATGGTTTCGCCGCTCCGGCGGCGAGTTACTTTTTTATCTCTGAATAAAAAAGTAACCAAAAAAGTCAGTTTAGGAACCTGCGGTTCCTAAAAACCTCCCTCAGCTATACTGCGGCTGCCCATCTGAGCCTCGGCGCCCGTTGACGAATTTGCCTGTGCGGTTTATGCCGCGCGTTACGCGCTGGTGCGATGCTTGTCGATGGGGATTGCGTTTTACAGACTGCGCCTACTGCAGTTTGAGTACCGATGGTGCTTGCGAGGACGCTTTCCACCCACACACCATCGTGGTATATGCGTGTAGGCGCGGTGCGTTGGCGGCTGTCGTTTTCGTTGACCCGAAGGGGAGCGCGTGCGCGGTGCGGAGGCAGAGATGGTCGGTATCCACGCGCCGAGGCTTATTGCACGCCATTGGGCGGGCAAAAGGGAAGTCTTTAGAACCCGTAGGTTTCTAAACCGGTTTTGGTGACTTTGTCCGGCGACAAAGTCACCCGCGCCGGAGCGCGGAACCATCCCCTTGGCAGGCACTGCGCCAACGAAAAGAAGCTCGCGCCCGGAGGCGCGAAACTAACCCCTCGCCGCCAGCAGCGGAACAAAGCTCCTCGGTAGGCAGTATCGAAAAGCAAAAACCAAAATAGAAGCAACACCGGAAAGGAAGGATCCCCCCATGCTCAACACACTTCAAAAAAACCCGCGCACGCGCTTTCTCGCAGCCTTTGCGGCGCTTATCGTCTACGCCGCGTCGGTGAACCTGTTCGTCGTTCCGGCGGGGCTGTATACAGGCGGCCTTCTCGGCTTTTGCCAGGTCGTGCGAACGCTTCTTGTGCAGGCGGGCGTGAGCGTGCCGTTTGACCTTGCGGGTGTTTTGTATTGGATCGTGAACGTGCCCATCCTCATTATCGCCTGGCGCATCGTCAGCGGCCCGTTCGTCATTCGCACCGTCATCGGAACGGCGATCTCTTCCTTTTTCCTCGCCGTCATTCCCGCGCCCGCTGTGCCGTTTCTTTCGGAGCGGCTTGCAAACTGCCTTGTCGGCGGCATTTTGAGCGGCTTCGCGCTTGGCGTCATCCTCACCTGCGGCTATTCAAGCGGCGGATTGGACGTCGTCGGCCTTGTCATGGCAAAGCTCGGGAAAAATTTCACCGTGGGACGCTTCAGCATCGGCTTCAACGCCGTGCTCTACACGTGGTGCATGATCTTGTTCGACGTGACCACGGCGATCTATTCCGTTATCTGCATGGTATTCACCTCCCTTTTCATTGACCGCGCGCACCAGCAGAGCATCAATGTCCAAATGCTCATCTTCACCCGCGCGCCGATCGAGGATATCTCCGAGCAGATCA
>JAFQUN010000122.1 GCA_017408525.1 Oscillospiraceae bacterium
CCACGGACTTTTCCGTGATGACGGGGGCGAGGATAATGTCACGAGCGTTCATTATTTATATACCTCCTCGAGCTGGGCCACGGCATCCTTTACCACGATGAACTTATCGCAGTTCAGAATGTCGTACACGTTCAGCGTGTTCACCAGAGCGGTCTTCACGCCGGGGATGTTCCGGGCAGACAGGACAACCTTGTCGTCCTTCTCCGGCAGGACCAGCAGGATCTTGCCCTCCGCCTTGAGAGCGGCGAACATCGAAACCATGGTCTTGGTCTTGATCTCATCCAGAGTGAGCTTGCTCAGCACCAGCATCTCGCCGGCGGCAACCTTGGAGGAGAACGCCGACTTCAGAGCCAGACGGCGCACCTTCTTGGGCAGAGCGAAGCGGTAGCTGCGGGGCTTCGGGCCGAGCGCGATGCCGCCATGCGTCCACTGGGGAGCGCGGGTAGAGCCCTGACGGGCGTGGCCGGTACCTTTCTGTCTCCAGGGCTTCTTGCCGCCGCCGCTGACCTCGGTACGGGTCTTGGTGGACTGGGTGCCCTGACGCTGGTTGGCCAGGTAGTTGATCACAGCGCTGTGCATAACGGTCTTGTTGGGCTCGATGCCGAACACGGCCTCGCTCAGCTCCATCGTGCTGGTCTTGCGACCGGACATGCTGTAAACATTTACTGTAGGCATTTACGTCTCCTCCTTCCTTAAGCCTTCTTGACGGTGTCGGAGATGATCACGATGCCCTTGCGAGCGCCGGGGATGGCACCCTTGATGGCGATGAGATTGTTCTCCACGTCGATTTTAACGATTTCGAGATTCTGCACGGTCACGCGCTCAGCGCCCAGGTGACCGGCGCCCTTCATGCCCTTGAAGACACGGGCGGGGTCGATAACGCCCTGAGAACCGGAGTGGCGAGCCACAGGACCGGTACCGTGGGACTCTTTCAGGCGGTGGAAGTTCCAACGCTTGATGACGCCGGCGTAGCCCTTACCCTTGCTGGTGCCAACGACATCGACCTTCTCGCCGACAGCGAAGGTGTCCACCTTCACGATGTCGCCGACGTTGACCGCGTCGCAGTCCGCCAGACGGAACTCGCGCAGGATGCGCTTGGGAGCTACATCGGACTTCTCGAAATGACCCTTGAGGGGCTTGTTGAGCTTGTCGGCCTTAACATCGCCGTAGCCCAGCTGAACAGCGGCGTAGCCGTCGTTCTCCACAGTTTTCTTCTGAACAACGACGCAGGGACCAGCCTCAACGACGGTCACCGGAACGACATTGCCCTTTTCGTCGAAGATCTGCGTCATGCCGATCTTCTTGCCAATGATACCTTTCTGCATTGTCTATACCTCCTTGGTTATTGGTTGATCTTTATATTCCTATAATAGTGCGCCTGCCGCGGCTTTCCGAGCGATCTCGGAGTTCCCGACTCGGCTGCGAGGAATACATCGACCAACATGACCTCGCTTCGTGGATCCGTTCAAGCCGTGATTACAGCTTGATCTCGATGTCCACACCGGCGGGGAGCTCAAGGCCCTGCAGGGCCTCAACGGTTTTGTTGGACGGTCTGAGGATGTCGATCAGACGCTTGTGCGTACGGGTCTCGAACTGCTCACGGGCATCCTTGTACTTGTGAACAGCGCGCAGGATGGTCACAACTTCCTTCTCCGTGGGGAGCGGAACGGGACCGGACACGCGAGCACCGGTGCGGTGCGCGGTCTCCACGATCTTGCCGGCGGCCTGATCCACCAGCTGATGATCGTAACCTTTGATACGAATACGGATTTTTTCTTTGACTGCCACTTAAAACGCCTCCTTATGAATTTTAGTTGGCGGGCGACGCTAAAACCGTACACTCTGCCGGGTGTTCCCACCCTGCTCATGAAAAAACCGCGGCTCGCGACCGCGAGCCCCGGGTGTCGGCACAGCGTCCTGGATACAGAAACCGACAGTTGACGCAAGATGGAGCGCACTATGCCCGTTGGGCAGGCATAAAAACCCCTTTTTGTCGGTCTGCACACAGTATTCCTTCGCCCGGTTTGAAATCGGACATACTCCGCGGAAAAACCGACTCCAAGAGCCGCAACCTCCCGCATCATCGCATATCGTGCAGTCTTGCGCTCGCTCAAAAATGGGCATATTTCACCCTCTTTTCGAACTCGCGCCAGACTATAATACCGCAAACGGCCGCAAAATGCAAGCATTTTTTTGCATTTTTTGAAAAATTTTTAAAGATTTTTTTGACACCACAAGATATAGTTTTCGGCGCGATTTTTATCCACAATCGGTGGATTTGTGTGGAAAACAAAAGCGGAGAACTTCACAAAAAAAGCAATAAAGCGGCGGAAATTTCCGCCGCTTTATTGTTTGATCCTTAAAATTCCACGACCATGCCGTCGTAGGTGACGTCGAAGCCGTATTCCGCTGCAATTTTGACGAAATCGTCGTACAGCACATTCTCTCCGTTGTGCGAGAAGTGATTTAAGATAAATTTCGTGTTTTTATCCGCCGCACCGATGTCCAGCAACGTCTGCCGCAGCGCAATGCAACGTTCCAGCGACAGATGCCCGATATACGTTGCATGGTTGCACGCCTCGGTGCAGTCGAGCGAGATCAGATCCAGCGGCTTTTTGAGAGTTTTCAAATACTCCATAGATTCCTCGGGGTATTCGCTGGTGTCGTTTGAGTAGAATAGCGTTTTGCCGTCCTTTTCGATGAGAAACACCACAGGCGTAGATTTCGGGTCGTGTGCCGCGCGCAGCGCCACCACCTTATATCCCTCCACCTCGAACGGCTCGTTAAGCGCCAGCAGCTCCGCCGCAACCGTGTCATCTGCGATGTTGTATCGCTCTTTTGCGGCGCGGATCAACTCATAGCCGGACACGTCGGAATAGAACGTCAGCGGAAACGACTCGCGGATATGCGCAAAGCCGTCTCGGCGCATCGCCAGATCGTCCGTGTGCAGATGATCCAAATGCGAGTGGGTGAGAAGGCAGCTTTTGATCTTGGTCATCGGCACGCCATACTGCAAGAAGTGCATATAGGTGTCCGCCGGAAAATCAACGAGCAGACAATCGTCGATCAACGCCTGACTGCGCGTGCGGATATTGCGTCCTCCGGCAAGTGCCGATTTGCGGCAGGTCTCGCAGTCACAGAAAATCGCCGGAATACCCTCCGCCGCCGCGGTGCCCAAATACTGAATCTTCATAATGCCCTCCTGTGTTTTAACCGTTTTTCTTATTATAGCACAGAAACGGAAAATGGCAAGAAAATACATTTGACATTCCGTGAATGTCCAATTCTTTTCAAAAATACTCTATACTACTCTCATCAACCCGGCAGGAGGGAGTTTTTATGCCGATAAACATTTCCGTAAAAGAATTCGATGAATTAACCCGAAGCTTTATGAATGTGTGCTGTTGCACCTATCTGTTGCGCCTTTTGGATGAACGTCCCAACGAAGAATACCCAAACTATACGCGGTATATCGACGCCTGTTCGCGCTCCTTTCTTCACGAAGCGCAGGAAATCGAATTGCAGATCATGCAACAGATTTTTGACCGTACCATGTGCCCCAAGGAAAGCAAATAAAAAAACAGCGGAATGTGGGAACCCACATTCCGCTGTTTCATTCGGATAGGTGATAAATTACTTAACCTCGACCTTAGCGCCGGCCTCTTCGAGCTTCGCCTTGATCGCCTCGGCGTCGTCCTTGGACACGCCGGTCTTGACAGCCTTGGGAGCGCCGTCAACCAGATCCTTCGCCTCTTTCAGACCCAGACCGGTGATCACGCGCACGACCTTGATGACGCCGATCTTGCCGCTGCCGGCATCCATCAGCATAAC
>JAFQUN010000123.1 GCA_017408525.1 Oscillospiraceae bacterium
GCCAGGCCGGCCAGGGCGTCATGGTCAGCAACCAGTCCATGGACGAGCTTGTCGGCGCGATGGAAGAGATCACCAACACCTCCGATCAGATCGGCCGCATCATCAAGACCATCGACGATATCGCGTTCCAGACCAACATCCTCGCCCTCAACGCCGCCGTCGAGGCTGCGCGCGCCGGTGCCGCCGGCAAGGGCTTTGCCGTCGTCGCGGACGAGGTCCGCAACCTCGCTGCCAAGTCTGCCGAGGCTGTTAAGACCACGACCGACCTCGTCGGCAACACCCAGCACGCCATCTCCAAGGGCAGCGGTCTCGCCTCCTCCACGTCCGAGTCTCTCGGCGAGGTCGTCGCCAAGGCGAGCGTCGTTGACAAGCGTATCGGTGAGGTCGCCGAGGTCTCCAACCAGCAGGCAACGGCTATCAGCCAGATGAGCATCGGTCTTGAGCAGATCTCCTCCGTCGTTCAGGAATCCTCCGCAACGGCTGAGCAGTCCGCCGCCGCGAGCCAGGAGCTTGCAAACCAGGCCGCGCACCTCAAGGACCTCGTCTCCCGCTTCACCCTCCGCAGAGACGGCAGCGTCGGTTCTGCCTCCCGCGCAGCTTCCGCTGCTCCGGCTGCCAAGGCAGCTCCGGTTGTCGAAGAGGCTGTCGATGCTCCCGCCCCCTCCTACGGCGGAAGCAAGTATTAAAAAATACATAGCACAAAGGAGCGGAACGCCTGGCGTTCCGCTCCTTTCCTTTTTGCGTTTCCTTTTTTTTGCAGGAAAAATTTCTTTCCTCTTGTAATTCCTTCCCTCCTGTGCTTCACTTGACTGTACTGTTGAAGGTATCCCTGCATCGTGCAGAACAGAGAAGACAGTGTGGGATCATTATGCGGAAGCTTATCAAGAATCTGAAGATCGGAAAAGCGCTGCTCCTTTCCTTCGCGGTGACCATCGTTGTCTCTCTTATCATCATCGCTCTTTGTATCTCCGGACTTTTCAGCCTGAACCGAAGCTATAATAAGATTTTCGAACATCAGGTGCATTCTACCGAGCTTGTTCAGCAGATCCGCGCAAACGCGAACATTGCCGCCCAGAACACGCTTACGATCGTCCTCTCCCCGAACGAGGCGCATACCACACTGGAAGCACGCACAAAAACTGCGCTCAAGGAGATCCCCCTCCTGTTTGACGAGCTTCGTGAGGTCTACCCGCTTCAGGACGGTCTTCTTGCCGAATACGAGCAAAAGACAAACGCATGGGCAGCGACCGTTGCTCCGATCCTCGATGCGGTCAACGCCGGCAATGTGCGCGAGGCGAATGCACTTGTGCAGGATTCGTGCATGCCGCTGCTCAACGCCATGTCGACCGCCGCGACCAACCTTGAATCCATCCTTGTCGCCGAGCAGGACGATGCCATCGCGGAAAAGAGCAAAACGGCAAGCATCACCACCATCGCACTCGTCGCGCTGACGCTTCTTGCCTCCGCGTTCGTCGTCTGCATTGCATTTGTCCTCACCGCCTCGATCACCGAGCCGACCCGTCAGGTGCGCGACGCATTGCGCGCATTCAGCCGCGGCAATTTTGACACGGTCGTTTCCTATGAGAGTAAAAACGAGCTTGGTGAGATGTGCGATGCCATGCGCGAGAGTCAGTTTATCCTCTACGGCGTCGTGGAGGACATCGACCACATAATGGAAAATATGGCGCGCGGCAATTTCGATGTGCGCTCCAAAGAGCCGGAGCTTTATGTCGGCAACCTGTTCCGCGTCCTCACCTCGATGCGTGAAACGGCAGCGGGCGTCAGCCGCGCAATGCTTGGCATCCTCGATAGTGCCGACCGTCTTGACGCCGGCTCCGATCAGGTTTCCTCCGGCGCGCAGTCTCTTGCGCAGGGTACGACCGAGCAGGCTGCTGCCGTTGAAAAGATGCTTGCGACCATCTCGGAGCTTTCCGATCAGGTCAAGCAGAACGCTTTGAACGCAACGAACGCGGGCGAGCTTTCCGTGCAGGCCGGCGACGGCGTCGCCGAGAGCAACCAGTTCATGAATGAGCTTGTACTCGCCATGGCAGAGATCCAAAGAACGTCTGACGAGATCGGCAAGATCATCAAAACCATCGACGACATCGCGTTCCAGACGAACATCCTCGCCCTCAACGCCGCTGTCGAGGCTGCGCGCGCCGGTGCCGCCGGCAAGGGCTTTGCCGTTGTCGCGGACGAGGTGCGAAATCTTGCTGCCAAATCCGCCGAGGCGGCAAAGACCACGACCTCGCTTGTCAGCAACACGCAAAAGGCGATCTCCAAGGGCAGCACTCTCGCCGCGTCCACGTCAAAGTCGCTGCACGAGGTCGTAGAAAAGGCGCAGCTTGTCGGTCAGCGCACCACAGAGGTCGCTGAGGTCTCCAACCGGCAGGCAGAAGCCATCCGCGGCATGAGCGGCGGTCTTGAGCAGATATCCTCCGTTGTGCAGCAGTCCTCCGCTACCGCGGAAGAGTCGGCTGCCGCAAGCCAGGAGCTTTCCGAGCAGGCGGCAATGCTCAAAGCCCTCGCCGCACAGTTCAAGATCCGCCAGAATGTTCTGGAAAAGCACGGCGGCGCGGCATTTTCACAAGTGAGCGAGGAACCTTCCTTTGAAGAAGCTTTGGACATGGAAGCCGCACCGGAAGAGGTTGAAGCCTGCGATGCCGGCGAATTTGCCGAAAAATATTGATAAACCCTTTTGGGAGGTATCGGGTAGACACCCGGTACCTCTTTTTTTGCAGAATTTTTCCAAAATGGTGCATTTTTGCAAGACGCTTGTTGCAAAGCCGCACGTCTTGTGGTATATTTTAGAATAAGATATTGTACGGTGGAGCATTGTCATTGTTTTGTGGTTTTCCATGACCTTCCATTGGATGATGCAGCCGTATCCCGTCCGCCATACAGCTAAGCAAAGTGAGGAACATATCTATGGAGCTTCAATTTCTAAACGGTACAGAGGGTTTCGATACCGCTGACCTTGGTGCGCTTTACGCCACGTTTCAGCGTCTGCTCGCCCCGCTTCCTCACTATGTCTTTATCAAGGATACCAACCATATCTATGTCGCCGGAACGACATTTTTTGCAAAGACGATGGGCGTTTCCTCGCTTTCGGAGATCATCGGAAAAACGGATGCCGATATCCTCGGCGACGAGGGGCTTGCCACGCGCTACGCAGCCGATGACGATAAGGTTTTTGAATCCGGCGAAAATCTGCTTGAATACGTTGCGCCGTTCCCCGACAAAAACGGCGAGGTGCGCTACGGCAGGACTTCGAAGTACATCCTTCGCGACCTTGGCGGAAATCCGTTTGCCCTGCTCGGCATCCAGGTGGATGTTACGCAGGAGGTCCGTGCGCTGCAGCGCTACAACAAAGAGATCGAACATCTCTTCACGCTGCCGGAGGATACTTATGCGGCTATCTTCTTCGACATCGACACATGGAGAATTGCCGACGAGCGCCGCCGCCCCATTCGCGGATACAGCATCCCGACGTTTGCGTCCATCAAGGATTTTCTCGCCATCGCCTCCGCACAGGCGCAGGGTGAGGCTGCCGTGTTTTATGAGAATTTTACGCCGGACCACCTGCGCTCGCTTTACGAAAACGGGCGGGACAGCATCGTCTATGAGTACAACCGCACGTTTATGAACGGCGAGGTGCGCCGCATCCGCGAGGTTTACCGCTTTGTGTTCAACCCGCAGACAAACGATCTTGGTCTGATGCTCACGATCCGCGATGTCGATACCGGCAGCGCAGGTGTTCACGCTGCTCTTTCCGACACGGAGACCGCCATTTTTGACGCGAGCATCTCCCAGCTTTCCATCTCTCCGTGCTACATCAGCGACATCGAAACGCATGAGCTTCTGCACATGACCAACGCCGCGATGGAGCTTTACGGTATTTCCGATGTGGAGGAATACCGCGGCAGAAAGTGCTATGAGGTCATTATGGGTGAGGAGAGCCCCTGCTCGTTCTGCCCCAACGCACTTCTTACCGAGGGATGCGAGCATATCTGGGATCATTTTAATGAACATACCGAGCGCTGGTACGAAAAGCGCTCTTCCCTCATTCGCATCGACGGTCGCGCCTGTCACCTGATGATCGCAAACGACATCACTGAGCGCAAGGAGGAAATGTCCCTTCTTTCCGGTCTTCTCGGCATGGAGGACGTTATTTTGAGCTGCGTGCGCATGCTGGCGCACGGCAAGGATATCGACACGGCTGTTGGTCACTTCCTCAAGGCTGTGGGCGGCTATTATCAGGCCAGCCGCGCCTACATATTCGAGTTTGACTTTGAAAAAAAGCTTCTCAGCAACACCTTTGAATGGTGCCGCGAGGGCATCGATCCGCAGATCGGGAATCTTCAAAATCTTCCGATGGATGTTGTTGACAGTTGGATGGCGAAGTTCAATGCGGATGGGGAGTTTTCCATCTCCTCCGTCAAGGGCGACCTTGACCACAACAGCGAGGAGTACCGCATCCTTGAGGCGCAGGGCATCCGCAGTCTTATGGCTGCACCGCTGACGCAAAACGGCACGATCGTCGGCTTTGTCGGCGTGGATGACCCCGTTCAAAACGAAGGAAACCTCATGCTGCTGCGCTCGCTTTCCGAGTTCGTGCAGGTAGAGATCGACCGCCGCCGCCTCCTTGACTACATGAGCTATACAGACTCACTCACGGGGCTTAAAAACCGCAACCAGTACGACCGTGCGCTCAAGGAATATTCGCGCAGAACGCCCGAGTCGCTCGGCGTGGTTTTTGCGGAGCTGAACGGTCTTCGCGGTCTTAACGAAACGTATGGCATGAGCTACGGTGACTATGTGCTGCGAAAGACGGCACAGATCTTAAAGCGCAGTCTTTCGGGAACGGTCTATCGCATCAACGGCGACGAGTTCGTCGCCCTCATCGAGGACCTTTCCCGCGACGAGTTCGAGCGCGAAGTTCTTGCTCTTCGACAAGCCCTCTCTTCTGAGCCGGAGTGCAGCGTTTCCATCGGCTGCGCATGGCGTGAGCGCGAGGAAGATACGCAAAGTCTTCTCAACCAGGCCGGTGAGATGCGGACAGCGGAAAAGCAGTCCTATTACCACACGCTGCTTGAAAACCCCAATAATCCCGTTGCAAACGCGGGCTTCCCCGGTGAAGTCATGCAGGAGATCGCCGACGGACATTTCATGGTCTATTATCAGCCGCAGGTGGACATCGAAACGGGAAAGATCATCGGTGCGGAGGCTCTTGTCCGTAAAACGGACGATACGGGCGCTCTCGTTCCCCCGAGCAAGTTTGTACCCCTCTATGAGATGCAGGGCGTTATCAGCTACGTTGACATCTTCGTTATGAAGGAGGCTTGCCGTGCGATGCGCAAGTGGATGGATCAGGGCTACCACCTGCATCTGTCTGTGAATTGCTCCCGCGTGACGCTGCTTGAACCGGGCATCGTCGACACGATGCGCTCTATCTGCGCCGAACACAATGTCCCTCCCTCCGCCATTACCGTGGAGGTCACCGAGAGCATCAGCAAGATGGACCACGAAAAGCTGCGCGAGCTTCTCGATACCATCAGCAGCGCCGGTTTCACCGTTTCGCTCGACGACTTCGGCTCACAATACTCCAATCTCTCCATCCTCTCGGTCATCGACTTCAACGAGATCAAGTTTGACCGCTCACTTGTCGATAAGCTTGAGGAAAACCGCAAAAGCCGCGTGGTGCTTGAAAACAGCATCAAGATGTGCCATGAGCTGGAGGATACCTGCACGCTTGCAGAGGGCGTGGAAACGGCAGGTCAGCTTGATATCCTGCGCCGATACCACTGCGATTACGGTCAGGGCTACTATTTTTCCAAACCTGTGCCGGAGAGTAAATTTGAAGAATTTTTGCAGCGCGGGTCCTTTTGATTCCTGTCTGCGCAGCGGTCTGTACACCGTATAAATGTAAGACTCGAGGATACATCTATGCCTTTCGATTTTTCTGCAAAAGCAGGCGGCACAAGCCTTGCTGCCGCCGAAGTCCTTTTCCCGCAGGATGCAAGCACGGAGGATGTTGTGCTGCACTGTTTGCATACCCTGACCTGTGAAAAAGACCTTGATACGGCGTTCTATCTCTTTTTGAAAGCAGTCGGTTCCTATTACCACGCAGCACGCGCGCAGATCTTTGAATTTAATGTGCGGGATAAAACGATCAGCAACACATTCGAATGGTGCGCGGAAAATATTCCCTCTCAGCTTGTCGAGTTCCATTGTCTCCCGCTTGCCGATTTTTTGGAGTTTATCGACAAATTTTCAAGCGACGGTGAGTTTTATCTCGATCTCAAGCATCTGCGCGAGCAGGGTGAGAGCGCCGATCTTCGCGTTCCATACGCGGACGACTGCGACTGCATGATGGCATCTCCGCTTCTGCACGAAGGGCGGATCGTGGGCTTTATCAGTGTGGACAACCCCACGCAGCACAGCGGCGACCTTTCGCTGCTGCGCTCCGTTTCCGACATCGTGCAGGTGGAGCTTGAGCAGCGGCGTCTTTTGGAGCGGCTCGAGCACATGAGCTATACAGACACGCTCACAGGTCTTCGCAACCGCAATCACTACGACCGGTTGATGAAAGAATATGAAGAGCGCACACCCGAGAGCCTCGGCATCGTTTTTGCAAGTCTCAACGGTATGAAGCGCATCAACAATGCGCACGGCACAGCCTACGGTGACCAGATCATCATAAAGGCGGCGCAGGTGCTGCGCGAAAATCTCTCCGGTACGGTGTTCCGCATCGGCGGGGACGAGTTTGCCGTTTTGAGCGAGGGCATCTCCCGCGAGGATTTTGAGCGCGAAACGATCGCCATGCACAGCGCCTTTGCCGCAGAGCGGGATTTCAGCGCAGCAGTGGGGTGTGTTTGGCGCGCGGATGTCGAAAATGTACCGAGTCTTCTTCTTGAGGCGAGCGAGACATTAAACGCGGGAAAGCAGGCGTATTACCAGAGTCTTTTTGCAAAGGGCGAGGTCACCTCCCATGTCGGCGCGTCCGGCGAGCTTGTGCGCGAGATCGCCGAAGGGCGCTTTATGGTGTACTACCAGCCGCAGGTGAATATCCACACAGGAAAGATCGTCGGCGCGGAGGCACTCGTGCGAAAGCGCGACGCAGCCGGCGCACCCATTCCGCCCAACAAGTTCATTCCTCTTTACGAGCGCGAGGGTATCATTGCCCATGTCGACCTGTTCGTTATGGCGCAGGCATGTGCGGCGATGCGGGTATGGCTCGACGAGGGATTCGACCTGCATCTGTCTGTTAATTTTTCGCGCGTGACGCTGCTCCAGCGGGGCATTGTGGATACGATGCGCAAGATCTGTGAGCAAAATCATGTCCCTCCCTCCCATATCACCATTGAGGTGACCGAAAGCATCAGCAAAATGGATCAAAAGCAGCTCCAGGAGCTGCTTCGCTCGATCAACGAGATCGGCTTTACCGTTTCGCTCGACGACTTTGGCTCGCAGTATTCCAATCTTTCCATCCTCTCGCTCATGGATTTTGACGAGATCAAGTTCGACCGCTCGCTTGTCGACAAGCTTGAAGAAAATCAGAAAAGCCGCGTCGTGATGGAAAACAGCATCAAGATGTGCCACGGTCTAAAAAATGTCAGTACGCTTGCCGAGGGTATCGAAACAGCCGGACAGCTTGCGCTTTTGAAAAGCTATCAATGCGACTATGGGCAGGGCTACTTTTTCTCAAAGCCCGTGCCGCCGGAGGAGTTCCGCCGTCTGCTCGAGACAGGAATAGATGTTTTTCTGTAATGAAAAGATGCCGACCAAATCGGTCGGCATCTTTTTTGACTTCCGTAGTGCGCATATGCAAAACAATAAAGAATCCTGTCACCATCCGACAGGATTCTTTATTATATGTCATCTTATTTACTTTCTTCCGATTCCGCGCTTTTCCAGCGCTCCGAGCAGCGGAAGTCCGAACGCATAGCACACAAGAGCCTCTTCCGACGCAACGCTTGCAAAGTTGAGGGCAAACGCGGCAGCAAAGGCATCGGTAAAGCCGACCTCATAAAAGGAGATGAGCGCGCCGACCATCACACCGTTGAAAAGGGCGGGCGGCAGCGGCGCAAGGACGCGCAGGCGGCAGCGGCGCGTGGCAAGTGCTGCCAAAAGCGTCGCAAGCGATCCCACCACAAGGTCAAGCGGACCATAGGGGCTTAAAATGTTCGTTACAAGGCAGCCGACAAAAAGCCCTCCCACCGCCTCCGGAACAAGGAACGGCAGGACGCACAGCGCCTCCGACAGGCGGGCCTGAACAGGTCCAAAGGCAATGCCAAGCGAGGCGGAAATAAGCGAGAGGGCAACATACGCCGCTGCGATGACGGCTGCACGGGTGAGGGACAGGACTCGTTTGTTCATTTGATTTTCACTCCATTTTTTTGTTTAGAGAACGACCGAAGCGGTCGAACGAACGCTCAGCAAGCGCTTGGACAGGGGTATGGCACCTGTCAGATGGGAGTATAGCATAATGGCATCAAAAAAGGAAGCGACAAAAGTTTTTGTCGCTTCCTTTTTTGCCTTTTTTCCGCGGCGCTGCAGCGCCGCGGAAAAAATTTTCGCCGACGTACACGCCGCCGGCGAAAATGGTTTTACTTTTTTCGCGCCGATGGCGCGAACCTCGGTGAGACCTCAGCGCTTCTCCAGTACGATCGCGTTTTCCGCGTCGGCTTCCTGCGTGTACGCGATGCCGCTTTCGTCCAAAAACGCGGCGAAGTCTGCCACTGTCTCGGCATCCACGGTGTAGAGCAGGCTGCCCGCTGCATCTTCGGAAGAGGGAATACCGCGCTCTGAAAGCCATGCTTCAAGCGCATCGCTGTGCGTCACGCGAAGCTGCATGGGCGCACTCACTGCACCCTTTGCGCTCGCCATATCGGCGAGTTCTTCCGTTCGGGCGTTCGTGTCCGTGTCGCGCGCGGCGGGAAATGCCTGGGCAGGCTCCTCATCGGCATACGCGCCGTCCAGCACAAGACCCTCGTCCTCTTCCGCAAAGCTGTGATCGCTGTACGAATCGGCGGTCGTCACCGTCATCGACTCGGGCGCGGCAGCATCACCTGCCATCGTACCGCCCGATGCACCGCCAAAACCGATGCCGCCCGCAAAAACGACGGCAAGCAGCGCCGCACACGCGGCAAGCGGAGCAAAGCGGCGCAGGGCAGACTGCTTCTTTGGACGCTGCGCGCTCTCTCGTACGCGCTGCATCACGCCGTCGGCAAAGCCGTCGGGTACATCAACATCTTCTTCATTTGAAAGCGCCGCACGGATGGCAGCGAGCTCAGCCATATAGGCGCGGCACGCCTCACACGAGGCAAGATGCCCGGTAAGCCGCGCACGCTCATCGTCTGCAAGTGCCCCGTCGAGATGCGCGGAGATCAGTTCGAGATAGGACTCACAAGCACTCATTGTTCTTCATCTCCTTTTTGCTTCGGCTTCCTGTCTTCTACTTCCTTTGACGGAAGTGTCTGCAAAAATGTTCCCGATGATACGAGTGCATTGCGAAGGTTTTTGCGCGCGCGATGGATGCGCGTTTTGACCGTACCAAGCTCCATATCCATGATCTCCGCGATCTCCTGATAGGAAAGCTGCTGCAGCTCGCGCAGGATGAGGATGCGGCGCTGCTCGTCGGAAAGCCCCTCCATCGCACGAAGCACCGCCGCACGAAGTTCTTTCTTTTCGTAGAGTTCGTCCGGTGATGCGCTTTCGTCCACAGCATCGACGCTCTGCTCCTCGTCATCAAGCGAGACGGGCGCGCGGTGGCGCTTTTCACGGCGCAGAAGGTCAATGGACGCATTTGTCGCAAGGCGGTAAAGCCACGTTGCAAAATTCGACTCCTCACGGAAAAAGGGGAGCGCGCGCCACGCGGAGACAAACGCCTCCTGCGCCGCATCGGCAGCGTCATCGCTGTTTCCGCAAAGGCGGAGGCAGAGATTATATATCTTTTTTTCGTGCGTCCGCACAAGCGTTTCAAACGCGCCCTCGTCGCCGGCGCGTGCGGCACGCACCAATTCAAGCTCCGTCATGTCAAGTCCCTCTTAATTCCCGCAGTTACGCGGTAAACGTCCTCAAGCGTATTCATCTGCACGATCTGCTGCTTGTAATACGATGCGTGCGAAACGCCCTTTAAGTACCATGCGTAATGCCGCCTTGCCGAAAGCACCGCGACCTTCTCGCCGAGCGCCTGCGCCGCAAGCTCGATCTGGCGCACCACGGTGTCGCACCGCTCGGAAAGCGGCGGGAGCGGCGGGATCTCGCGCCCTTCAAGCGCGGCTTTTGCCTGTGCAAAGAGCCATGGGTTTCCAAAGCTGCCGCGCCCGATCATCGCGGCGTCCGCGCCGGTAAATTTCAAAATTCTCACCGCATCCTCCGGCGAGAAGACATCGCCGTTTGCGATGACCGGTATGGACACTGCCTCCTTCACCTCGCGGATGGTCGTCCAGTCCGCCTGTCCGCCGTACATCTGTACGCGCGTGCGCCCATGGACGGCAATGGCAGCGACGCCGAGCTTTTCGAGTATTTGGGACAGCTCCACGGCATTGATGCTGCCTTTGTCCCAGCCGCGGCGCATCTTGACCGTCACGGGTACGGGCGAGGCCTTGACGACGCTTTCTGCAACACGCGCTGCTTTGTCAAGGTCGCGCATGAGCGCACTGCCGTCGCCGTTTGAGACAACTTTGCCGACGGGACAGCCCATGTTAATGTCGATAAAATCGGCACCGGATATCTCGGCGGCGATCTGCGCCGCCTCCGCCATACAGACGGGGTCGCTTCCAAAAATCTGCGCAGCGGCGGGATGCTCGCCGTCGAAAAGCTGCAAAAGAAGCGGCGTTTTTTTGTCCTTATAGCAAAGCGCCTTCGCGCTCACAAGCTCCGTGCAGGTAAGACCCGCACCCTGCTCGGCACAGATACGGCGAAAGGCAACATCCGTCACACCTGCCATCGGCGCGAGCGCAAGGCGGGAATTGACAGCAACACCGCCGATCTCCATGGGAGGACACCTCA
>JAFQUN010000124.1 GCA_017408525.1 Oscillospiraceae bacterium
GCCGCAAGGCAGACTGAGGGGTTGTTTCTGCCTGATTTCGTCAATCCCTCCGCCCCTTCGGGGCACCTCCCCTTGCACAAGGGAGGCTTTAGTGCGGCGCGGCAACGCAGTGCCATCGGCACTAAAACAAGGTAGGCGCGGTTGCTGACAGGCACCAGTTATCGCACACACAAATCCAGCGCGTAACGCGCGGAGACAGGAGCAGAGGCAAATTCGACAAAATGCGCCGTGGCTTAGATGAGCAGTCGCAGTATAGCCGAGGGAGGTCCTTAGGAACCGTAGGTTCCCAAGCCGGTTTTTGGTTCCTTTTTGACGGCGCAAAAAGGAACTCCGCTCGCGCACGAGCGGAACAACACCTTGCAGGCAGCACGTCAACGCAAAAAATCAAAACGCGTTTTCGATATACTCAATTCTCGTTGCTGCGGCGCTGCGCGCACGGTCGGTATAGACCTCGGCAACATCGAACCGCATGGGCGCGTCGCCAAGGTCGTGCTCACTGATAAAGAACTGCGCAGTGCTGCGAAGGCGCTGCTGCTTTGCCGCATGAACAAATTCACGCGGAAGTCCGTGCGCCGTGTTCGTGCGCAGCTTCACCTCAACAAAGCAGTACCGTCCGCCATGCTCGGCGATCAGGTCGATCTCCCCAAAACGGCAACGGTAGCCCGACGCGACAATGCGGTAGCCACGCTCTCGCAAATAGCGTGCAACGAGCGCCTCGCCCCACGCGCCGCTCCCCCGCGCGCTCATCGCCGCGCCTCCCACTTTTTGAGGAAGGTCTTGCGGTGTACCTCGCACGGTCCGTATTGGTCAAGCATAGCATAGTGCAGTTTCGTGCCGTATCCCTTGTGCTTTTCAAACTGATACTGCGGATACTGCAGCGCAAGCACATCGCACACATAGCGGTCACGGGTAACCTTCGCAAGGACGGACGCCGCCGCAATGCTCATACTGCGCGCGTCACCGCCGACGACCGTTTCGTTCGGGCAGGTGATGCCGCGGCTTCTGTTGCCGTCGATCAGCGCAAACTCCGCCGCAGGTGAAAGTGCCGTAATCGCACGCTCCATCGCGAGCATACGGGCATTGAGAATATTGATATTGTCGATCTCCTCGTGTGTTGCAAAGGCGACCGCCCACGAAACAGCACACGAGATAATGCGGTCATAGAGCAGATCGCGCTTTTTTTCGGTGAGCTGTTTGGAATCGTTCAGTCCCTCGATCTCCACATACGGCGGAAGGATCACAGCCGCCGCACACACAGGTCCCATCAGAGGACCTGCGCCCGCCTCGTCCACACCGCAAAGGTGCGTGACACCGCGTTCATAATATGTGCGCTCGATCGACCAGTCCGCCGTTTTCTTCTCTTTCATCGGTATGTTCCTCTTTTAATCCGCATAGTCTTGCGGCGATTCGAGTGTAAAGCGTCCCAGCTTGCCACCTCTGAACTCATCGAGGAGGACATTTGCCATGCGTTCCGTGTTGACCTCCCCGCCGGAGACGAGAAAACCACGCTTGCGCCCTGCGGCAATAAGAAGGTCGTAGCCGCTCATCCCCTCTTCAATGGTGATCTTATACCGCTCGCAAAGCGCGCTCGGATAATGCGCAGCGAGGTACTCCATCAAATGACAGGCAAGCTCCTCTGTATCAACGACGCTGTCGCGGATCGCGCCGGTAAAAGCAAGCTTGATCCCCACCGACTTGTCCTCAAATTTTGGCCAGAGGATACCCGGGGTATCCAAAAGCTCCAGCGTTTTATCGACCGGCACCCACTGCTTTGTGCGCGTGACACCGGGGCGATCCTCCGCTTTTGCCGTCTTGCGTCCGGAAACCTTGTTGATAAACGTAGATTTCCCAACATTCGGGATGCCGAGCACCATCACGCGCATGACGCGCCCGACCTGTCCTTTTTCCTCGTAGGCGCGCAGCTTCTCGCGCAGAAGCTCACGCACGGCGGCGGCAAAGCGATTCGTGCCGGCGCCGCTTTTGGCGTCCACTTCCAAAACGGCACAGCCGCACGCGCGGAAATATGCCGCCCACTCCTTCGTCTGCGCCGCGTCCGCCTGATCGACCCTGTTCAGCACAACAAGGCGCGGCTTTCCAACCGTAAGCTCGTCGATATCGGGGTTGCGGCTCGCCATCGGGATGCGCGCGTCGAGGATCTCGCACACGGCGTCCATGTGACCGATCTCGGCAGCGATCATGCGGCGCGTCTTTGTCATGTGACCGGGAAACCAGCTTAAATTTTCGACCTGCATTTTCCCCTCCGCACGTTAAAGAATGCCGATGCGCGACCATTCACGCTCTTCTGTATAGTAGTCCTCACCCGGGATCAGCAGCAGCACAGCGCGTCCGACAAGATAGCGCTCATCGACCGTGCCAAGGCGGCTGTCGCGACTGTCGGAGCTTCCCTGCCGGTTGTCGCCCATAACAAAGACGCTCCCTTCGGGAACCGTGAGCGGGAACTGCGTTCCTGCAGCATTGATGGTCGCATTGTTGATATAATCCTCTTCCAAAAGCTCGCCGTCGATATATACGCCGCCCGTTGAAAAGTCAATATCGATCGTCTCACCGCCGAGGGCGATGATGCGCTTGACGATCAGATCCTCCGTCAGAGACTCCTTTCGCAAAACGACAATGTCACCGCGCTTGTATTCTCCGACAAGCATGGTGTTGATGACCATGAGCCTGTCGTTATGCTGCAGCGTTTGGAGCATAGAGTGCCCGTCCACACGCACCTGTCTTGCAACAAAGGTGAAAGCCAGAACGACGATCACGATCGAAAGGGCGACCGTCTGCACCCAGTCATAGATCTCATAGACGTAGCGCGGGTACATTCCGCGCCGCTTTTTCAGCGACCGGCGGCCCCGATTTGCCGGCGGGCTGTTGATATAGTTTTTGATCTCGTCGATATTGACCGTTTCAACAGTCTCCTGCTGCTCGTCGAAACGGTTCATTTCCTGTTCATTCATATTTTCAGCTCCTTATCGGGATACGGTCAAAAGTAATCAATCTATTATAACACTTTCTGTGTCAAACACAACACCAAAAAGTGAAAAAGAGAGGGCGGCAGTGCCGCCCTCTCTTTTTTGGATCAGACCTTTTCGCGGATCTTCGCACTCTTGCCCACGCGACCACGCAGATAGTAGAGCTTTGCGCGGCGAACGAAACCGTGACGAACGGTCTCGATCTTTTCGATGGTGGGGGAATGGATGGGGAAGACCTTCTCAACGCCGACGCCGTACGCAACGCGGCGGACGGTGATCGTTTCCTCGATGCCGCCATGCTTCTTGGCGATCACGATGCCCTCGAAGACCTGGATACGCTCACGAGCGCCTTCCTTGATCTTAACATGGACGCGGACGGTCTCGCCGACCTCGACCTGGGGCTTTTCAGCTTTGAGCTGCTGGGAAGTCAATTCTTTGATGAGATCCATTTTTGTTTTTCCTCCTAAAATATAGGCGTTCATGCCGCTTTTCAAGGCGCTTTCGGTGCAAACTCGCGCGCGCACGACAGAGGACCACCCTTTTCAACTTTGATAGAATAACACAGCAGTTTGGGAAATGCAAGCACTTTTTTCAAATTATCGGAATGTTTTCATATCCTCATCAAAAAGCTCTTCTCTGCGCACGCGCGAGAAATCCGGCGCATATTGCGGCAGATGCGTTTCGATGGCGCGGACGAGCAGCGCGGGATTGAGTCCCGGGTTCTGCGCCTGCACCAGAACGTCGGCGTGTACGCAGCCATCCCCCTCGCAAAGAAGGACTTGCGATATCATGGGACGAATATCAACTTCGGCAAGTTCCTTGCGCTTGGTGCGCTTTTCAATCACGATGCTCTCACGCGAGAAAAGCCCGCGCAGCGCATCGACGCAGCCGGTCGGAACGCCCGCGTCATATTCAAGCTCCACCTTCGCCCGCAAAAAAGCAAGCTCACGCGCGGGACGCGTCACCTCATAGCACTCACGCACGCGCAGTCCCAAAGGAAGTCCTGCGTTGAGTTTTTCGGCGATACCCTCGCCGTTCGTCTGTTCGAGAACCTCGCAGTCGAGCAGCTCACACTCGCTGCTCTGCGCGACGGGAAGAGGCAGGACGATGGAGATGAGCGGGTGCGGATGATATCCCTGTGAATGTTTCAGGTGCAGATCCGCACGCGGGAAGATGCGCTGGAAGGTGCGCATGAGGTCAAGGTGCGAGATGTAGCTCGCCTGCGCCTCCTTAACGAAAAGAAGCCGTAATTTAGACATCGCACTTCCCCCCTACCAGTCGGTTTGCGCCGCAGGCATTGCACTGCGTGCGGCAGTCGGGCGTCGTTTCGGCACGGTAGGCACGCTCATGCTCACGCTTGAGATACGCCTCGGTCACACCGCTTGCGATCATGCTCCACGGCATCAGTTCGTCGTGCGAACGGGTGCGGTTTGCGTAAAAATGCGGGTCAAGTCCGCACTCACGGAACGCTTCCATCCAGCGTTCAAGGGAGAAATACTCCTCCCATGCGTCAAGCTTTGCGCCTTTACGCCACGCTGTTTCCAAGACTTTGCAAAGCCGTCTGTCGCCGCGGGCAAGGACTGCCTCCAAAAAGCTCGTATCCGAGTCGTGCCAGTTGTAGTTGACAGTCTTTGTGTTCATGTGGTCGCGCAAAAGCTTCACGCGCCGCTCATATTCCTCCTTGGGGATCTGCGGCTCCCACTGAAATGCGGTGTGCGGCTTCGGTACAAACCATGAGGTCGAAACGGTAATACGCACGCCGCGTGCCTTATTGCTCGCACTCTCGCGCCATGCGTGCATGACGTGTGCGGCAACATCGGCGATGGCAAGAACATCCTCGTCTGTTTCGGTCGGAAGTCCGAGCATGAAGTAGAGCTTGACCGCACTGTAACCGCCGGCAAATGCCCTGCGGCACGAGGCAAGAAGGTCCTCTTCGGTGAGGTTTTTGTTGATCGCGTCGCGCAGACGCTGTGTCCCCGCCTCCGGCGCGAACGTGAGTCCCGATTTGCGCCCTTTTTGCAGCCGCTCCATCAGCGCCATCGAGAAGTTGTCGGCGCGAAGCGACGGGAGTGACAAGTTCACATGACGTTCGGCGCAAAAGTCTTCCAGTTTGTCACAAAGCTCCGTGAGCGGCGGATAGTCGCTCGTTGAAAGCGAGGAGAGCGTCATCTCCTGATAGCCGGAGTCTTCGACACTCTCTTGTGCATACTGCGCACAGAGGTCGCAAGAGCGGCTGCGAACGGGACGGTAGACGTATCCCGCCTGACAGAAGCGGCAGCCGCGGATGCAGCCGCGGAAAAGCTCGAGCATCACGCGGTCCTGCACGATCTCGGTCGAAGGGACGATGGTTTTCGTCGGAAAATACGACTTGTCCATATCCTGCACGATGCGCTTTGTCACGCGTGCGGGCGCGCCGCATTTGGGCGTGATGGACTGCACCGTGCCGTCATCATTATAAGAAACATCGTACAGACTCGGCACGTACACACCTTCAAGCTGCGCGGCAGCAGCGAGAAAACGCTGCTTGTCCCAGCCCTCGCGCTTTGCCTTGCGGTAGAGCTCAATGATCTCGACCGTGAGGTCTTCGCCCTCACCAAGGCTCACAAGGTCGATAAAATCCGCCATCGGCTCGCTGTTATACATCGCCGTACCGCCTGCAATGACAAGCGGTGTGAGCGATGTGCGCTCCGACGAGTGCAGCGGTACGCCGCCAAGGTCGAGCATATTGAGGATGGCGGGAAACGCCATCTCATAGCCAACGGAAAAGGCGATGATGTCAAATTCGGAAATGGGGTCACCCGATTCGAGCGCGTAGAGCGGCATCCCCGCTTTGCGCATCTCCTCTTCCATGTCGCCCCAGGGCGCGAAGACGCGCTCGCACCACACGCCCTCCATCTCGTTCATCACGCCGTAGAGGATGCGCATACCGAGGTTCGACATTCCGATCTCGTATGTATCGGGGAAGCAGAACGCAACGCGTGTGTCAACGCTCCCCTTCTCCTTCATCACCGCGTTATATTCACCGCCAACATAGCGCGCAGGCTTCTGCACGCGCGGCAAAATTCGCTCGAGTCTTTTATCCACAGTCTTTCTCCTTTGTGTTATATAGACTAACGATCTATTTTACACGCTTGCGCCATGTTTGGCAAGTGCGAGAATTTGGAGTTCCTTTTACTTTAATTGTGACCGAAGAAATCTTTGGCGCTTTTACCGATCGTTGACGGCAGGCAGAAAAACATGATAAAATGAGCGAAACGACAAATAAGAATTTGGAGGTGGCCATTATGAATGAGAAAAAAGATTTTTGGCTATCAATTATTGGACTTATAGTTATTCTTGCTGGTGCAATTGTATTGATATTAATTGATTTTCCAACAGGACTACTGTTAATTCTTCCGTCTGTAATACCACATATAATTAAGCTTAATTCTTTGAGTAGGGGGCATAAAAATGAAAAATGTTAGTATTGGTCGCCTTATATCATTCATAGGAATACTGATATTGTCCATAGGACTGATTTGCAATAGCTTTGAGTTTGTATCAGTTACACTGTTTCGTATGATTGTCCTTGTTGGCATAATTACGGAGATCATTGCCCTTATTTTCATTCTGAAGAAAAGCGAATTTTAACCGAACCAATTCCAATTTATCGAACAGTTGATATCTGTTCATATAACTCCCTTTGTCGAAGTGGCGGAGGGAGTTTGTTTATTGTCCAAATCGGTCCAAAGGGAAAAAGAAAAGTTTGAGGCACTCTACGAAGCGTAGGTTGCGCGTGGGAGGTTTAGGCTTTATACTTTCGCCAAAAGCACAAGGAGGTTTTTCCATGGACAATTATGTGACAGGCACTGCC
>JAFQUN010000125.1 GCA_017408525.1 Oscillospiraceae bacterium
CATAAGGCTCATCACCAGTGCACCAAGCGGCATTGCAATACCCTCGGAGAGCGTATCCATGAAGTCGAGCCAGCAGTCGTTGAACTCGCCAACGATACCGGTCTCGCTGATGCCGAGCGCACGGAAGGTACCCTGGAAGGGAACGTAGACGCCATTTGCGCCGAGTCCGTCGATGGCAACGATCGCCGCTTCAACCGCAATAGCGAGGCAGATGAACAAAACGACCTTGGAACGGCTGCTCTTCTTGCCCTTCATCTCCGCGCTGTCGATGAAGTTGGTCGCAACGACTTCGATCAGCTAGATCGAAGAGGAGATGGCAGCGATAGTGACGAGCAGATAGAACACAACGCCGAAGAGAGGACCGACAGTACCCATCGACTGGAACACATCCTGCAGCGTGACAAAGAGCAGCTTCGGGCCACCGAGCTGCGCGCTCGTACCGTAAGTGGCAACGGCAGCGGGGATCACGGCAAGACCTGCCATCGTGGCAACGATGGTATCGGCAACAACGATAACGACAGAGTTCTTGACAAGGTTCTCACTCTTTTTAAGATAGGAACCGTAGGTGATCATAACGCCCATCGCAAGGGAGAGCGAAAAGAACATCTGACCGCCGGCCGTTGCAAGGACGGTCAAAAAGCCGGGGGCTTCCTCGATAAAGCCGGCCTCGACCGCGTAGCCGGGGACGAACATGAACTTCAGACCCTCAACAGCGCCCGGGAGCGTGACAGAGCGGATGATAACGATGACGAGCATCACAAAGAGCGCCGGCATACCGATGGTGTTGAACTTCTCGATACCGCCGGAAACACCGCTGCGGTTGATGAGGTAGCAAAGCAGAATATAGAAAAGCGTGAACACGAGCGCACCAAACTGGTTGGTCAGCATCGAGCCGAACAGGTCGCTTCCCGTTGCCGTGGAAGAAACGCCAAAGGCAAGGTTGCTCAAATTCAGCGCGAGGTACTCCATGCAGTAACCGCCAAGCACGGAATAAAAGCTCATAATGACAAACGGTGCAAACACGGCAAGCCAGCCGAGCCACTTAAAGCGCTTGTCGATCTCATTATAGGCGGCGATCGCGCCCTTGCCGGTCTTGCGTCCCATGGCAAGCTCGGCGATCATGATGACAAAACCGACGAAAAGACCCAGCGCCAGATAGACGATCAAAAACGTAAAGCCGCCGGATTTGCCCATCTTGTACGGGAAGCCCCAGATATTACCCAAGCCGACGGCAGAACCGACAGCGGCGAAGATAAATCCGATATTACTCCCCCAGTTTCCTCTTTCCTGACTCATTAAAAAATCCTCCTGTGTCATTTTTTCAGTCGACATCAGTCTAAGATAAAATACAGCATCTTCCCTCAAATGTCAAGAGAAGACAGAAAAGAATGTGCGCTATTGTGCGAAAAACCGAGCAAAACAGCGCACATTCTTTTGCATTTTCCGATTTTATTTTTTTTGCTTGCTTTTTTCCCGTCATTGGGTACAATCATAAGAAGGTACACTACACTTTGAAAAGGAGACCACTCATGGATATTTTCAAGGATATCGAGCTTTTTGACTGCCCGCTCTGCCACGGCGCGGGTCTTTTAGAGGAGGAAGCCGGCTGGTGCATTTATGCGACCTGCCTTGACTGCGGATGCCACACAGCGGAAGTCCCCTATAAAACGGAGGATGAGCGCATTGAGGCAGCACGCCGCGCTGCAAACACATGGAACATGGGCAAGGTCATCAGTCACGGTCTTGGAGAATAATGCGTGATGCTTGACGCGCACAGCGCATAGCGGTATAATGGCTGCAAACCAAAGCGGAAGGAGCTCCATCATGACCGATCCCAACAGCAAGACCCCGCACAAGCTGAAAAGAGTGCAGTATCCCGCGACGGCGGGCTTCGTTTACTATGCTGTGATAAGCCTTTTTACCGGCATTTCCGACCCGTCGCCCGAAGGTTTTTTGTCCGTTGCGCTCGTCTCGCTTGTCATCAGCGTCGTTGCCTATATCTCCTATCGCTATTTCCTCAGCCGTGACGGCGAAGATATGCAGAAGATGTGGTTCGTGTTTATCCTTGCCTATCTCGTTATGTCAAGTCAGCAGCTCACGATCGCGTGGGAATTCATCGTCTCCCACACGCCGACGGCTTAAATCAAGTTCAATCAAGAAAAAATATCTGCCGGTCCTTACGGATCGGCAGATATTTTTTTACAGTTTCTTTTTAAATTCCTCCGCAGCGGTCAAAAGCTCCCCGGCACTTGCAAGCAGGGCATCGGTAACGTGACTGCCGCCGGTGATGCGCGCAAGCTCCGCCGCGCGCTGTGCACGGTCCATGCGCACAACGTGCGTATACGTTCTGCCGTCACGCTCCCCCTTTTCAACGTAAAAGTGCGTATCCGCCATCGCGGCAAGCTGGGGCAGGTGCGTAACACAGAGGACCTGCTTGCTCCGCGAAACAGCGGCAAGCTTTTCGGCAACACGCTGCGCTGCACGTCCGGAAACGCCGGTATCGACCTCGTCAAAGACCAGTGTTGCAACGTGATCCTTTTCGGCAAGCACATTTTTGAGCGCGAGCATCACGCGCGCAAGCTCACCGCCCGAAGCGACACGATTGATGGGTTTTAGCTCCTCTCCCACGTTTGCGGACATAAGAAAACGGATGTGATCCGCGCCCGTGGCATCAAATTCCTTTTCGGAAAATTCGACAGAAAACTGCATCCGCGGCATATCAAGCTCCGTAAGCTCGCGCAAAATGCGCGATTCAAGCATTTTTGCCGCAGCACGGCGCTTTTGGGAAAGCGCACCGGCACTCTTTTTCGCCGCTGCCAACTGCGCAGACTCCTCCTCGCGCAGACGTGCAAGCGCATCATCTGCAAAGGCGATCTCGTCAAGCTCTTTTTGTGAACGCGCAAGATAGGCAAGCATATCCTCGACCGTCGCGCCGTAGCGCTTTTTAAGCCGCGCAAGAAGGCTGAGTCTGCTTTCGATCTGGTCAAGCTCCTCCGGCGAAAAGGAAAAATCGTCCTTCAAATCGCGCACCGTTTCGGCAAGGTCATATGCCTCACAGCTCACCTGCTTCAATCGTTCCAAAAGTTCTTCAAACGCAGAAGAGAGCTTCCTCGCCCCGCCGAGCGCACGCTCGGCTTCGCGCAGCTGCGACACAGCACCCATCGAATCGTCACCGCCGTTTAAGAAGTAAGATGCCGATTCAACGGCAGATGTATACTTCTCGGCGTTTTGCAGGATGCTGCGCCGCTCGCAGAGACGTTCCTCTTCCCCGCTTTCAAGCGCAGCCTCTTCCAGCTCCGCGATCTGGTAGCGAAGACTGTCGATACGGCGCGCTTTTTCCCCCTCATCCATCTCGAGTGAGCGGATGCGCGCGCGTGTTTTTACCAGCATTTCATAATCGGCAGCAAACGCCGCAAGCTCTTCTTCCACGTCCGCGCAGCGATCGAGGTAGACACGGTGCTGCTCCTCGTCCAAAAGCTGCTGTCCGTCGTGCTGCCCGTGAATATTCAAAAGCGCGCTGCCGGCCGCGCGAAGCGGTGAGACCGTGTTGGGACGCCCATTTGCACGGCAGACCTTCTTTCCGTCAGCATGGATCGTGCGCTGAAGGAGAAGGTTTCCGTCCTCGTCCGGCACGATCCCCTGTTCGGAAAGCTCGGCAAGATCGCCCGAAACACTGTCGAACGCAGCACTCACCATTGCTTCCGATGCGCCGGTGCGGATAAGGTCACGCGAGGTGCGCTGCCCCAACACCGCGCCGAGCGCGTCAATGACGATCGACTTACCGGCACCCGTCTCGCCCGTGAGCGCATTGAACCCGCGCTGAAATTCGATATCGGCACGCTCGATGACAGCGATATTTTCAATGTGGAGTATCTGAAGCATGCTGCCCCGTCCCCTTTACTTGAGCATCAGGCGGATCTCTTCGCAAAATTCTGCCGCCGCGTCGCTTGTGCGCATAACAAGGAGCGCCGTGTCGTCACCGGCAAGGCTTCCCACCATATAGCTGATGTTCATGCTGTCAAGCGCGGAACAAGCGGCGGATGCAAGCCCCGGCATCGTCTTGATGACGACGATATTCTGCGCAAAGTCGATGCTTACAACGCTCTGGCGGAAGATGGCGCGCAGGCGGTCGGCAAAATTCAGCTTCGCTTTCTGGTCGGAAACAGCATACTTATAGCGTCCGCCTCCGGCAGGAGCCTTGACAAGGTGCATCTGTTTGATATCGCGCGAGATCGTCGCCTGTGTACTGACAACGCCGCTCGCTTTCAAACGCTCGAGAAGCTGCTCCTGTGTTTCAATATCTTCGTTGTTTATGATCTCCAGGATCTTGCTCTGTCTGTCAATTTTCATTGTTCAAACCTCCCGGTAGCATTTTCTTGGCGAGGATATCGCAGAAATTCTTGTTGGAAAGACGGATCAGCCGCGTCACATGCTGCGACTTGACGACCATGACCTCATCGCCGCTGCGAAGGAGAAATGCGCGTCCGCCGTCGACAGAAAGGTAGACCTGCTTGCGCCCTGTACTGCCGGTGCGGACGGTAACGCTGCGCTTTGAGGAAAGAACGTAGGAATTTGCGTGGATCGAGTGCGCGCAGATGGGGCTTATGATGATATTTTCCGCCGTTGGTTCAACAACAGGACCGCCTGCAGAGAGCGAGTAGCCCGTTGAGCCGGTCGGCGTTGCAACGATGACACCGTCGCCGGAAACATCGAGAAGCCGTCCCTGCTCGGTAAGGATACTCAGCCGAATGATACGCGAGACAGCGCCCTTTGTCACGACAGCCTCGTTGAGTGCAGCATTGCTGTAGATCACGCGGCCTTCTCGTACAACGCTGATGTCGAGCATCATGCGCTCTTCAGTCGTAAATTTTCCGTCTCGAAGCTCACGCAGGCGCACAAGCTCGTTTTGCTCCAGCTCCGCCATAAAGCCGAGACTTCCGAGATTGACGCCGAGGATCGGAACATCGCGCACCGCCGTATTTTTAGCAAGGTGCAGGATCGTCCCATCCCCGCCGAAAGCAATGAGCATTTCCGCCTCGCGCAGCTCCTGTTGAAGCGGTGCGACGGAAAGTCCATACGTTTCCGTATTCTCGTCGGTGTAGAACGGAAGACAAACAGCGGTTTGAAAACCACACTCTTCCAGTATCGTTTTTGCCTGCTTCGCCGCACGCAGCTCATGGTCACGGTGCGGATTCGGGCAGAGTATCACCTTTTTCATGCGTTTACCTGCTCCTTCAGCGTTTGATGCGAGCTTTCAACGAGCGCCTTTAGATCGAAACTGCGCTCATCACCCGCACCTTTTTGGATATATGCGAGGTATTCAATATTCCCCTCCGGTCCACGGATGGGAGAGAACGTCAAATCAAGAACTGTAAAGTTATTTTCCTTTGCATGAACAAGGAAGTTTTGAAGCACTTCTTCGTGGACAGCGGCATCGCGGACGACACCTTTTTTGCCGACTTTTTCGCGCCCCGCCTCAAACTGCGGCTTGACAAGACACACCGCGTGTGCGCCCTCTTTCAAAACAGCGCCGAGCGAGGGCAGGATGAGCGCAAGGGAAATAAACGAAACATCGACCGAGGCAAAGTCCAGCGGGTCAGCGATCTGCTCACGCGTGAGGTAACGGGCGTTCGTGCGCTCCATGCACACGACGCGCTCGTCACTTCGCAATTTCCACGCAAGCTGGTTGTAGCCGACATCGACGGCATAGACCTTCACCGCGCCGTTTTGCAGCATACAGTCGGTAAAGCCGCCCGTCGACGCACCGATATCACCGCATATGAATCCTTTCAGGTCGAGTGAAAAAGATGAGATCGCCTTTTCCAGCTTCAACCCGCCGCGGCTGACATATTGCAGCGTGCGTCCGTGGAGCTCGATCTGTGCATTGTTTGGAACATTTGTGCCCGGTTTGTCGACGCGCTGATTGTCAACAAAGACAGCACCACTCATGATAATGCTCTGTGCGCGGGTGCGGCTTTCGGCAAAACCGCGCTCGACAAGCAGCACGTCCAGTCTTGTTTTATTGCTCATGGCACACCTCCATCACGCAGCGCACAAACGCTTCGGCATCGAGTCCCGCCGCATGGCGAAGCTCACTGACCGTGCCGTGGGCAACGATACTTTTTCCAAGATTTTTCAGAATAAGCCGTTTCGGGGCAAGACCGTTCTCCGCAAGAATACCGGCAATACGCTGTCCCACACAGCCGGCGCCGATGCACTCCTCCGCGATAAGCAGGCGATGGCAGCGCCCGATCTCCATAGCCGTTTCCCGCGAAATAGGCGAGATCTGGTTGAGCTTCACAACACCCGCGCGGACGCCGCTCTGCGCAAGAATATCTGACGCGCGCAAAAGCTCGTCGACCATCGTGCCGTAGCCCAAAAGTGTGATATCCTCCCCTCCGCGGAGGGTAACGACCGGCGCATCGGCACAGCAATCGCGGTACACGCCCTCTCCCCCGCGCGGATAGCGCACAGCAACAGGTCCGTCCATCTCCAGCACGGCGCGGCGCAGCATCACACGAAGCTCCGCAAAGCTTGCAGGGCAAAGGACCGTCATGTTGGGAATACCCGATAAAAACAGCGGATCAAAGCAGCCGTGGTGTGTCTCCCCGTCCGCACCGACGAGCCCCGCACGGTCAACAGCAAGCACAACGTGCAAATTGGAAAGGGCAGCATCGTGGATCAGCGAATCGTATGCGCGCTGCAAAAAACTGGAGTAAACGGCAAAAACCGGAACGATCCCCTGTGCTGCCATGCCCGCTGCCATCGTAACAGCGTGCGCCTCGGCAATGCCGACGTCAAAAAAGCGGTCGGGATAGGTCTTAGCAAAACGCGTAAGCATCGTACCATCCGTCATCGCCGCAGTGATGGCGCAAACACGCGCATCCTGCGCGGCGAGAGCACAGATCTCCTCTCCAAAAACAGAGGAAAAGCTTGCGCTCTCCCGCATTTCCACGCCGCGCTCGGGATCAAATACACCGACACCGTGATAGGACGAGGGTTCCTCCTCAGCCGGAGCGTAGCCTTTTCCCTTTACGGTGTGGACATGAACAACGACAGGTCTTGCAAGATCACGCGCCCAGCGCAGAACATGGGTGAGCTGATGGGTGTCGTGTCCGTCGACAGGTCCGAGGTAGGTAAAGCCCATATCCTCAAAAAGACTGCTGTTTGGGAAAAGCGCTTTTTTCAGGTTCGTTTTGATACGGTGATTGAAACGGTAGATCTTCGCGCCAAAGTCCGTGTAACCGAGGATACGGCGGTAGGTCTTCTTAAAGCGAAAATACCCGGGTCTCGTTCGAAGAAGCGACAGATGCCCCGACACCGCGCCGACGTTCGATGCGATCGACATTCCATTGTCGTTCAAAATAACGATCAGCGGCTCACCGGAGCTGCCCGCATCGTTAAGCCCTTCATACGAAAGCCCGCCCGTAAGCGCACCGTCGCCAATAAGGGCAATGACACTGTAATCGTCTCCCCTGAGCGTCCGCGCGCGCGCCATACCGAGCGCAACGGAAACGGAGTTGGACGCATGACCGGCGATAAATGCGTCGTGTTCGCTCTCGTGCGGTTTTGGAAAGCCGGAGATACCGCCAAACTTACGCAGCGTCGAAAAAAGCTCACGCCGTCCGGTAAGCGCCTTATGAACATAACACTGGTGTCCAACATCGAACACAAGGCGGTCGCGCGCAGTGTCAAACACGCGGTGTATGGCAACAGTCAGCTCCACCGCACCATGATTCGAGGCAAGGTGTCCGCCTGTTTTGGAGACGCTGTCAACGACAAATGCGCGCAGTTCCCCGCAGAGGAGGTCAAGCTGCGCGTGGTCGAGTTTTTTTACATCCTGCGGCGAGGAGATATTTTCAAGTATCAATACTCTCCCCCCTATTTGCCTCGACGGAAAAAGTGCATGATGCGCCCCGCGCGGAAAACGACCGCGGTGCAGCAGTCGATGGCGATATTCTTGCCGATCGCCTTACCGCCGATGGTAAGTCCCGAAATAAGCGCCGTTACAAATATTGAAAGAAGCACGGAGCTGACAGTAAGGCTTCTTTGCAGGTGCGCGACGATCACGGCGGCAGTCGTGCCGCTGACGATGCCGCAGATGTCACCGACAACATCGTTGCAGAAGTTCGAGACCTTGTCGCTGTTGCGCAGCAGGAAAAGCGCCTCCTCCGCACCCTTCTCACGGTGCGACGCCATCGAGTGGAACGGACGCGGATCCGCCGCAGTGACGGCGACGCCGATCACGTCAAACACGATACCAAGCAGCACAAACGACAGCAGCACGGCAAGTGCCGGAAAAAAGTCCGCTCCTTCCAACGCAACGGAGGAAAAAAGGCTCAATACCGCGGAAATAGCAACGGAAATGAAAAAAATACGAATGACCCAGCCTGCGCGCGAAACGCCGCTGCCCTTTCGCTTTTGCTTTTTTGCCAAGGCTGTGCCCCCCTATTGGATCCGCGCCCGTGCAGAGCGCGGTTTTTCTCGATAAAAGCTAAACAACGGCAGCAAAAAGGGTAAATCTTACGGCTTAGGTACGGGTTGGATTTCCCCGCGCCCTACCCCTCGTTGCCGATGGGGGCGGTTTCCCTTCAAAGAGCGCGTCGCGGCGTTACCGACCACGAGACCCGACTGCCACTTAGTCCGCACTGCAATCCCCCCTCTGCCCGAAACGACAGCCTAGGTGATTTCCACAGCAGTCAAACCGTCTCCTATCCTCTTTTGCAGACATGGTTTCAAGGAAATGGCGCACATTCCCTGGCCTGGGAGCTGTACGCTTGAGCTCTCCTATCCGCCATACCCACGCAAGGCAGGCTACTCTGCACACAGCGTTACGGCGCAAAGCGCCGGGTAGCACCGCATTGCAGGTTAATCCACCTGTTTCGTACAAGGGTCGCTTGACCCCGAGGGGAGTACGCCCCGCACAAGAACAGGTCTCCACGGAAACAGGGTCGGCTCCTCCATGCCATTGAAGGTCGCCCGGAGTCCGCAGGCTTGCAAAAAGCAAGCCTACCACCAGCACCCACCCCAAACTGGGCGTAAGAAGCAGGCACCAGAGGCTTCACCGTTGTGCCCTTTAACGGATTTTTAGGCCCGTCTTCAGAGAACGGCAGATCCGACTAGGATACTGCACCGCTGTTTAGCGTGCCCATATTATACAGCAGTGCCATCAAATATGCAAGATATTCACTTGATATTCAGCATGAACGATTTGTAAATTTTTTAAAAGGCATAAAAAACGGAGCGGCGCCGCTCACGCTGCGCCACTCCGCATAAACTCAATATTTCCCACTGCCTGTATGATCGGTGGCAGGGCTTTTCGCACCGCTATTCAACAGTCACCGACTTTGCAAGATTCCTCGGCTTATCGATATCACAGCCGCGGTGCAGTGCAACGTAGTACGCGAAAAGCTGCAGCGGCACAACGCCGAGCGACGGCTGGAGCACAGGGTGCGTGTCGGGAACGACGAGGACATTTTCCACCGTCTTTTCCATCTCCGCACGATGGCTTTGCGTCGTGAGCGCCAGCACATCCGCGCCGCGCGATTTGACCTCGACCACGTTGCTCATCGCCTTATCGAAAAGCGCGCCGTAGGTGCCAAGCGCAATGACGAGCGTACCCTGCTCAATGAGCGAGATCGTACCGTGCTTGAGCTCACCGGAGGCATATGCCTCGGAGTGGATGTAGGATATCTCCTTGAGCTTGAGTGAGCCTTCAAGCCCGAGCGTATAGTCAAGGTTGCGCCCGATGAAAAACACGGAATCGTGGTTGAAGTAGCTCGCCGCGAACTTCTGGATATCCTCACAGGAAGCAAGCGTCTCCTCGACCTGCGTGGGGAGAGCCTCAAGTCCTTTGACGATGGCTTCATACTCCTCTTTCGAAACGGAGCCGAGCATGTCAGCAAAGTAAAGCCCCAGCATATTCAAAACGGCAAGCTGGGTGCTGTACGCCTTCGTCGTTGCGACGGCGATCTCGGGACCTGCGTAGGTATAGAGTACATCGTCCGACTCGCGCGCGATGGAGCTTCCGACAACGTTGACGATGGAAAGGACACGCGCACCAAGACTCTTTGCCTCACGCAGCGCCGCCATCGTATCGAGCGTCTCACCCGACTGGCTGATGACGATGACAAGCGTTTTGTCATCAACAAGCGGATCGCTGTACCGAAACTCCGAGGCAAGACAGACCTCCACGCTCTTTCGCATGAGCCGTTCAAGGTTGTACTTTCCGACCATGCCAACATGGTAGGACGAGCCGCAGGCGACGATATAGATGCGCTCGATATGACGAAGCTGCCGCGCGGTGAGGGAAACATCGTCAAACACGATCCTGCCGCCGCGAAGACGCGGCGAGATCGCCTTTCGCAAGGCCTCGGGCTGCTCCATGATCTCCTTGAACATGAAGTGCGCATAACCGCCCTTTTCCGCTGCCGAAACCTCCCAGTCGATATGAGAATGTTCCTTTTCAATGACCTGCTGCATGGCGTTATAGATGGTGATGCTCTCGCGCGTAAGAACGGCGATCTCACCATCTTCCATGTAAACAACATCGCGCGTATACGGCAAAAGCGCCGTCGCGTCGGAGGCAATATAGTTCGCGCCATCACCGAATCCGAGCAGAAGAGGCGCGTCCTTGCGCGCGGTGATGATCATATCGGGGTGGTCGGCACACATCATACCAAGCGCATACGCGCCCTCGATGCGGCGCAGGACACGACCAACAGCTTCGAAAAAGTCGCCGCACTCGTTATAGTAGAACGCAAGGAGCTGCGCGACGACCTCCGTATCCGTTTCGGAAACAAAGCGCACGCCCTCAGCGATCAAAAATTCCTTGATCTCCACATAATTTTCGATGATGCCGTTGTGGATGACAGCGATCTTCTCGTCCTGGCTCAGATGCGGATGGGAGTTGACATCGTTCGGCTCGCCGTGCGTTGCCCAGCGCGTATGACCGATGCCGATGGTGCCGCGCACATCCTCGCCGCCGCCGATCTTGTCCGAGAGGACCTGCAGCCGACCCTTGCTCTTTGCCACCTGCAAAAAGCCGCCCGCCGTGCAAACGGCGATGCCGGCGCTGTCGTACCCTCTGTATTCAAGGCGGGAAAGTCCGTCCAGCAGGATGGGCGCCGCCTGTTCCTTTCCGATGTAGCCAACGATTCCACACATATGTTCTCTTCTCTCCTCAAAATCAATATCGTATAGTTTCGTCCTCCGGCGCACATACTGCCCAAAAAGGAGGGACGAAATGATCATTGCATTTGCCCGCACGGTTTTGCTGTATTTTCTGATAATGGCGGCGCTGCGCCTGATGGGAAAGCGTCAGCTCGGCGAGCTGGAGCCGGCGGAGCTTGTCATCGCACTCCTGATATCCGACCTCGCCGCCGTGCCGATGCAGGATTTCGGCATCCCGCTTCTAAACGGCATCATTCCGATCTTGACGCTTCTTGCGCTTTCCATGCTCATGTCCTACGGAAGTCTGAAAAGCATCCGTTTTCGAAGCCTTTTCTGCGGAACACCCTCTCTTTTGATCCGTGACGGTGTCGTTTTACAGGATTCGATGCGAAAAAACCGCTTTACGACCGACGAACTGATCGAAGAGCTTCGCACACAGGGCATAAGCGATATTGCAAGCGTAAAATACGCCATGCTTGAAACGAACGGTCAGCTCTCCGTCCTCCTTCGCAGCGACTGCCAGCCGCTTACAGCAAAGCAAGCCGGACTTCGCGTTGAGGACGACACTTTTCTTCCCATCGTCATCATAAGCGATGGACGGCTCATCCGCAAAAACCTTGACCTTTCCGGTCACACCGACAGCTGGGTCGACCGTGAGATCAAAAAACACGGCGCATCATCGCGGCGCGATGTATTTCTCCTGATGGTCGATGCGCGCGGAAAGACCGTCTTTTTGAAAAAGGAGGCGCAGTGATGCGAGGCTTTCTTTTCCCCTGCGCGGTGCTTGCCGTTATTCTCGGCGCAACCATCGCAAACGGCATATATGTCACTTCTCTTTGCGACGGCTGGATCGAAGCTTTGCACACCATCGAGCCGCAGATCGGTCCAAACGCGGAAGGGGATGTTTCAGGCGCCGTCGAATCGGTATACGGTGACTGGTCAGACCGCCAGAGGTTTTTGCACATCGTTGTTGAGCATGACGAGCTTGACGAGGTAGAATCACTCTTTGCGCGAACGATCAGCTGCGCAAAAGAGGATGACGCACACGAGCTGGAGGCAAACATCGCCGAGCTTATCACACAGCTTCGCCATCTCAAGGAGATGGAGCAGCCGCGTATCGAAAATATTTTCTAAACTTTCGCAGAAAGTGACCCACACTTTCTGCGAGTAGGCTGCACGGCGCTGCATCGCACTCTCTGCCCTGTCGGGCAGTTCGCACGTTTGCGCCGCGAGCTGTATTTTTTCCGACGTACACGCCGCCGGAAAAAATGATCCAACTTTATTTTGCCGCTTCACGGCAAAACTCGGTGAGACCTACTTCTCCTCGAGCAGCTTGCTCAATTCCTTCATAAAGGTATCGATATCCTTAAACTGTCTGTAAACGGAGGCGAAGCGGACATATGCGACCTCGTCGCACGATTTGAGCCGCTCCATGACAAGTTCGCCGATGCGGTCGGTGCTGATCTCACGGTCGAGCGAGTTTTGCAGCGTCTGCTCGATCTCATCAGTCATACGCTCAAGGTCGGCAAGCGCAACAGGGCGCTTCTGGCACGCACGCATCATCCCGTCAAGGATCTTGCGCCGGTCAAAGCTCTGTCGGCTCCCGTCCTTCTTTATAACCATCATCGGAAGGCTCTCGACCGTTTCATAGGTCGTAAACCGCTTTTCACAGGAAAGGCACTCTCTGCGGCGGCGGATACTGCACCCTTCCTCCGCGGGACGGGAGTCCACGACCTTGCTTTCACGATAGCCGCAATAAGGACATCTCATAAAAACAGCCTCTCTTTCGTCGATTGTGCCGCACAAGCACACGGCTTTTTTATTTTAGCATATCAAAGTGCATTTGTGTAGCGTTCTTTATCAATTTTCCAAAAAAATCGGTTTGCCTGCATGGTCGACCGTAAAAACAGCGCAGCGTTTTCCGCCGATCGATCGCACCGTTGCAAAGCAGAAAAGCGGCTCGAGCGGGAATGGCCGTCCCTCCGGAAACGGCAGCGCGATGCGCGCGCGCTGCTCCTCCTCAAGCAAGAGCGCATCGCCAAGCGCGTCGATCGCGGCAGACAGCTCCGCACAGGCAAATGGTCTTCGCCCGCCGAGCGCCAGCCAGTCCTCTTCGCAAGCATCAAGTGTCTTCCCTGCCTCGGCACGCGCCGCAACGATGCTTCCGACCGCACGCAGCGACGAGGCGGAAATGCGCCGCGTGAGGCACAGCGCACCGTCGCACGGCGCAAGTACGCCGAGCGGAAGCTCGCCCTCCTCGCCGCACAGCGTCAAGCGGTAGATATGTTCTGTGTCAAGCGCACATTCAGCATGAAAAGCGCGGTAGAGTCCGTCATTTTTCATATGTAGTGTTCCCACGCGCTGCGCCGAAAGATGCACTGGGTATTCCTGTCCCACACATATCACCTCTTTTCTCGAGAGGCAAAAACCATCGCCCCTGCAACGATATGCAGGGGCGAAGGTTATAATAATTTAAAAATTTTATTCCACGGTGTACGCACCGCGCACAAGCACCTTGACTGTCTCCGCCGTTGCCTTCACCGCACGGTTTTCCATCGTGACCATATAAAGGTGATTCTTCACAAGTGCACCGCCGCCTGAAAGCGTTGCCGCATCAGTCGTGTCGATCAGACCGGGGGTGCTGTCCGCAACACAGCTCGCCGTACCCACACGCAGCAAAACCTCGCTGCCGATGGGAAGGCGGAGCGTCTGTCCCTGCGTCAGGTCAACGAGCGTAAAGCTCTGCGTGTTTGCCGTGCCGCCTGTCGTTCCTCCCGAGGGGACTTCGGATGTTCCTCCCTGCGGTGCCTTCCCCGCTGCATCCGCGATCTTTCCCGAAAGGTCATCCATGACCTTCTCATTTCGCGCCGCGATCTTTTCATCAACGCGCGCAAGAAGCTCGTCCATATAGACCTCACTGAGGTAGCTCAGCGTCACGAGCGGGTCGGAGGAAGATCCCGTCTCCGCTGCGATGGCAACGAGCGAGGTGAGCGTAAAGCCGATCGTCAAAAGCGCGACAAGCCGCATGATCCATCTGTTCTTTGTTTCCATAGTATGTACTCTCCTTTGTTTTCGCCGCTCTCCGCGAGGTCTCCCCCGCGGAGAGGCGTAAATTTCAAACAAACTGGGTGTTTTGCAGTCCAAAGCTCACGGCAAGCGCAGCGTCTATCCGCTCCATCATCTCTCCATCGACACGCCCCATCCGTTCACGCAAGCGACGCTTATCAAGCGTGCGGATCTGCTCAAGCAGAACGACAGAATCCTTCGCAAGCCCGTAATTCTGTGCCGAAAGACCGATATGTGTGGGGAGCCGCGCCTTATTCGTCTGCGAAGTGATCGCAGCGGCAATGACCGTGGGACTGTATCGATTGCCGGTATCGTTCTGAACGATAAGTACCGGCCGCACGCCGCCCTGCTCACTGCCCACGACGGGGCTGAGATCGGCATAGTAGATGTCTCCTCGTTTTACGCTGGTATCCACAAAGTTCACACTCCGCCGGAAGAAGTACCCATCACCGCGCCTTGCGGTCAGGCCACTATCATTCTCCCACGCAGCCGGGGAATTTATACGCGCGCCGCGCGCAAATTTCCGCCGGCGTCGCCCCGCACTATCCTATGCGGGGCGCTGTCGGAGTGTGCTTTCCCAATATCTTATCGAAGAATGCAAAGGTCGCGCCCGACCACCGCACCGCCTTTGAGGTACAGCCGCGGCACACGCTTTGAAACAGCGCACAAAAGTTCGTAAGGGATCGTTCCGATCAGCTTCGCCGCATCGTCCACAAGGCTTCCCTCTCCGTAGATCTCCACCTCATCCCCCTCGCAAACAGCGGGAAGATCCGTCAGGTCGATCATGCACATATCCATGCAGATGCGCCCGCAGATAGGCGCCGGTCCCGCCGGTGTCAAAACGCTGAAGCCGTTTCCCAGCGCGCGGAAAAGCCCGTCAGCATACCCGACAGGCAAAACACCGATACGGCTTGGGCGTTTTGTCGTAAACGCTCTTCCGTAGCTGATGCTCTCACCCGCGCGCAACTCCTTGACAGAGGCAATGACGCTTTTAAGGCGCATAACAGGTCTTGCACCGACTTTCTTTGCTGCCCCTCCCGCACCGTAAAGCACAATGCCGCAGCGCACCATATCCCATGCATAGTGCGGATAAAGTGCCGTCGCGCCGCTGTTGCAGCAGTGGTGCAGCGGAAATTGAAAGCCCCGCTCCGCAATCGCATCGACCATGCGCCGCGCGCGCTCGTACTGCATGCTCGTGTATGCCGCATCTTCCTGCGTTTCCTCATCAGCGGAGCAAAAATGCGTGAATATCCCCTCAGCATCAATTCTGTCAAGCGAAAGGACCTTACATATTTCATCGCAGCTTTTTTCAAAATTCGCTTCGTCGCACAAAAAGCCGAGCCGACCCATGCCGGTATCAAGCTTGATATGCGCGCGCATCCGCCCACCGCACATACGCGCCGCGTCGTTATAGACACAGGCGGTCGGAAGATCCTGCACCGTCTGTGTGATGTCGTTTGCAAGGATGCGCGGCATCTGATCGGCGGGTGAATAGCCAAGCACCAGAACAGGCAGCTCCACACCGCCCGCGCGAAGCTCACACGCCTCGTCAACATTTGAAACGGCGAGGTAGTCCGCGCCCGCTTCCTCCAAATGGCGTGCAATGTGCAGCGCACCGTGTCCGTAGGCATCCGCCTTGACAACGCCGAGCAGCTTCACGCCCGCACCGACCTGCGCGCGGACGGCGGCGAGGTTTTCGGTAAGCGCGTCAAGGTCGATCTCCGCCCATGTCCGTTTGAGCTGCGCTTCCATACTCATTTTCCCGCCTTTCTTTCGCTTATGTATCCTGCTCTATTGTAGCACCAAATTCAAAATTCGTAAACTCCATAAAAATAAATACTGCGCCTTCTTTTGAAATTTCCGCACACAGCGGTTTCATGTCCTCCGAAAAAAAGACTGTGCAAAGTATTTCTGCTTTACTGACACTACTTGTTTCAAACGTGATGCAGCGGCAAGGCTCACCGTTCCACGAGGATCTTGACTGCTCCAAAACATACCCGCGCGCCGCCGACTCCATCACATATGCCGCGCCGTTTGCCGCACACACTTCCTCCGACACATCTCCCGCTTCCAGCGTAACACCATCGTAGTGCAAAGCAAGCGAATCACCGTCAACACTTGCACTGATACCCGCAAGCTCCTGCGGCTCGATGACCGTGACGCGGTAACCGCCGCCATGCTCATATGTGCAGCCAAGCGTGTACTCCCGCACCGCGTCACCGATGTCACAGCGCAGCCGCGTTTCCATCGTCATGGACGCCGCACCGCGGTACGCCTCCTGCACGGCAGCAGCAAAGTCATCGTTTGACACCCCTCCCCCCGTGCAGGCGCAAAGCGCCAGCGCAAGGCTCATCATCAGTGCGTAAAAGCCGACCTTACGCACAAATCTTCCTCCTATATTATTTTTGAAAACGCCGCACCAAAATATGCAAGCATATCGTTTGGTGTCATCGCGTACTGCGTGTGCCTCTCGGCGGCAATGTCGCCTGCGCAGCCGTGCAGCCATACGCCGAGCGCTGCGGCGGAAAACGCGTCTGTTCCCTGCGCAAGAAGTGACGCAACAAGCCCCGTGAGCACATCGCCGCTGCCTCCTTTTGCCATACCGCAGTTGCCGCTCGTATTTTCGGCAACCGCACCGTCCGGCGCGGCGACAAGCGTACCCGCACCCTTCAGGACGAGCGTGCAGCCACAGCGCAGCGCGAAATCGCGCGCCGCTTCCGCGCGTCCTTTGGATAGCTCCCCGCCAACGCGCAGAAACTCTCCCTCGTGCGGTGTCAGGACTGTTGCGCGGTCGCGCCGCGCGTCCAACACATCTATATGCCCCGCGATGGCGTTTATGCCGTCCGCGTCGAGCACGACAGGGCATTTGATCCGCATGAGAAGCTCTCGCACCAGCGCGTCCGATGCCGCCGACCTTCCAAAACCACAGCCAATCGCCACGCAGTCGCATCCCTCCGCGCGCTCCAATATCGGCGCGAGCGCGCCCGACGCAAAGTGCGCATCGTCAGATGGGAGCGGGAACGGCATCGCGCTGCCGCAGCGCGCGGCGACGATAGGATACACGCACTGCGGAACGGCGAGGAAAACAAGTCCGCAGCCGCCGCGCACCGCCGCGTTTGCCGCAAAGACGGGCGCACCCGTATAGCCAACGCTGCCGCCGACAACGAGAACTTTCCCAAAATCGCCCTTGTGTCCGTCACCCTTGCGCGGCGGCAGGAGCGTTTTTGCGTACTGCGCATCGATTTTCGTGATGTTCATGGTCTTTCCTCCATGTATCGCTTTTCTTTATCTTACCACGCGGAAATTCTCCTTGCAAGTTGGGGAAAAATGTGCTAATTTAAGTGGTGCGAAATGCGTTGAACGGGAAAATAGCGTCTCCGTGCCGCGAAGAGAGGGTCGGTCATCGGCTGGAAGCCGACCTGCGCGCGCCGCTTGGTTCGCCCGTGAGCTGCCGCGAGGAAATGCGCGGACGGTCCTCCTCCGTTATCGGGAGATTTGAGTGCGCGCATTGGCGCGAAAATGGGTGGTACCGCGGAGGATCGTCTTTCGTCCCATACAGGGGCGGGGGACTTTTGTTTTTTGGAGGTTTTCTATGCAAAAACGTTTTTCCCCTTTTTTTGCACTTTTATGCGTTTTAGCGCTTTTGATCGGCTGCACAGCAGCAAGCAGCACGGCGGACGAGCCATCTCCCCCACCGCAGCCGGAGCAATCCAATACGCAGGATACGGCGCCGGAAAACATCCCCGTCATACTGCCGGAGATCGAACCGGAGGTCGTGCCGCAGCCGAAGCCCGAACTGGAACCACAACCGGAACCGGAACCTGAGCCAGAGGTCATACCCGAGCCGGAACCGGAACCGCAGCCTGCTCCGGAACCCGAACCCGAACCTGAGCCGGAGCCGGAGCCGGAACCGGAGCCTGCCCCAAAGCTTCTTACGACGCTCATGTACCATGACTTTATCGAAAGCGGCACACCGCCGACCGACTGGGTCGTGACCGCCGAAACGTTTCGCGAGGACCTTCAATGGCTCAAAGGCAACGGCTACACGACCGTTCTCCCGCGCGAGCTTGCCGCAGGACAGCTCGACAACGGCGAGCCGCTGCCCGAAAAGCTCGTCATGCTGACTTTCGATGACGGCTACACCAGCAACCTCACCATTGCCCTCCCCATTTTGCAGGAGTTCGGCGCAAAAGCAGCCGTTGCCCTCATCGGACACCATATCGACACCGGCGAGCCCGGCTTTCTCACATGGGAGCAATGCCGCACCATGCAGGCGAGCGGCTGCTTCGAGTTTGGCTCGCACACTTACGACCACCACATCCGCGAGGGGATCACGGGTGTTGCGCGCCTGGACGGCGAAGCGCAGGACGCTTACACCGTGCGTATCGGCGAGGATATTGCAAAAAGCGTCGAGGTGATCGAGGCACAGCTTGGCGCAAACGTGAATTATTTTGCCTATCCGCTCGGAAAGGTCGACCCGTGGGCAAACGACATCATGGCGGAGCATTTCACCGTCACCGTTACATCGAAAACAGGAAAAGCCGATATCAACGATGGGCTTTACCGTCTGCCGCGCTATAACGTCACAGAAAACGAACGCGCCGCACTTTTTGTAAAGTAATTTTAATAACCTGCAAAGGAGAATGGATATGAAACAGCAACTGGAAGCCATCCGCACAAGCGCGCTTGAAGCCATCGCCGCCACGAAATCGGCGGACGAGCTTGATGCCCTGCGCGTGAAGTACCTCGGCAAAAAGGGCGAGCTGACCTCCGTTTTGAAAATGATGGGCAAGCTCTCCGCTGAGGAGCGCCCCATCATCGGACAGGTCGCAAACGAGGTGCGTGCAAAACTCGAAGACGCCATTGAGGCGCAGTCCGCCGCACTCGCCGAGGCTGCGCTTGCGCAGAAGCTGCGCGACGAGGCGCTCGACGTCACCGTTCCCGGAACACCCGTGCGCGTCGGTCACAAGCACCCGATGTACGTTGCGCTTGACGAGCTCAAGGAAATTTTCGTCGGCATGGGCTTTACCGTGCTCGACGGTCCCGAGGTCGAGCTTGCCGAACTGAACTTCGACCGCCTCAACGCCGAGGAAGGTCACCCCTCGCGCGACTGGTCGGATACATTTTATTTTGACGCCGACAGCCGCGTGATGCTCCGCTCACAAACCTCCCCCATGCAGGTGCGCGCGATGGATACGATGGATCTTCCCATCCGCATCATCGCCCCCGGCCGCGTCTTCCGCAAGGATGAAGTCGACGCGACGCACTCACCCATGTTCCACCAGGTCGAGGGCATGGTCATCGACAAGGGCGTGACGATGGCTGACCTTAAAGGCACGCTCAATCTCGTGATGGAGCAGCTTTACGGCAAGGGCACGGTCACACGCTTCCGCCCTCATCATTTCCCGTTCACCGAACCGTCCTGCGAAATGGACGTGCAGTGCCACAAGTGCGGCGGCGCCGGCTGCCCGACGTGCAAGGGTGAGGGCTGGATCGAGGTGCTCGGCGCGGGCATGATCCACCCCAAGGTCTTGAAGATGGCGGGCATCGACACGGAGGTTTACTCCGGCTGGGCGTTCGGCATGGGGCTTGAACGCATGGCGATGCGCCGCTTTAAGATCAGCGATCTGCGCCTGATCTTTGAAAACGATATCCGTTTCCTCGAGCAGTTTTAAGAAAGGGGCATAGAAAAATGAATCTGAGCAGAAAATGGCTGAATGAATTTGTGAAGATAACTGCCTCCGACAGAGAATTTGCCGAGGCAATGACACTCTCCGGCTCGAAGGTCGAAGTCACCGAAGACCTCGGTGCGGAGATCTCCAACGTCGTCGTCGGCAAGATCGTTTCTCTTGAACGTCACCCCGACTCCGACCATATGTGGGTGTGCCAGATCGACGTGGGCGAGGCAGAGAATGTCCAGATCGTGACCGGCGCATGGAATATCCATGTCGGCGATATTGTTCCCGTCGCACGCCACAAGTCCACCCTCCCCGGCGGCAAGAAGATCGAACGAGGCAAGCTGCGCGGCGTCGTGTCGAACGGTATGCTGTGCGGTCTTTCGGAACTCGGTCTTGACGAGCGCGATTTCCCCTATGCCGTCATCACCGCCGCGGCGATCCTCGGCGACTATAAGCCGCTCGACCCTGCAAAGCCGTCGATCTCCGCCGACATCAAAGCCGGTGACAAGATTTACGGCAGCGTTGTCGCCGCCGAGGTCAAGGATGTCCAAAACGCCGGCGTGAACCTCTGGCGCTGCGCCCTTTCGACGGGCAGCGGCGAAGGTGAGCTTGTCACGTCCTGCCAGAACCTGCACGCGGGTGACATGGTCGCCTACGACACGAAAAAGAACATCGTCTGCACGCTTGCCGACCTCCATGCCGAGCAGGCGGAGTTCCCCCACTGCATTCCGGACGGTATCTTCATCCTCCACGAGGAGGACGCCGCGCTCGGGCAGGATATCAAGAGCGTCATCGGCGCGGATGACCACGTTGTCGAGTTTGAGATCACGCCCAACCGCCCCGACTGTCTTTCCGTCATCGGTCTTGCGCGTGAAGCGGCAGCGACATTCGGCGCTGAGCTTTCCCTTCACGCACCCGTTGTCAAAGGCGGCGCAGAAGGCAATTTGACCGACCTTCTCGACGTGGAAACGCCCGCCTCCGACCTCTGCCCGCGCTACACGGCGCGCATGGTGCGAAACGTGAAGATCGCTCCCTCTCCCAAGTGGATGCGTGAGCGTCTTCGCGCGATGGGCGTGCGCCCGATCAACAACATCGTCGACATCACCAACTATGTCATGCTCGAATACGGTCAGCCGATGCACGCGTTCGACTACCGTTATGTGAAGGGCGGCAAGATCATCGTCCGCCGCGCCGAAGAGGGCGAGGAGCTGACAACGCTCGACGGCAATGTGCGCAAACTCAACCGCAACCACCTCGTCATCGCCGACGATACACGCGCTGTCGGTCTTGCCGGCATCATGGGCGGACTCAACAGTGAGATCGTCGACGACACGGTCGACGTCGTTTTCGAGTCTGCGAACTTCGACGGCACCTGCATCCGCAAGGGCGCGCTCGCGCTCGGTATGCGCACGGAAGCATCCGCGAAGTTTGAAAAGGGTCTGGACATTCTCAACACCCTCCCCGCCGTTGACCGCGCGTGCGAGCTTGTCGAAATGCTCGGCGCAGGTGAGGTCATGGACGGTGTGATCGACATTTTAAACTATGTCCCGCAGCCGACGAAGCTCAAACTGCGCTCTGACAAGATCAACGAACTGCTTGGCACGGATGTCGCCGAAGCGGAGATGGTCCGCATCCTCACAAAGCTCGGCTTCACTGTTGAAGGCGACGACGTGACCGTTCCCTCCTGGCGCGGCGATGTGGAGCATTACTCCGATCTTGCCGAGGAAGTTGCGCGCTTTTTCGGTTACAACAACATCCCCACCACGCTCATGCGCGGTCAGACGACGCTTGGCGGCTACTCGCCGGCGCAAAAGCTCGAGATCGCGCTTGGAAGCGTCTGCCGCACGATGGGATACGATGAGATCATCACCTATTCCTTCATCTCCCCCACCTATTACGACAAGATCCGCTGGAGCGCGGACGATCCGCGCCGCAAGTCGATGAAGATCATGAATCCGCTCGGCGAGGATACGTCCATCATGCGCACCTCCATCCTCCCCTCGATGCTGGAAATTCTTACGCGCAACTATAACTTCCGCAACAAGTCCGCGCGGCTCTATGAGCTTGGCAGAACCTACTTCGAGCGCGAAGACGGCATGGCGGACGAGCCGAAGGTCCTCTCTCTCGGCGCGTACGGCGACGGCGTTGACTTCTATGCACTCAAAGGCTGCGTCGAAACGCTCCTTGCCGATATCCGCGCGGAAGATATCCGCTTTGAGGCGGTCAGCGACAACCCCTCCTACCACCCGGGTCGCTGCGCCGCAGTCTATGTCGGCGAGCGCAGGATCGGCGTTTTCGGTCAGAGCCATCCCCTCGTCGCCGCGAACTACGGCGTGGATACCGAGCTGTATGCCGCCGAGCTTTCCTTCGACGCGCTCTTTGCAAGCGTCGGATCTGATCCCATCTATCAGCCGCTTCCGAAGTTCCCTGCAGTCACGCGCGATATTGCTGTTGTTTGCGATGAAGCAACGACTGTCGGTGCGCTGACCGACTGCATCCGTCGCGGCGCAAAGGGTCTTTTGAAGGATGTCGTACTCTTCGACATCTATCGCGGTGCATCGCTTGGCGAGGGAAAGAAGAGCGTTGCTTTCAACCTGACGCTTCGCGCTGACGACCGCAGCCTCACCTCCGAGGAGGCAGACGCGGATGTTCACACTGTTCTCGCACTTCTTGAAAGTGAGCTTGGCGCACATTTGAGATAAACAAGTCTCACCGAGTTTCGTGCGTAAGCACGAAATAAAGTCAAACCATTTTCGCCGACGACATGCGCGTCGGCGAAAATACTTCTTGCCCCACAAACGTGTGAGCGTAAGCGAGTGCGCGCAGCGAAGCGCAAAAAACGCAATAAAAGCGATGTTTCGCTTTTGTTGAAGCGTTAAGTGTTACGCTTTTGTTACACACTTGCATTTTGACTTTACTTTTCGCCGCAAAGCCGCTATACTGTAAGCAGCACACGAAAAGGAGGTCTTCGCCGTTATGGATGAATTCACGAGAAAATTCAACGTCATGGATGAGAAGGACGCCCAGATCCGTCACATTCTGACGACGGTCTACGCTGCATTGGAGGAAAAGGGCTATAACCCTATCAACCAGATCGTCGGCTATATCCTCTCCGAAGACCCGACGTATATCACCAACCATAATCAGGCGCGTATGCTCATCCGCAAGCTGGATCGCGACGAGCTTTTGCAGGTTTTGGTAACAGACTATCTGAAGAAGTAACACCACATCTCAAAACGGCGCACCGAACTTCGGTGCGCCGTCCTTATGCTCAAAAAGAATCTGTTTTCGCAAATAACTATTGGAAAATATTCACATCTATGTTATAATTGACATTGGCTTTCAAAAGTGTTACAATTTGGTTACAAAAGGAGTGCATCATCATGGCAACGAAAAACGAAGGTCTTGTTTACAAGGATCACCCGCTGCGCCGCGTAGACAATATGATCTACTACGGTTCGATGGCGGACAAATACATCGCCGTGCTGCAGGTGCTGGAGTCTCGCAAGGAAAAGGACATCAGCATCGCAACAAAGGTTTCCGTTCAGCTCCAGCTGACGGCTGCAAATCTCAAATCGCGCGACCGCATCGTTAAAAAAGGCGAACGTGAAAGCCTTTATGCTGCGATGGATGTTGCATCCATCTGGCTTGAGCGCGCACAGAGCGGCAAGATCTGATCTTCTTTCGTATGCCGCCGCAAGATAGAAATACGACGGTTTACAAACCGGAGAAAGGACGGTCTTCCTCCATGCACCATTTTCTGAAAAGAGCAATGCGTCTTGCATTCGTTTCGACAGCTTTCGCCGTTGTTCTCACCGCCGGCGCTTCCGCCGCGCAGATAGCAACGGTCGACGCATCCTCTCTGCGCCTTCGCAGCGAGGCGAACACATCTTCGTCGACGCTCAAATATCTCTCAAACGGCGCAAAGCTCGATGTTCTGCAAACGCTCGACGGCTGGTATAAGGTGAGCTATAACGGTACGACCGGCTTTGTCTCCGCCGATTATGTCAAAGTCAGCGGCACGGTCGGCACCGGCAAGGTGACTGCCGATGTCATCAACCTTCGAAGCGGCGCGGGTACGTCTTACTCCATCGTCCGTCAGCTTTCGCAGGGAACCACCGTCACCATTCTTGATAATCTTGGCGGCTGGTACAAAGTCGACTGCAGCGGCTCGACAGGATACCTTTCCGCCGATTACGTTTCGCTTTCGGCGCAAGGCACGTCCCAGTCCACCGCACCTGTTTCCGGCTCATCCGCTGTCGTGACTGCCGATGTCATCAATCTCCGCAGCGGCGCAGGTACATCCCATTCCATTGTGCGTCAGCTTGCCAAAGGGACAAATGTTACGATCCTTGAAAGCGCAAACGGCTGGTATAAGGTTTCCGCCGGCAGCTCAACAGGTTACCTCTCTGCCGATTATGTCAAGCTCACCCAGTCCGGTGAGAGTACATCGCAGGAAAGCACGCCCGCTGCCCCGACCGTTTCCCCGGAAACGCAGCCGACCGACACACCCGACTCTTCCGATACGCCTGTCAGCAGCGGGACATCGTCCTCCGAATCGACGCAGGATTCGACCCAGACGCGCCGCGGCATCATCTCCGGCGGCACCATCAACGTCCGTACAGGTCCCGGCACAAGCTATGACCGCGTGACGAAGCTCTCTTCCGGCACATCCGTCACCATCCACGAAACGGTCGACGGATGGTACAAGATCTCCTGCTCCGCCGCCTCCGGCTATGTTTCGTCTGACTATGTCTATGAGACAAGCACTGCCGCAAGCTCCGTCGGCGCACAGGTCGCGGATCTTTCAAAGGCATACATCGGCGTGCGCTACTCTTACGGCGGCTCCTCCCCCAACGGGTTCGACTGCTCCGGCTTTACACAGTATCTCTATAAGCAGTTCGGCTATTCGCTCATCCATTCCGCATCGTCGCAGTATAAGAGCAACGGCGTCCATGTCGCACGCGAAGACCTCCAGCCCGGCGATCTCGTGTTCTTCAGCTCCACGCCCGGCGGCTCGATCACGCATGTCGGCATCTACCTTGGAAACGACGAAGTCATCCACGCGCGTTACAGCATCGGTCGCGTAGCGATCAACGAGCTTTCGCAGAACTACTACAACAAGAATTATGTCGGTGCAAAGCGCATCGTGTAAACATCAAGGAAAGTGGCTCTCGCCAGATACCGTTCGGATAAGCTCGCAAAGCCTTTCGTTTGTAAAGTACAAAAATCACGCCGCGCATCTTGAAGGATGCGCGGCGTGATTTTTCACATCAGCCATAAAACAAACCGACCGTCGGAGGATGCTCCGGCGGTCGGCTGCTTAATTGATAATTTACGCCTTCTTGGCAACGGCGCACAGCGCGGCAAACGCAGCAGCGTCATTGACAGCCATATCGGCGAGCATCTTGCGGTTGATCTCGATACCGGCGACCTTCAGACCGTGCATGAAGGTGGAATAATTCATGCCGTTGATCTTGCAGGCAGCGGAGATGCGGGTGATCCACAGCTTGCGGAAATCTCTCTTTTTGAGCTTACGACCGACATACGCGTAGGTCAGGGACTTCATGACCTGCTCGTTCGCCATCTTGAAGTGTCTGGACTTGGAACCCCAGTAGCCCTTCGCAAGCTTGAGGATCTTATTTCTTCTCTTGCGCGTCATCATTGCGCCTTTAACTCTTGCCATTTGTATATGCCTCCTATTCGAAACGTGTCGTTATACTTACTTGTAGGGGATCATCTTGCGGATCGTCGCCTCGGTGGTGACGTCGGCATAGCCGCCCGCGCGCAGATGACGGGTGCGCTTGGTGGTCTTCTTGGTCAGGATGTGGCTCTTATAGGCCTTCGCCTTTTTGACCTTGCCGGTCTTGGTGAGGTTGAATCTCTTCTTCGCACCGCTGTGGGTCTTCATTTTAGGCATGGTTTCATTCTCCTTTTCGTATGATCGTTCGGCTTTCGCCAAATGGGCGGGGATTACTTGTTCGGTTTGGGAGAGAGGAATATCGACATATTGCGACCTTCCAGCTTCGGGTCTTTATCGAGAGACGCCACACCGGCGCACTGCTCGGCAAAGCGCAGCAGCAAATCTCTACCGATCTCCGTGTGCGCCATCTCACGTCCGCGGAAACGGACAGACACCTTCACGCGGTTTCCATCGGAGATGAATTTCTGTGTATTTTTCAGCTTCGTGTTAAAGTCACCGACGTCGATGCCCGGGGACATACGGATCTCCTTGATCTCGACAACGTGCTGGTTCTTCTTCGCTTCCTTTTCACGCTTGCCCTGCTCAAACTTGAACTTTCCATAGTCCATGAGCTTGCACACAGGCGGGTTCGCCTGCGGCGAGATTTTCACGAGGTCTAGGTCCTGCTCTTCCGCCAGCTTCAGCGCCGCGTCAGCTGACATGATGCCAAGCTGCTCGCCGTCGGTGCCGATCAGACGGATCTCCGGGTCGCGGATGTCCTCATTGAGTTGATGCACTACGTTTGCTATACCGAAGCACCTCCAATGGTTTTAATTTGAAAACGAAAAAACGGACGCAAAACGCATCCGTACACAACAAAGACAGCGCCCCCGCAGAGCGCGTCGCATTGTTGACCTCTTTGCCATCGGCTGGAGGTGAGGACGGATGCAAAACCGACCTTCTTCCTTTTCCTGCGGTATTATATCAGATGGAGAGTATCCTGTCAACAACTTTTTATAATTTTTTGATAACTTTTCTTATGCAGTCATCTTTGGGATTTGTTTCGCCGCCTGAGCGGCGAAGCTTCTTTTTTCGCTTTTTGGTTGACGCAGTCCCTGCGAGGGGATCGGTTTCGCGCTCGGGGGCGCGAAACTCCCCCTTACAGGTATTATGTAAACATAATGCCTGTAAATATATTCCACCTTACATTTCCCTTGTTGCAAGTCTGTCTGCAAGTTCACAGAGAAAGTCTGCGCCGTCAATGCCATCGAGGGCACGCTTTGCCGCCTCGGTGCATGCAAGAATACGCGCGCGGCAGCCGTCCACACCGAAAAGATCGACAAAAGTGGTCTTTCCCTCCTCTTTATCTGAGCCGATGGGCTTCCCCAAAACCGTCTCACTCGCCGTCACATCAAGCACATCGTCGCGGATCTGGAAGGCAAGTCCGATCTGCGCAGCGTATTCGTGCGCGGCGCTAAAAAGCTTTTCATCCGCCTCGGCAGCGGCACAGCCAAGCTCCGCCGCGCCGCAGATCAGCGCGCCCGTTTTGAGCGCGTGCAGCTGCGTAAGTGCTGCTTCATCCGACGCACCCGAAATATCGAGTACCTGCCCCGCGACCATGCCGCGCGCGCCGCACGCACGCGCAAGGACCGCCGCCGCTCTTGCGCGCGAGGCATCGGAGCAGTCTGCGCCCGCAATGCTCGCAAACGCCTCCGCCTGCAAAGCATCGCCTGCAAGGACTGCCATCGTTTCACCGTAAACGATGTGGTTCGTCGGTCGTCCGCGCCGCAGATCATCATCATCCATGCAGGGAAGATCGTCGTGGATGAGTGAGTAAGTATGCACCATCTCAACAGCTGCCGCGTAGGGCAGCGCACTGCGCCAGTCCACGCCGCCAAGGTTCGCAAATTCCAATGTAAGGATCGGGCGGATGCGCTTCCCGCCGGCAAGCAGGCTGTACCGCATCGAATCAAAAAGCGCGCTGTACGTCGGTTTGTCGGTAAAAAGTAAATCAAGATACTCCTCCACCGCCGCACGGTAGAGCGTCATGCGCTTTTCATACAGTTCGCTTTTCATGCTTTTTCCTCGTCTGCAAATTCTGTTTCAACAGGCGCACCATCAGTGCCCTTCATCAGCTTCACGACTTTTTGCTCGGCTCTATCGAGCATCCGGCTGCAATCGGAAACGAGCTTCGTCCCCTCCTCAAAAAGCGAGAGTGACTCGGCAAGCTGCGCGTCGCCGCGCTCGAGGGAGCTGACGATCTTTTCGAGGCGCGCGATCTTCTCTTCAAATGTTTTCTCAGCCATGCTTATCCTCCTCCATCACCTGCTCGACCGCACACAAAAGCGCGCCGCGCTCGAGCTGCACATTCACCTTCTCACCGACGCACACAGCACCGGCATCTTTCAAAAGCGCACCGCTTTGCGTGCGCACCATCGAATACCCGCGTCCGAGCACTTTGAGCGGACTGATCGCGTCGAGCGTCGCCGCAAGCGCGACAAAGCGCTCACGCCGCTGTGACACGCGCTGCTGCGCGGCGGCGCACAGCTCCTTCTGCACATGGTCGAGCAGCTCCCGCTTGTCGTTTACGAACGCCATCGGGTCACGCAGAACGCGTTTTTCCGTGAGTACCTGCATCCTCTCGCGCAGAAGGGCAACGCGTTTTGTCTGCGCACGCGCCATACGCTCGTCCGCCGATTTGAGCGCGCGCAGAAGGTCCGCCATGTCGGGCACGGCAAGCTCCGCCGCGTTCGACGGTGTTGCCGCACGCACGTCTGCAACATAGTCGGCGATCGTCACATCCGGCTCATGTCCGACGGCGGAGATGACCGGAAGCTCGGAGGCGAAGATCGCGCGCGCCACGCGCTCGTCGTTAAACGCCCAGAGATCTTCGATCGAACCACCGCCGCGTCCTGTGATGATCACGTCGGCAATGTTCCACTTGTTCGCATAGTTCAGCGCGCCCACGATCTCCGGCGGCGCTTCGACACCCTGCACGCGTACAGGAAGCAATATGACTTTTGCGATAGGATAGCGCTTTTTCAATATCCGGATCATGTCATGCACCGCCGCACCTGCGGATGAGGTGATGATAGCGATGCGCTGCGGATAGCGCGGGAGCGGCTTTTTGTGCGAGGGGTCGAAAAGTCCCTCGGCGGCGAGCTTCGCTTTAAGCTGCTCAAATGCAACGTGCAGATCACCGATACCGTCCGCTGTGAGCTGCGTACAGTAAAGCTGGTACGCGCCGTCGCGCGGAAAGACAGAGATGCGTCCCGATGCGATGACCTTCATCCCGTTTTCGGGGCGGAAGCGCAGCGAGGACGCGTTTCCGCGAAACATGACGCAGCGCATCGCCCCCTCACCGTCTTTAAGCGTAAAATAATGATGTCCTGAGGGGTAGAGCTTATAGTTTGATATCTCGCCGCGCACACAGATGTTCTGAAGCTGCGGCACACCGTCAAGCAGCGCTTTTATAAAATTGTTCGCTTCGCTCACGGTAAAGATCATCTGTTCCAAAGCAGCTCCCTCCTCTCATGTAAACACAAACGGGCAGAGTATCGCGGCGCGACACTCTGCCGAAAAATTTATTCTTTGACCTCCTCGCGCACGAACGAGCCGAGGATCCCGTTTACAAACTTCACCGTCTCCTCCGTTTCGTACTTGCGCGCAAGCTCCACCGCCTCGTTGATCGCAACGGCGTTGGGGATGTCGGGCATATAGAGAACCTCATACATCGCAACGCGCATCACAGCGGCAGCGACAAGCGGGATACGCGCAAAGCTCCACCCTTTTGCATAGCGGGCAATGCACTCGTCAAGCTCAGCGCCGTGCTCGCGCACGCCGGAGACGACCCTGCGGATATACTCCGCCTGCTTAGCGTTGGGCGCTTCCTTATAGATATCATATTCGTCGCCATAGCTTGTAAATTCCTCCGCACTAAGGCGCAGGTCAAGGAGCTGTTCCACCGGATATGCCGTAAAGCTCAGCTCATAGGTCAGGTGGACAGCGATCTCTCGTGCCGTATTGCGAATCATAAAATCCGGTTCTCTCTTTCGTTTGTAAAATCAGCGCACAAAGCAAGTTTTATTCAAAAACGATGCCTTCAACGTGGACATTGACGCTTTTGATCGGAAATCCCGTCATCGAAGCGACCGCCGTTGAAACAGCCTTTTGCACCTTCGCAGCCGTTTCAGGGATGTCGAACCCATAGCGCAGCATCACACGCACGTCAAGCGTGATCTGCTCATCCTCCACATCCATACGCACAGCGCGCGCCGCCTTCTTGCCAATGATCTGATCGGCGACATTCGCACCGGCAAGGGAGCTTACGCCCTCGATCTCCTTCACCGCGTCGGCGGCGATCGCGGCGGCGACCTCCTCGGCAATATAGATCGTACCCTGCTCGCACTTCTGCGCGACGTATTTTTCCTTCATTTCAGCCATTTGTAAACACTCCTTACTTCCGGTGTCCGGTCTATCTTGGATAGTTTACCATTTCTTTCGTAAAATTACAACCATGAAATTCAGCTCATCAGGGTATCACCGGTTCGAAGTCTTAAATTACACCGCGCCGTCGGCTTCGAGAATTTTTATCTGATCGGCAGTATAGGACGTCTGCGTCGTGACGATGTCCGTGATCTTTGCGATGTCCTCCCCTTCAAGCGGCGCATCGCCGTTCGAGACGACGACGCTGACGCTGTCCTCCCCCATAAATGCCACGCAGTCGGCGTAGCCTTTGGCGGTGACAAGGTTTTCGATCTGCGCCTCGGCGATGGTGTACGCCGCGATGACCTGCAGGCTCTCGGCTGCGGCGGAGACCTCCTCACCTGCGATCTCCTCTTCCAGCGCGCTCGCCTCCTCCAAAAGTGCGGTCGCGCTGTCGCGCGCCTGCTGTCTGGAAAGACGCGCGGCGGCAAAGTAGTCGCCGCTCATCTCCTCGTCCGGTGCGCTGTCCTGCGTGACCTCTGCGCTCACAAGCGTCGATTCGCCGAGCATTTTCCCATCCACTGCCACATCCTCCGCGTAGCGCCAGTTGAGATACATTGCCGCGCATACGAGAAGCAGCACAGCTGCCACCACGATGTTCCGTTTGTGAAGTCGTTTCATAGTTGCTCTTCTCCTCCTAAAAAAGATGTTCTTCTCACGCCGCGCCTTCCACAACGGCGATACAGTCACTTCCAAGTCCCGTAAGCACGGTGAGTGCCTGCGTGACGGCAAGACGCACCGCATCATCTCCCCCGCCGGTGCAGACAACGAGCGCACCTTTATAAACGGGCGCGCCGCGCTGCGTAACGACGGCGCTTTCCACGCCGCTGCCATTGCCCGCAAGGACGGTTTTTGTCTGCTTTTCATAATCATCCGGCGTCTGCGGGTCACCGCTGTACCTTTGCACCGTGTCGCGCGCAAGCTCCACCGCGCCGTCGGAGGCGAGCGTGAGCATCAGGTGCAGCGTGCCGACGCCCTCGATGTGCGAGAGGATCTGCTCCATTTCACGCTGCTGCAAGGCAAGCGCCTGCGTCGTTTCCACAGGTGCCGTACTCGTCGACCCCTCTTTACTCTCGCCGCCTGACGGGATGAGCAGAAGCAGCGCGCCCACTGCTGCAACGATGAGTATGTATCCGTAGCGTGCAAGAAGACCTTTCCCTTTTTCCATCATCTCTCCTCCACCTCACTTGATCGCCCCGCCCTGCGGCTCGATCCATCTCTGCCGCTCACGCGGGACAAAGAGCGCCGCTTCAATGTGACGGGCAAGCACTTCGCTGTACGCGCCCGTGATCGTGACGCTGTACGGCAGCGCGACGCCGTCCGACGTGTACGCCGTGACCTCCGCCACGCAGTCAAGGCGAAGCTCCCTTGCTTTGTCCGATATATATGTTGCGGTTTCTTCTTCTATGATTCTTTCTATCGTGCGTTCGTTTTCTCTGACATATTCCTCCGTGACGGCGCGCTGCTGCGTTTCGTAAGCGGAAAACGCCGCGACACTTTCTTCAAGCCGCGTACCGGAGATCGGGCGCAATACGCAAAGAAGAAGCGCAAGCCCGCCCGTAAAGCCGCAGATGCGCCGCATCGTCCCCTTCGGCGTCAGCGTCTGGATCAGTGCGGTCAAAAGTGATACCGCAACGAGTGAGAAAAGCCATTGTCGAATACCGTCCATCATGTCACCACCACCGTGATCGAAACGACCATTGATATCAAAAGCATCAGCGCACACGCAGCCGTCATCGCGAGCATCAGCCCAAGCGCGCAGCCGAGCGCATCGATAAGACCGCCAAGCGACTTTGCGCCCACCGCGCGGGCCAGCGCCGATGCCGCCTTGTAGAGGATGTACTGCACGCCCATCTGTAAAAACGGCAGGATGCAGATGGACAAAACCGCTGTCATACCAAGAATCCCGACCGTGTCTTTTAGCACGCGTGCGCCAGTGAGGACCGTTTCTGCCGCGTCGGAGATCGTACCGCCGACGACCGGCACCGCGCCGGAGATGGCAGCCTTTGCCGCCTTGAGCGCAAGCTGGTCGGTCGAGCCGGAGATGACGTTCGTAAGCGCAAGATACGTTGTGAAAACGACCAGCACCGCCTTAAGCGACCATGTCGCGACAGATCTGACCGCCTCCGCAAGCGGGGCAAGGCGCCCGTTTTCGATCACGGTGTTCGCCGCGCAAAGACCGATGTAAACGTACACCATCGGGTGCAGCAGCCGCTCGACCGCGCCGAGCAGAATGTCGGCAAAAAAGACCGTCCCCACCTGCCACACACCCGCGCTTGCCGCGTGCCCCGACGCGGCGATCGCCGCGCCGAGCGTCGGGATCAGAAGCGTCGAAAAGCGCGAAAGCTCCCCGATAACGCTTGTCCCAAGCCCTAAAAGCGAACGCACGTCACCCGATGCGATGGTGAGGATGGCAAGCGTCCCGACCATCGGCGTATAATTCGGCGCAGCATCGTCCACACCTGTGTGCATTCCGTCCACCACACCGCAAAGAAGAACGACGAGCAAAAAAAGGATCACCGCACGCATCCCGCCGCGAAGATATTCCCCGATATTCGCGCGCACCTTCTCACCGAGTGAATCGAGCGCACTCGTGAACATGGAAAGCACGCCGCTGTCTGTTTCACTTGCCGCACGCACATCGTCCGGAAGCGCGTCTATGTACTCCCGTGAAAGCTCCGCCGCGTATGCGCGGGGCGTGAATATGAGCAGTATGAGCAGCAAAACCAAAAACCGCTTCATCATAGCCACGACCTCATAAGCTCCAGCACTGCACGAAGCAGCGGCAGCGCCACCAGCACCGCACATACCGCGCCCGCCATGTCGACAAGCGCTCCGAGCGCCGACTCCCCCGCGTCGCGGCAAAGCGAGCCGGTGAGCTTCGCGGTGCAGGCGATGGCAAGCGTTTTCAAAAGCGGCGTGAACACCTCCCGCGCAATACCGGTGAGCGCGAGCACCTCCGAAAAAAAGACAGCAAGCTCCGTCGCGGAAAGCAAAAGCCGTGACGTGACGACAGCCACGACTGCGATCGCAAGCGTGAGACGGATGCGTGAGGTCTGCAAAAGCGGTGCGAGCGCGGCTGCAACAAGACATAGTGCTGCGATGCGAAAAAAATCCTCCATGCGTCAAAGTGAAAAGAGCGTCCGCACCAGCTCGAAAAGGTCGCTGATCTGCCGCACGAGCATCATCATCACAACGACCAGTCCCGCAAGCGTCGTCATCAGCGCCTGCTCCTCCCTGCCCGAGCGCACCAAAAGCTGGTTGAGTACCGCGACCAGTATCCCGACGGCGGCGATCTTGAAAATAAGGTCAACATCCATACCTTGTCCTCCTCGTTTGTGCTGTTTCATCCTATGCCGCGCCGCACACATTCATGCCTCAAAGAAGCACGATTATGATAAACGCACAAGCCCCTAAGCAAAGCGCACTGTAAAGTCTTTTTCTTTCACAGTAATCCCTTTGCTTCCGTGCATAGCTCCCTTCCATTTCGCGCACGGCGCCGGCAAGCGCACGGCATACGCTCTCCTCCTCACCGTCAAGCCGCTCCCCCAGCGAGTGCAGAATCTCGCGCTCTTCCTCGCAAAGCGGGAGCATCGAAAGCGCCTCCGCCCACGCCTCGAAAAGCGTCCTCTCGCGCCCCAGCCCCCGCGCGACGGCGGCAAAAAAATCACCGACGAGCGCGCGCTGCGACAGGCGCGGCAAAAGGCGCGGCACGGGCACAAGCTCCATGCGCACCTGTGCTTCCATCCACGATAGCGCGGCGATCATCGCGCGACACGTTTCAATTGACGCTTGCAGCCTCGATACGACGGCGCGGCGCACAAAAAAACCGGCGATAAGCACGAGCGCACTGCCTGCAAGCTTCAGCACGGCATTTCCTCCGTTTCGTACACCCTTTCACCGTCAACGCGATGAATGGTGACCACGCGGCGGAATATCCCCTCGTCAAGAAGCGGCGCATAGACGCTGCGGCGGCGAAGCTCCTCCATATCGGCGGCGTGTGCCGTGGCAAGGAGCGTGACACCGCAGTTTGCCGCCTGTATCATCACCTCCGTGTCGGCTCGCGCGCTGATCTCGTCGACGGCGATGACCTGCGGGTTCATCGCACGCAGCACCATCGTCACGCCGATGCTTTTCAGGCACCCGTCCAAAACATCCGTGTGCGCGCCGACCTCCATCTGCGCCGTGCCGTTGTGGACGGCAGCGATCTCCCCTCGCTCGTCAACAAGCGCCACACGAAGCGCTTCACGCTCCGCCCCTCCGTCGGAGATGCTTCGCACGATGTCGCGCAGCAGCGTTGTCTTTCCGCCGCCGGGCGCGGAGAGGATGAGCGTACTTTGCAGTCTGCCGTCCTCAAAAAGCGCACCCATCAAACCGTCGGCAATGCCGTAAACCTGTTTTGCGATGCGAAGCGCGGCGGAGGAAAAATCACGCATCGAGCAGCTTCTCCCGTCGCGCATGACCGCCGTGCCGCAAAGCCCAAGCCGAAAGCCGCCGCGCACGGTGAGATAGCCGTTTTTGAGCATCTCGCTTGATGCGTAGCGCGCGTATTCAGTCACCGCACCGACCATCCGTTCCAGATCATCTGCCGAAACGACGCTCTCGCGCACACCGGCGGCAAGAAGCACCTCCCCCTCGGGCAAAAGCACCGTCGCCGGACGACCCACACGCAGACGAAACTCCTCCGCGACTGCCTTTTTCTGCGCCGGAAGCTCCATCGCCATGCGCCGCAGCCGCAGCGGCAAAAGCTCCGCCGCCTGTTCACAGCGGCGCACCGCATATTCCTTTTCCTGCACCATAACGCACCCTCCTTCGTGGTTTGTTCCACCTTATGAGGGTTTGTCCGTAAGTATGCAAAAAAGGCTTGTCAGGATGCAGCGCTTCGGATAAAATAATGTTCATACCAAATGCAAGGAGGAAAGCAATTTTGAAAAAAAGAGTTCTATCTATGGTCCTGGCGCTTACGCTGTGCCTGACGCTCCTACCGACCACGGCAATGGCAAACGGAGCGGAGTCGGAGATCACCTGGTTGGCGCAAGAGGAATACAAGAGCATCCAAAGCGTCATTGAGGTGGAGGACACCGGCGAGTACTATTTCCTCGTTGAAAACAACAAGGGGATGCTTGGTCTTGTGGACGAGCGCGGCGAGGTCATCCTGCCCTGCGAATACCAGAGCACACCCACCTACATGTTTGTAAACGGATTGATGCAGGTGAAGCAGAATGGAAAACTCGGCTTTATCGACACAAGCGGCAAGATCGTCATCCCCTGCGAATACACCAGGCTTATCCACTTTTCCGAAACCGGTCCGACTGTTGCGAAGAAAAACAGCAAATTCGGTCTTATCAACCGAAATAACGAGGTCGTTCTTCCCTTTGAATACGACTATCTGTTCCCCTTTTCCGGCGACAGGTGGATCGTTGGGCAAAAAGGCACAAGCGGATATACATACGGCTTGATCGACATTGACGGCAATCTCATCGTCCCATGCATGTATTACTCCATTGAAAGCAGCGTTGACGGGATCGCAAGGATCGTAGAGGACAACTATTGGGACGGCAAATACGGCTACATTGACATCGATACCGGCCGGGTCATTGCTGCGTGCCAATATGATACTGCCGAAGACTTTTCCGCGATTTTCGAGGGCCTTGCAATGGTCGGGTTCGAATACTACGACGAGGACCTCGACTGGAATGTTGGAAAAGCGGGCTTTATCGACAAAACCGGCAGCGCCGTCATCCCGATCGAATTTTCGTATTTTCGCGAGTTTTCCGATGAGTACGTGGTCGCCGGGCGGGATACCTACACAGTAAACGCAGACGGAAGCGCGAAATCCGAAGAAGCCCTGATCGACAGAAACGGCAATTTTATCATTCCTTTCGGCAAATACGACCGTATCGAAACGCTGTCCGAGGGGCTCTCCGTGGTCGAATCCAACGGAAAATACGGCTGCATCAATGCCGCCGGTGAGCTTGTCATTCCTCTCAAGTTCGATAGGATGGAGGACTTTTCCGACGGGATGGCGCTCGTTGCGGCAGGAAGCTGGTACGACGAAAAGTGCGGTTATATCGACAAAACCGGAAAGCTCGTCATCCCCTATACGTATGATTCCGGGTGGTCTTTCTCCAATGGGATCACATTGGTTTTCAGAGGCGATCTTTTCGGCTACATCGACAAAACCGGCAAGGAGATCCTTCCGTGCAAATACGACTACTTGTGGCACAGAAGCCAAGCTGAAGGCAACAGATGGGTAGATTTCAAAGAGAACGGAAAGTACTGACACATCGACAACAACGGAAAGCTCATCGTCATCCTTCCCGGTGAGTATGACTCCATAGACAACTTCTGCGAGGGACTGGCGTGTGTCAAAAAAGGCGAAAAATACGGCTTTATCAATGCCGACTGCCGTCTTGTCATTCCGTATGAATATGACAGTGCAGTCAGCTTCCGTGATGGCGTTGCCGCTGTCGGCAACGATGGTAAAAAAGGCTTGATCGACAAAAGTGGAAATGCCGTTCTTCCCCTTCAATACGACAGTATTCTAACGCCCATGAACGTGACCGCGCCCTTTTTCATCATAAAGGACGGCTCCCGCTTGGGCATTCTTGCACAGTCCGACCTTTCGAAGTATGTCACCGAGCCGGAGCCCGCACCCGCACCTGTCGAGCCCGCACCCAAGCCCCCTGTCTCCACGAACACCGCCTATGCGAGCACCCAGAATGTCGAGATCGACGGCAAGGCTGTCGAGGTACAGGCGTACGCCCTCCGCGATGCAAACGGCAACCCGACAAACTATGTGAAGCTGCGCGATGTCGCGCTGCTGCTCAACGGCTCGGCGGCGCAGTTTGAAGTCTCGTGGGACGGCGCAGTGAATATCGTCACCGGCGAGAGCTATACCGAAAACGGCTCGGAGATGAAAACGCCGTTTTCCGGTGACCGCAGCTACACCGTCCCCACGGCGGCGACCAAGATCAACGGTGCGGCGGCTGACCTCGCTGCAATCACGCTGACCGATGACGCGGGCGGCGGCTACACCTACTACCAGCTCCGCGACCTCGGACGCAGCCTCGGCTTCAACGTCGGCTGGAGTGCCGAGCGCGGCATCTATGTTGAGACGGACAAGGCATACGTCGGATAAAACCAAAGAAGGAAGCCCCCGCTATAGCG
>JAFQUN010000126.1 GCA_017408525.1 Oscillospiraceae bacterium
CTCTTCTGGAAGCGCACGACCAGAGCAGGCGCGATCGCCGGCATGGTCAGCGGCGCAGGCATGGTCTTCCTCTGGAAGCTCGTCATCAAGCCGCTCGGCGGTGCATGGGGCATCTATGAGCTGCTCCCCGCATTCATCTTCTCCGCAGTCTGCATCGTCGTCGTTTCGCTCCTGACCAAGGCTCCCGCAAAGGAGATCGAGGAGGATTTCGAAGCCGTCCGCACCGGCAACGTAGAAGCGTAAGATACAAACAAATAAGCCGACTCTTTCGAGTCGGCTTATTTTATATTTCGTGGAAGTCCTTATGCTTGGTGCGGTATTCGCCGGGGGTGCAACCGGCTTCCTTTTTGAAGATGCGGCTGAAATAGTAGACGCTTGCAAAGCCGCAGTTCTGCGCGATCTCGGCAAAGGAATCGCTTGAATACTTGATATACTCCTTGGCGCGGTTGACGCGGAGCAGGCTGATATACTTGATGGGAGACACGCCGTAGGCACTCTTGAACAGGCGGCGGAAGTGCGATTCGCCCATGCCTGCCGCCTTGGCGGCATCCTCCACCTTGAGCCCCTCATTGGCAAAGTTATCGGAGATATACTGCAGCGCCGCATCCAGGCGGAAGCGCTTGAGCACGGGAATATACGCGGCGGTGCGCTGGCGCAGCAGCTCGGCATACACGGCGTACAGGATCGACAGACAATCCTCCACAGCGCCCGGCTTTTGCAGGCGCCATCGCTCCAGCATGCGGCGGAACTGGCTCTCCATCACGCGGGCATTCATCATGGGAAAGACGGAAGATTGCAAATCGGGCGTACCGGGGACAAAGTCAAAATTTACAAAGATGAAGCGGTACGTTCCTTTTTCCAGCGTCATGGAGTACAGCGCGCCGCGTGCAAGAAACAAAACGTCGCCCGCGGTGGCAACAAACTCAGTTTCGTCCGAAAAGCGGTAGCGCATCGAGCCTTCCAATATAAAAATGAAGCCCGAAGAGCGGCGAGGGCTGATTGCGGGGTGGAATTTTCGGCCGATCGAGCCCTCCACCACCTGATGAAACGCGTCCACACGCGGACGCAGATCCAAAAGTTCCATTGTCTGCACCTCCTCTTTGCTTCTATTTAAGCAAAAAATGCAAAAAAAATCAAGAGGAATCGAAAAATTACGAGTCGAAAAGTGCAAAGAAAATCGAAAGTTGCATTTACTTTTTCCGTCAACTGCGTTACTCTAAAATCAGAGAAGTATGAAACGAAACACTTAGATTTGGAGGCAACACTATGATCTGGGGAAATTTTGAAAAGGACCGCGCTGAGATCGCTTCGCTGTACGATATCCGCAAGTGGGATGAAAACAGCGGCGTGACCCCCGAGGCTCTGCTGGAAGAATGCCTTTCTATTGAGAAGGAATATGCCGACAACCGTATGCTGGCAAAAGCCAAAATGTTTGAGGCAGTACTGCGCGATGCGCAGTTGGACGTTCGCGAGGGAGACTTTTTCCCCGAGCGTCTGCGCCATGACTATATCATCACAAGGATCCGCGACCGCTGGATCCGCGAACTGTATCACGAGAAAAAAACGTATGCCGACGTTGTTGATAAATACGAGACCGAATTCGAAGGTCGCGCGTTCAACGGCGGCCTCGACCTTGGCCATTGCTCGCCCGACTGGGATGCGATCATGACACTGGGTCTGCCCGGCCTGCTTGCCCGCGCCGAGGCAGAAAAGGCAAACGGCGAAAAGACCGAGGAGCAGGTGCTCTTTTATGATTGCGTGATCACCACGCTGAAGGCGGCGATCCATCTGGTCGATCGCTTTGCCGATGCGACCGCAAAGCTTGGCGGCGAAAAGATGCTGTTCATCTCCGAAAGCCTGC
>JAFQUN010000127.1 GCA_017408525.1 Oscillospiraceae bacterium
CAGATATCAGACCGCGCGGGTAACTTTACCGGAACGCAGACACCGGGTACAAACATACACATGGCGGGGCGTACCATTGACGATCGCCTTGACGCGCTTGACATTGGGCTTCCAGGGGCGGTTGGAACGTCTGTGGGAGTGAGAGACCTGAATGCCGAAGGTCACGCCCTTATCGCAGTATTCGCACTTTGCCATCCGTTGCACCTCCTTGCTGTCATCAACTCATGCTTGCCGCAACAAGCATTTGATATGATAACAGATATAAAAGTAAAAAGCAAGTGGAATTTTCAAAAAAATACAAAAATTTGATAAAATATTTTGGAAGAGGCAAAAGCGCACGCACCCTTGTAAAAAAAGCGATCTTGGTCTATAATTCAGTATAGGTATCAAAATAGGGGTGGTCTTGCCCTGAGATGAGGAGTGTGCTTGCGATGAATACGAATCGTTCGGTAAAGCTGAGGGATGTTGTTGAAAAGTTCGGCGTGGAGGTCATAAACAAGGGCATCAATTACGATGAGGAGATCCTGACCATCACGGACGTGAACCGCCCGGGTCTTCAGCTTGCGGGCTTTTACGGCTATTTTGACGCGCGCAGGCTGCAGATCATCGGGCAGTCGGAGCACACATACCTGGAGGGATTTCCCTCCGACGAGCGTGCTGACCGCTTTGACGAGCTTTTCAAGTACAATATTCCCGCGCTTGTCATCTCGCGCAATCTGGAGGTCTTTCCCGAGTGCCTTGAAATGGCAAAGGAGCACGGGCGTACCCTCCTTCGCACGGAGCATACGGTGGTCGATTTTACGAGTATCACCATTGACTATCTCAATCAGGAGCTTGCACCGGTCATCACGCGGCACGGCGTTTTGATGGATGTTTACGGCGAGGGTGTGCTCATTCTTGGCGACAGCGGCATCGGAAAAAGCGAAACGGCGATCGAACTCATCAAGCGCGGACACCGCCTCGTTGCTGACGATGCGGTGGAGATCAAGCGTCTTGGCAACCGCCTTGTCGGCACCGCGCCGGAGGTGATCCGCCATTATATCGAAGTGCGCGGCGTGGGTGTTGTCGATGTGCAGCTGCTCTTCGGCATGGGAAGTGTGCAGCTTGAAACGCAGATCGACCTTGTCATCCAGCTTGAAAAGTGGAACGACAACACGTTCTATGACCGCCTTGGTCTTGAAACGCAGCATACGGATATCATGGGCGTTTTGATCCCGAACGTGACCATCCCTGTCCGCTCGGGCAGAAACCTTGCCGGTATCGTGGAGCTTGCCACGATGAATAACAGACAAAAAACCTACGGACACAACGCAGCAGAAGAATTTGTCCGTCAGGTCGATACGCATATTGACATGCTGCAGGGGGGTACACTATGAGTACATATATCGGAATCGACGTGGGCGGAACAAATCTCAAGGCAGGACTCGTTTCGGAGGATGGAGCGCTGCTTGCGACGAAGAAGATGCCGCTTGGCGTGTGGGAGTCGGCGGAGGTGTTTGCAAAGACGCTCGTTCGCCTTGCGCGTGAGCTTCTTGCCGAGTACGGCATGAGTGAAGACAGCATTGAGGCGATCGGTGTCGGCATCCCCGGGCTTGTCGACAGCGCAAAGGGTATTATCAACTACACGCCGAACATCCCTATGCGTGAGGTCCCCATCACTGCGCTCATGCAGCGGGAGTGGGATATCCCCATTTACCTTGGGAACGACGCAAATTGTGCGGCGCTTGGCGAGTATTATGCCGGTGCGGGGCGCGGTGCGCGAAGCCTGATCGTTGTCACACTCGGTACGGGTATCGGTTCGGGCATCGTGGTGGGCGGTGCGATCCACGAGGGGTTCAACGGCGCCGGCGGTGAGGCGGGACATATGGCGATCGTTCTCGGCGGTGAGCTTTGCAACTGCGGACGCCGCGGCTGCTGGGAGCGGTATGCTTCGGCGACGGCGCTTGTGCGTCTTACAAAGCGCGTGATGGACGAAAATCCCCAAAGCCTTATGTGGAAGCTTTGCGGCGAGGGGGAAAAGTTCCATGTCAGCGGGAAAACGGCGTTTGCTGCCGCGCGCAAGGGTGATGCCGCCGCGCAGGCGGCATGCGACGAATATCTTGACTATCTTGCTGCCGGCGTTGCGAATCTTGTCAACATCCTCCAGCCGGAGATGATCGCTATCGGCGGCGGTGTGAGCAACGAGGAGGACGCCTCGCTCCTTCTTCCGCTGCGCGAACGTGTGGCAGAGGTCGACATGGCACGAAACGGTGCAAAGGAGCGCACAAGGATCGTCAAAGCACAGCTTGGAAATGATGCGGGGATCATCGGAGCGGCGCTTTTGTACCGCTCGGCAAAAATGAAGGAGGAACGCGATGGCGTGGTTTGATCTGCTCGACAAAGAGGTTGACGGCACACACGGCGCACTCAGTGATCTCAAATATGTGAAAGATGAACCAATGAGCCGCCACACATCCTTTCGTGTGGGCGGTGCGGCGCGCCGCATGGCGTTTCCGTGTACCACGGAGCAGCTTGTCATATTGATGGGTATTGCCGAGGAGTGCGGCGTAAAGCCCTTTTTAATGGGCAACGGCACAAACCTTCTCGTCGATGACTCGGGGCTTGATACGCTCGTTGTGGGTACGTCGGAGCTTTTGACGAGAATCGAGCGCACCGATGCGCAATGCATCACAGCAGAGGCAGGCGCGTCTCTTTCGCGTGCTGCGTCGTTTGCATGCTCACAGGGGCTTTCCGGTCTTGCGTTTGCGCACGGGATCCCGGGCAGCGTCGGCGGCGGCGTTGCGATGAACGCGGGCGCGTACGAGTCGGATATGTCGCGTGTCGTGTCTAAAGTGACGGCACTTTTTCCGGATGGGATCCGAACGCTGCGGGGGGCGGAACTTGACTTTTCCTATCGCCACAGCATTTTCAGCGACCATCCCGATGCTGTCGTTTTGCGTGCGGAGTTTTTGCTTGACTATGGCAAAGAGGCGGACATCCGTGCGGAGATGGACGCACTTATGGAGCGGCGAAAAAAGTCTCAGCCGCTCAATCTTCCGAGTGCCGGCAGCTTCTTCAAGCGTCCCGAGGGACACTTTGCCGGCGCGCTGATCGAAGGATGCGGACTCAAAGGCACGCGTGAGGGCGGGGCGCAGGTTTCGGAAAAGCACGCGGGCTTTATCGTCAATACGGGCGGCGCGACGTGTGCGGATATCGCTGCGCTTGCAAAGCGTGTGCGTGAGACTGTGTACACGCAAACGGGCGTGACGCTCATGCCCGAGGTCAAGTACGTTACGGGGAAGGGGGAGAGCGGATGGAAATTCTGATCATTTCCGGACTTTCCGGCGGAGGAAAGAGCAAGGCGGCATCGTACCTTGAAGATATGGGGTTTTACACCGTCGACAATATGCCCGCTGCGATGATCTTGAAATTCGCGGAGTTCTGCATCACCTCGAACGGTCGGTACGAGCGCGTTGCGCTTGTGTACGATGTGCGTGCGCTTGAGCCGTTTGAAGAGCTTTTCCATGTTCTCGACCTTTTGCGCGAGATGGACTGCAAGTGCAGTCTTCTGTTTCTGGAGGCGTCGTGCGAGACGATCATCAAGCGTTTCAAGGAAACACGCCGGATGCACCCGCTTATGGGAAAAGCGGGCAGCATCGAGCAGGCTGTCCGGCAGGAGATCGAACTTTTGCGCGTCGTGCGCGACCGTGCCGATATCGTGCTCAATACCACGACTTTTCCGATCGCAAAGCTGCGCAGTGAGCTGCGCGCCCTTTTTGACTCCGCGGGTGCAAGCCGAAGCGATCTGCAGGTAAATGTTGTCTCATTCGGCTTTAAGCACGGTATCCCCATCGAGGCGGATCTCGTTTTTGACGTCCGCTTTATGCCAAATCCCTTTTATATCGAGGAGCTGCGCGATAAAACGGGGATGGACCAGGAGGTTTACGACTATGTCATGTCTTTCCAGCAGACAAAGACCTTCCTGGAAAAACTCGAGGATATGGTCAAATACCTCCTTCCGCTTTACAGCGAGGAGGGGAAGAGCATGCTCGTCATCGCCATCGGCTGCACCGGCGGGCATCACCGCAGCGTTTCTGTCGCGCGCGCGCTGACAGCGTACATAAACACGCTTGAGGGCTTTTCTGCGACGGAAAACCATCGTGATATGACGAGGAAGTAGAATATGCAGGGGAGAAGTACTGCCATACCGCGTACAGAGGGACCTCATATCGTCGCGATCGGCGGCGGGACGGGGCTTTCCACGATGCTGCGCGGCTTGAAGGATTATACAGAGAATATAACCGCCATTGTCACCGTTGCTGACGATGGCGGCGGTTCGGGTGTTTTGCGTCAGGAGCTGGGGATGCCGCCGCCGGGCGATATCCGCAACTGCCTTGTCGCGCTTGCAAATGCCGAGCCGCTGATGTCGGATCTTATGAATTACCGCTTTTCTGAAGGCTCGCTTGCAGGGCAAAGCTTTGGGAACCTTTTTCTTGCGGCGCTCAACGCGCTCTCGCCAAGCTTCGATGAAGCCGTTTCGCGCATGAGTGAGGTCCTTGCTATTACAGGGAGGGTCCTGCCCGTTACAACTGCCGATGTGCAGCTTGTTGCCGAGCTTGAGGATGGGTCAAGCGTTGTCGGCGAGTCGAAGATATTCAAGTGCAAAAAGGAAAAAAACTGCAGGATCCGCCGCGTCCATCTTTTGCCGGAGCGCCCGTATGCGCTTTGCGATGCGCTCGATGCGATCACGCGGGCGGATATGATCGTTTTCGGTCCGGGGAGCCTTTATACAAGCATCATCCCGAATTTTCTTGTCGGGGGTATTGTTGACGCACTGCGTGCGAGCCGCGCGATGAAAGTGTATGTATGCAATATCATGACGCAGGAGGGAGAAACGGAGGGCTATACCGCCGCTGACCACATCCGCGCATTGTTCAGCCATTCTTATGAGGGGCTTTTCAATATCTGCGTTGTCAATTCCGCGCCGATCTCGCGGGAGCTTTGCGCGCTCTACCGTGAGGAGGGGGCGCAGCCGATCGAATGCTCGGAGAAAGAATGTGCTGCGCTCGGCGTTGAGGTCGTGCGCCGTCCCCTCTCTATCGTGCGGGGAAAGCTCGTCCGCCACGATGCACCGGAGCTTGCACGCGTGCTCCTTCAGCTTTTCCGCGAGCGCAGCGTCCGCATGAGCGACGGCAGATACATCACCGAGTGATCAAAAGAGGCGGCAAAGCAGCTTCTTTTTGGGAAAGCAGGGGAGGGGGATACCATGTCGTTTTCCTACAATGTAAAAGCGGAGCTGTGCCGCGCGGCGGTGCAGCGGCTTTGCTGTGCCCGTGCGGAGGCATACGGTGTGCTGCTTTACTGCAATACGTTTACGCCGACCGAGGTCCGCATCATCACGGGCAACCCTGCGTACGCCGAGCGGCTGCCGCGCCTTTTTGGCAAAGCGTTCCGCATTCACTTCGACCGTGTGCCCGAGGAGACGCAGGGTGGAAAATTCATCCTCCAGATCACCGATGCGGCAAAGATCACCCACATCATAAATACGCTTGGCTACGACCCTGCAACGCACCTCGTCCACCACATCAACTTCGGTCTTTTGGAGGACGATTGCTGCCGCGCGTCGTTCGTGCGCGGTGCGTTTCTTGCGGGCGGCAGCGTTACCGACCCAACGAAGCGGTATCATCTGGAGCTGACCACCTCGCACCATCAGGCAAGCCGCGAGATGGCGGCGCTTTTGACCGATATGGGATATTTTCCAAAAAGCGTAACGCGGCAGGGCAGCTCCATCACCTATTTCAAGCAGAGTGAGCATATAGAAGACCTGCTTACGCACATCGGGGCGCCGGTTGCGGCGATGGATATCATGTCGGCGAAGGTCGAAAAGAACCTTCGCAACAGCGTTAACCGCCGCGTTAACTGCGATGCGGCAAATCTTGACAAGGCGATCGAAGCGTCACAGGAGCAGGTGGAGGCGATCCGCCGGCTGATGGAAACGGGGCGCATCGATTCCCTTGGTGAGAAGATACGCCAAACAGCGCAGGCGAGGCTTGAAAATCCCGAGCTTACGCTCTCTGAGCTTGCAGCCAACTTTGACCCGCCGATCACAAAGTCGTGCCTCAACCACAGGATGAGGAAGATCATGGAGCTTGCGCGCGAGTAATGCGCGGCTTGAAACGGAGGAGAAACGATGTCCTTTGCACATTTGCACGTCCACACGGAATACAGCCTCCTTGACGGTGCGTGCCGCATCCGTGACCTTGCCGCGCGTGTACGAGAGCTGGGGCAGGATGCCGTTGCCATTACCGATCACGGCGTGATGTACGGTGCGGTCGATTTTTACCGCGCCTGCAAGGATGCGGGTGTCAAACCGATCATCGGCTGCGAGGTGTATGTCGCACCGCGCACGCGCTTTGACAAGCAGCATGAGCTTGACGGCGAGGCGCGTCATCTTGTGCTGCTGTGTGAAAACGAGGAGGGCTACCGCAACCTCAGCTACATGGTCTCGCTCGCCTTTACAGAGGGGTTTTACATCAAGCCGCGCGTTGATCTTGACCTTTTGCGCGAACACGCGGGGGGGCTCATTGCGCTGTCTGCCTGCCTTGCCGGCGAGATCCCGCGTCGTCTTCGCGACGGGAACTACGACGGGGCGAAAGAATACGCGCTGACGATGCGCGAAATTTTTGGTGAAAACAATTTCTTCCTTGAATTGCAGGATCACGGCATCCGCGAGCAGGCACCGGTAAACGCGGGGCTTTTGCGCCTCCACGAGGAGACGGGCATCCCGCTTGTTGTGACGAACGATGCGCACTATCTTCGCAAGGAGGACGCCGAAAGTCACGACGTTCTGCTGTGCATCCAAACAGGCAAGACGGTCGAGGACGAAAACCGGATGCGCTATGAGCCGCGCAACTTCTACCTCCGTTCGACTGAGGAGATGGCGGCGCTTTTCCCACAGTATCCGGAGGCTGTTGAGAACACGGGGCGTATCGCCGAGCGGTGTAATGTCGAATTCGTCTTCGGCAAATACCACCTGCCGGAGTTTAAGCTGCCCGAAGGGTACGATGCGTTTGGGTATCTCAAAAAGCTCTGCGATGACGGCTTTGCCGCGCGCTATGGTGCGGAGCATGAGGACTACCGCGCGCAGCTTTCCTATGAGCAGGACATGATCGAGAAGATGGGCTTTACCGACTATTTTCTCATCGTGCAGGATTTTGTCAATTACGCGCGCGCAAAAGGGATCCCCGTAGGACCCGGACGCGGCAGCGCGGCAGGGTCGATGGTGTCGTACTGCCTCGGCATCACCGACATCGACCCGATGAAATACAGCCTTTATTTTGAGCGGTTTTTGAACCCCGAGCGCGTGTCGATGCCCGATATCGACATGGACTTCGGCGACACGCGGCGCGGTGAGGTGGTCGACTATGTGCGTGAGAAGTACGGCGATGACCATGTTGCGCAGATCGTCACATTCGGCACGATGGCGGCGCGCGGGGCGATCCGCGACGTGGGGCGCGCGCTCAATATGCCCTATGCCGAGTGCGACGCTGTTGCAAAGCTCGTTCCTGCGGCGATACACATTACGCTCGACGAGGCGCTGCGCCTTTCCAAGCAGCTCAATGATCTCTATAAAACGGACGAACGTATCGCGCGGCTGATCGACACGGCGAAGGCGCTTGAGGGGATGCCGCGCCACGCGTCGACCCACGCGGCAGGCGTCGTCATTACGAAAAAGCCCGTTTATGAGTACGTTCCGCTTGCGCGAAACGACGAGGCGACGGTGTGCCAGTACACGATGGTCACGCTTGAGCAGCTTGGGCTTTTGAAAATGGACTTTCTCGGGCTTCGAAACCTCACTGTGCTTGATGATGCTTTGCGCATGGTGAATGTAAAGGGGAATGGCATTACACTTGAGGACATTCCGGACGACGATCCTGCCGTTTTTGAAATGATCACGCAAGGGCGCACGAGCGGCGTTTTCCAGATGGAGTCGACCGGCATGACCGGCGTTTGCGTGGGACTAAAGCCCCAGTCGATCGAAGACCTCACCGCGATCATCGCGCTCTACCGCCCGGGTCCGATGGAATCTATCCCGCGCTTTATCGCCTGTAAGCACGACCCGTCCAAGATCACTTACCTGCATCCGAGCCTTAAACCGATCCTCGACATCACCTACGGCTGCATCGTCTATCAGGAGCAGGTCATCGAGATATTCCGCCGCCTTGCGGGGTATTCGCTCGGGCAGGCGGATATGGTGCGCCGCGCCATCTCCAAGAAGAAGGCAAAGGAGATCGAAAAAGAGCGCGAAGCATTTCTCCACGGTGACAGCGCGCGCGGTATTGCCGGCTGCGTTGCAAACGGTATCCCGGAGGAGACAGCGCAGGCGATCTATAAGGATATTTACGACTTTGCAAACTACGCGTTCAACAAAGCGCACGCGGTGAGCTACGCCGTCGTTGCCTACCAGACGGCGTGGTTTAAGTGCCACTATACGAAAGAGTACATGGCGGCGCTTTTGAGCTCCGTGCTCGACAGCTCCGAAAAGGTCTCGGCGTACATCGCCGAATGCAAGGAGTGCGGCATCGCGCTTTTGCCGCCCGACGTGAATGAGTCGGAAGATGGATTTACCGTTACGGATGAAGGCATCCGCTTCGGGCTTGTTGCCATCAAGAACATCGGACGCGGCTTCATCCAATCGCTCATGCGCGAGCGCGAGACGGGCGGGCGGTTTACCGACTTTGAAGATTTTTGCCGCCGGATGCAGGGCAGCGACATCAATAAGCGCGCTGTTGAAAATCTGATCCGCAGCGGCGCGTTCGATTCGATGAACGTGCGCCGGTCGCAGCTTGTCGCCGTGTATGAGCGTGTGCTTGACGGCATTGCCGCAAGCAGCCGTGAGAATATCGCCGGACAGATCGATCTTTTTTCTGCCGGTACGGCGAGTGTGAAGCGCAGCGATATTCAGCTTCCGGATATCCCCGAATTTTCTGCGCAGGAGATCATGCGCATGGAAAAGGAGACAACGGGGCTGTATCTTTCCGGTCATCCGATGAACGATTATCACGCTGCCGCCGCGCGGCAGGGCGCTGTGTCGATCGCTGCCATCCTTGCAGATTTTGCGCGCGAGGACGGACCGGAGCGCTTTTCCGATGAGCAGAAGATCTGCGTCGCAGGCGTCGTAACGGCAAGCAAGACGAAAACTACGAAAAATAATTCCCTTATGGCGTATGTCACTGTCGAGGATGCGAGCGGTGCGATCGAGCTTTTGTGCTTTAGCCGTACGCTTGAGCACTGCGGCAGCTATCTCAAAGAGGGAGAGGTCGTCGTGGTTCGCGGAAAGCTTTCCGTACGCGACCAAAAGGCGCCGCAGATATTGTGTGATTTTGCCCAGCCGCTCACGCGCGAGGTGGGCGGCGAGGAGGCTCCCGCGCTTCCTGCGAACGGGGAGATGGAGGGAAAAACGCTCTATATCCGTGTGCCGTCGCTTGAAAGCACGCAGATGCGCCATATTCAGCTTGTCCTCACGATGTTTATTGGGGATTCGCCGATGAAGATCCGCGTTGCCGATACAGGCAAGCTCCTTGGCGGAAGATGTCTGATCCATGGCGCGCTGCTGAAAGAGCTGCGCGAAACGCTCGGAGAAGAAAACGTAGTGGTAAAATAAGTGAAAAAGAGCACAAACGATGGATCGATCATCGTTTGTGCTCTTTTTAAGCATTTTATTCCGGAAAAAGAACGCCCAGAACCGCATCGTAGACTGCCTGAGGGTCTTTTTCAAAGCGCTTTGCAAGATCTTTTGCAGATCCTTCGCGCGGCACCATGAGAGAGAGGTCAAAAAGCGGCGCGAGCGCATCGTCAAACAGCGCAAGATGGACAGTGGATCCGCCGCCTTCACGCGGGGAGACATCAGAGCGCACGCATTTTTCACGATGCAGTCTGCGGTTGATCGACTCGATCCCCTCGTCTGCACGGAGACATACGGAAGGGGGGAGGCTGCTTTCACAGATGGCGCTGTTTTTGCGGCCCTTGTCCGTGATCGTGTAAAGAGAATCCGCAGAGAGCGACAGGTGTTCCGTTTCCACAAGGTCTTTCATGCATTCAGAAAACGCAAAGTAGTCCACGCCCTCGTCACACATACAAAGTGCCTGCATATCATGAAAGGGCAGGGGGGACTCCACGCGAGCGGCAACATAGAGAATGAGAAACTTGATATCAAGCTTGTCGCGGATGAAACCGACGTGTGCCATGTGGACCCCTCCCTCTTATCGCATGTACACCATTATACAGCAGTGAGGATGTGTTTGTACAGTCCGAAAAGTGTATTTTGCACATAACTTTTTCACCACACCACGATGTGTGCATACAATGGAATGAAAGAGGAAATACATCCTCAAGTACTTAAATAGGAGGTATCTTCATGACGGATCGAGTTTCAGCCGGTCCCGTTGAAAACGGATGCAGACCGTGCGAGTCAGTGGCGATCCACACGAAAAAGGTCTATTCGTCCTGCCGTGACAAGGACTGTATCGAGGATCTTCGGTTTTATCCAACTACAAGCGCACAGGAGATCCTATTGACGGCGCAGGCGATCAAAGGCGGCGAGGCTGACCTTTTGTACGTCTACACCGACGTCAAGCCGGTGAATTTCAACAGAGGGTTTTATACCATCGATATGCGCTTTTTCTACCGTGTGACGCTTCAGGCGGCAACGGGAAGCCCCCGCTATACGCTGGTCGAGGGATTGAGCGTTTTTGACAAGCGCGTGATCCTCTACGGCGGTGAAGGCGGCGCAAAGGTTTTCACCTCGCAGATGCCCTCGGGTGTTTTCGACAGAGACACGCTCTTTGCCGCGAGCCTTCCCACCGCTGTTGTCGAGGCGGTGTCGCCCATCGTACTCGACACAAGGCTGCTTGATTGCTCCCAGCCGATGCAGACGGAATGCAGCATCGCAGAGGTCCCCGCGGGCGTTGCAGCTGCATTTGCCGAGCCGCTGATCCTGAACCTCTGCGGCAGCA